>CAZBIO010000169.1:0-9060 GCA_964491965.1 uncultured Cellulomonas sp.
GCGATCCAGGCCGACACCCAGAGCGCGGTGGGGGCGATCGGGCAGATCGGCAACATCGTGGCCGACATCAACAACTACCAGATGACCATCGCCTCGGCGGTGGAGGAGCAGACCGTCACCACGTCCGAGATGAGCCGCAACGTGGCCGAGGCCGCCACCGGGTCGGGGGAGATCGCCTCCAACATCACCGGCGTCGCGACCGCCGCGTCGAGCTCGTCGGGGGCCGTCAACCAGATGGGCGCCGCGACGGGTGAGCTGGCCGAGCTCTCCTCCCGGCTGCGCTCCCAGGTGGCCGCGTACACGTTCTGATCTCGTCAGCCACGACCTGCGGCCCGAGGTCGCTCGCCGGGTGTGACCAGTCACCCGGACGGCGCAACCGGCGCCGCCACCCGCCGGAGTGACCGGGCGGCGGACTCCTCCGAAAACGGTCACGCCGGCCGATAGGCGAAGCAGATGGCCGTGGAGCGGCAACCCTTCGGGCGGTTGCAACAGCCCGGAACACAACGGAAGGAATCGCGTTGACGCCGGTTCGCGTGCTCGTCGTCGACGACTCGGTGGTGATCCGCCGACTCGTGTCGGACGCCCTCAGCCGGGACTCCCGGGTCGAGGTGGTGGGCACCGCCGCCAACGGGCGCTTGGCGCTCGCGAGGGTCGAACAGCTGGCCCCCGACGTGGTGACCATGGACATCGAGATGCCGGAGATGAACGGCATCGAGGCGGTCCGGGCGCTGCGCCAGTCGGGCCACCGCATGCCGATCGTCATGTTCTCCACGCTCACGGAGCGCGGGGCGGAGGCCACGCTCGACGCGCTGGCCGCCGGCGCCACCGACTACGTCACCAAGCCCACGGGCGGCGCGTCCGTCGCCGCGTCGATCGACCGGGTGGCGACCGACCTCATCCCGCGGATCCTCGCCCTCGCCGGGGTGACGAAGCGCTTCGCGCCGGCGCCGGTGCGGGCCGAGGCCGGAGGGCCGACGGTCCGGGTCGCGGCCGGCGGCGCACTGCCGAACCACCCGGTGCGGCTGGTCGTCGTCGGCTCGTCGACCGGGGGACCGGAGGCGCTGTCGCGGTTCATCGGCGGGCTCACGCTCCCGCCCGTGCCCATGCTCGTCGTGCAGCACATGCCCCCGGTCTTCACCCGCCAGCTCGCCGCCCGGCTCGACCGGATGGGCGCGCCGCACGTCATCGAGGCGGCCGGCGGTGAGGACCTGCAGCCCGGCACCGTGTACGTGGCGCCGGGCGACCACCACCTCGTCGTCCGCAAGCGCATCGGCGGGTTCGCGACGGCGATCGTCGACTCACCCCCCGTCAACTTCTGCCGGCCCTCGGTCGACGTGATGTTCTCGTCGGCCGTCGAGGCCGCGGGCGGCGACCTCCTCGGCGTGGTGCTCACCGGCATGGGCGCCGACGGCCGGACCGGCGCGGGGCAGATCGTCGCGGCCGGCGGGACCGTGATCGCGCAGGACGAGGCGACGAGCGTCGTGTGGGGCATGCCCGGCGCCGTCGCCACGGCCGGCTTCGCGCACCGGGTGCTCCCGCTCGACGAGATCGCGCGCGCCGTCAACGGCATCCTCGCCAGCGCGATGAAGGCCGCCGTCGCGGCGAAGGCGGCCCGATGAGCCCCGACACGTTCGCCTACGTCGCCGAGCTCGTCGGGCGGCGCAGCGCCATCCGCCTCGAGCCCGGCAAGGAGTACCTCGTCGAGTCGCGGCTCGGCCCCCTGGCGCGCGAGCACGGCCTGGACGTGGACGCGTACATCCGGCGCGTGCGCGCCGGCGGCGGCGAGGCCGAGCTGGCGCGCGTGGTCGAGGCGATGACGACGAACGAGACGTCGTGGTTCCGCGACGTCGCGCCCTTCGCCGCCCTGCGGCCCCACGTGCTGCCGCTGCTGCGGTCCACCGGCGGGATCGGACGGCTGCGGATCTGGTCGGCCGCGTGCTCCACCGGGCAGGAGCCCTACTCGATCCTCATGGCGCTGGCCGACGAGCCCGCGGTGCCGGTCGACGTCGTCGCGACGGACCTCAACGAGCAGGTGCTCGACCGCGCGCGGGCCGGCGAGTACAGCCAGCTCGAGGTGAACCGCGGGCTGCCGGCGGCCGCGCTCGTCCACCACTTCGAGCGGGCGGGGGCGCACTGGCGCGTCAAGGCCGACCTGCGCTCGCGGGTGCAGTTCCGGCGCCACAACCTGCTCGACCCCGCGCCGCCGGGGCCGTTCGACATGGTCTTCTGCCGCAACGTGCTCATCTACTTCGATCTCGCGACGAAGCGCGCGGTCCTCGACCGGATCGCGCGGGCGCTGCGGCCCGGCGGGTTGCTGGTGCTCGGCGCGGCCGAGACCACGCTCGGCGTCCACGACGGCTTCGAGCGCGTCGAGGTCGGCGGCGCGGTGCTGCACCGGCCGGTGGCGTCCACGCCCTTCGGGCCGCCGACGGGTGCCTTCGCCATCCCAGGTGCGACGACGGCGACCGGTGTGCCGCATCCCGCGGTGCCCGGGGTGACGGGTCCCGCGCCCGTGCCGCTCGGCTCACCCTTCAGCGCGCCGAACACGCGGCCGCTGCCCGTCGTCTCGGCCTTCGCCGCGCCCCGCCCGGCGACGAGGCGCGACCACACGGCCACCCCACCCGCTTCCGCCCCGAGCCAGCGAGGTCTGTCATGAAAGCACTCGTCGTCGACGACTCCAGGACGATGCGGCGCATCGTCTCCGGGACCCTGCGGGACCTGGGCTTCGAGACCGCCGAGGCGGCGGACGGCGCCGCCGCGCTCGCGCTGCTCGAGTCGGGGCTGAGCGTCGACCTGGCGTGCATCGACTGGAACATGCCGGAGATGGACGGCCTGACGCTCATCTCGCGGCTGCGCGCCGGGCACCAGTTCCGCGCCATCACCCTGATGATGGTCACCACCGAGAGCGAGCAGGAGCAGATCGTGCGCGCGCTCGCCGCCGGGGCGCACGAGTACCTCATCAAGCCGTTCTCGCCGGACGCCCTGCGCGACAAGCTCGACCTGCTGGGCCTGCTGCCCGCGGTCGCCGGGAAGGCGGAGCCGTGAGCGTCGTCGTCGCGCACGACGAGGTCTGCGCTATCGCGGCGGAGATCTTCGCTGCGCTCGTCGACGGCGAGGAGGGCAGCCTCGCGCCGTGGCAGGGACCGCTGCCGACGACGGCGCACGACGTCGCCGCGTGGGTGGACGTGCACGGGCCGTGGACGGGGCGCGCGTCGCTGGAGACCTCGTCGGACGCGGCGGCCGAGCTCGCCCGTGCGCTGCTGCGGCTCGCGCCGGGGACGGCGGTGGCCAAGGAGGACCTGGTCGACGCACTCGGCGAGGTGGCCAACGTGCTCGGCGGGAACGTCAAGGCGCTCCTGCCGCAGTACGGGACGCTCGGGCTGCCGCGGGTCGCGGGCCGGCTGCCGGAGGAGGGCCGCGCGGTGCAGCGCGTGCCGTTGGCGTGGCGCGGGCACTCGCTCGTGCTGACGGTGTGGGAACGATCTCCGCTCGCGGGAGCGGCGGACGGTTGGGAGGGACGATGATCCGGGTCATCGTGGCGGACGACAGCCGCGTCATGCGGCAGATCGTGATCCGCACGCTGCGGCAGGCCGGGTTCGACTGGGAGGTGCGCGAGGCCGCGGACGGGCGCGAGGCGCTCGAGGCGGTGCGGGCCGACGAGCCGGACGTCGTGCTGTCCGACTGGAACATGCCGGAGATGACGGGGCTCGAGCTGCTCAAGGCGCTGCGCGCCGAGGGATTCGGGACGCCGTTCGGGTTCGTCACGTCCGAGGGGTCGGGCGAGATGCGCCAGCTCGCCGAGGAGGCCGGCGCCCTGTTCCTCATCGCCAAGCCGTTCACGCCCGAGACGTTCCGCGACACGATCGAGCCGTGCCTCGCCTGAGTCGCCCCACCTCTGAGGAGCACTGACGTGTCCGTGACCCCGCTTCCCACCGCGCAGGCGGTGCGCGAGCTCGTCGAGGGCCTGCTCGGCCGAGCCGTCGAGGCACACTCCGCCCGCCTGGGCGTCGACCTGAAGAAGAACCGCGAGAACCTCGCCGGGACCTACCTGACCGACGACGGGCACGTCGTCGCGCTGATCCTCGTCGACCTCGCTGCCGCGGCCCACCTCGGTGCGGCGCTGGGCCTGGCGCCCCGTTCCGCGGCCGACGCCGCCGTGAAGAGCGGGATCCTGCCCGTGCAGCTCGGGGAGAACATCGCCGAGGTGCTCAACGTGGCGGCGTCGCTGTTCAACGCCGAGGGCGCCCCGCACCTGCGGCTCGCGGCCGTCTACGGCGGCGACATTCCCGCACCCGCCGACGTCGCGACCTGGTCCAAGGTGGCCGCCCCCCGGATCGACCTCGAGCTCGACATCAACGGCTACGGCACCGGCATCTGGTCGATCGTCCTGCTCTGATCCACGGGTCAGCCGGGCGCCAACGCCGCGAGGCCGAATGTGCCGTATGCGCTGCATCAGCGCCAGTCCAGCCGTTCGACGCGCGCGGCAGCTCCCGCGCCGCGCAGCAGCACCCCCACCCGATCGGGCGGCATGACGGAGCCAACTGCCTACCCGTTCAGGCGGCGTCGTAGAGAGGCAGTTGTCCGGGCGGGTCGTCGCCTGGCGAGCCGCCAGTAGGTGACGCGGCAGCAGGTGGCTCACCCGTAGGTGGCTCGCCAGTAGATGACCCACCAGTTGGCGGCCCGTCGTCGGGCGGGACCCCGCCGTACAGGCGTCCGTCGGGATAGCGGTGTTCGTACGAGCCGTCCGCCCGACGCGTCACGCGCAGGTCGAGCCGGTGGATCTCGCCGTGGTGGAAGGTGCACTCCGGCGCGCAGTTCGCCAGGCTCGTCGGGCCGTCGTCGCGCAGCCACCACGCCATGTGGTGCAGCTGGGAGTACCGGAGCGGCATGCCGCAGCCCTCGACCGCGCAGGTCGTCTGGCCGGAGGCGATCAGCGCGAGCCAGTGGCCGCGCGTGAAGAGGCGATCCTCGGTGCCGAGGTCCAGCACCTGCCCCTCGGCGTTCACCACCGCGCGCGTCAGGAGGCAGTCGCACAGCGCGCGGGCGATCTCGGTCGCGGGCCACGCCTGGCCGGTCTCGTCGACGGCGGCGGGAACCCCGCGCAGCCGCCCGACCACGTCCGCCATCGATCCGTCCGACGGCACACGCCCGTCACGCCCGGCACCGTCGCGGTCCTCGCTTCGCGTCGCGCGCAGCGCGGCCCACGTCTCCTGCGAGACCGTGACGACCGCCTGCACGGGCGCCGTGGTCCCGGGCGTCGTGCGCTTGTCCGAGAGGACGTGATCGGCCAGCGCCGCCAACGCGTCCGCCTGCCGTACGTCGCGGGGCCGGGTGTCGTCCTTCGCGGGGCGCGGGGTGAAGGCGTCGAGCATCTTCCGCACCGTGTACCCGGTCACCGAGTCGAGGAACCCGCGGAGCTCCGTGCCGTCCGAGCGGTGCGTCAAGGTGAGGAACCGCTTCGCCCGTTGCTCGTCGTGCGAGCGCTGGCGCGACGCCGGGTCGAGCTCCGCCGACATCTGCCTCAACCGGGTCCCGAACGCCCGGCCGTCTAGGCGGCCTGCCATCTCGACGAGCCGCTCCTGACCTTCGGCGGTCACCAGCTCGGAGGCGAGCAGCGGCGACGCCGCCATGGCTCGAGTGATCTCCTGCAGGTGCTTGGGCGTCACCGAGCCGTCCACCATCGCGTCCGCCACCGCCGGCATCGCGGTGAGCGTCGCGGCCTGCCCCACCTGCGCGAACCCGGACCCGGGACCCTGGCGAGTCACCCGCCCGAGGAACCTCGGCAGGTCCCGGTCTCCCTTGAGGCCCCAGGTGCCGGCCTCGGCCTCCGCGGTCACCACCCGCGACCGGCCGACGGTGATCGCGTTCGCGACCCTGTCCAGCGCCAGGAGGGTCCGCTGCCGCGTCGCCGCGTCCCAGTGGTGCGCGTCGCGCGTGGCGTCCAGCACGGCCGGGGCGGCGGCGATCCACGCCGCCAACTCCTCCGGCAACGCGTCGCCACCATGGGGCGCGGGCGCGTCCGACGAGCGACGTTCCATCGTCGTGCACCCCCGCCCAGAACTCGGTCGTATCAAACGTCTGTTCGAAGCCTATCGGAACCGGGCGGCTCGCGCAACTCAGAAGTGGCACCTGATCTGCGCAAACACGTGTGGTGCGCCGCAGACTCCCGCGGGCTGTGGGCGGCTCGCGGATGCTCACTCCCAGGGGCTGTGTCATGTCTCAAGACATCGGTGACGGTTCTGTCTCAGGACATCGGTGACACTTCTGGTGGGCTTGGTGGTGACACTTCGGCGCGGATCCTTCGGGAGTGGCTGCCGCTGAACCTGTCGATCCTCGTGTCCGTCTGGCGATCGCGCAGTGGCCGGATGATGCGCCGCGCGGGGCGGTGACGACGTTCTGCGCGTCGTCGGGGATCTCGAGGAAGACGTTCTACGAGCTGCGCAGACGAGCCCTGGCGGACGGTCCGGCGGCGGTTCTTGAGCCGCGCTCTCGGCGGCCGAGGTCGAGCCCGTCGACGGTTGCTGATGAGGTCAAGGATCAGGCGTTGGCGGTGCGGGCCGCGTTGGAGGCCTCCGGGCTGGACCACGGGCCGATCAGCGTGCACGACAAGATGAGGGCGATGGGCCTGCACGTGGTCCCGTCCGTGGCGTCGCTCGCGCGGGTCTTCCGGCAGGCCGGCGTCGCGCGCCTGGAGCCGCGCAAGAAGCCTCGTGCGGCCTTTCGCCGGTTCGTCTACCCGGCCCCGAACGCGTGCTGGCAGATCGATGCGACCGAGTACGTGCTGACCGGCGGACGCAAGTGCGTGATCTTCCAGCTCATCGATGACCACTCCCGGTACGCCGTTGCTTCACACGTCGCGTGGTCCGAGACCGCGTCGGACGCGATCGCGGTGATGGACAAGGCCGTCGCCGTCCACGGGGTCCCGCAGCGGCTGCTGTCCGACAACGGTCTGGCGTTCAACCCGACCAGGCGCGGCTACCTCGGCCAGTTCGTCATCCACATCAAGCGCATGGGCGTCGAACCCATCACCGGCAAGCCCTACAAGCCGACCACGCAGGGCAAGAACGAGCGCTTCCACCAGACCCTGTTCCGGTACCTCGACAAGCAGCCCATCGCCGCGACCCTGGCCGAACTGCAGGGCCAGGTCGACGAGTTCGACCGGATCTACAACACCGAACGTCCCCACCAGGGCCTACCCGGACGGGTCACGCCACTGACCGCGTGGCAAGCCACACCGAAGGCCGACGCGCCCCGCCCGGCCCCCGCTGTCCCGACCACCGAACAGCCGGCACCCGAACCCAGAGCCACGCCTGCGCGGATGCCCAAGGCGTTGCCCTCCGGCACACACTCCAAGACCCTGAACTCCAACGGCACCTTCAACCTGGACTCGGTCGTCTACGCCGTCGGCCTCTGGCTCGCCTACCAGGACGTGCTCATCACCATCGACGGCGACCGGATCATCGTCACCGACCTTCACGGCGAAGTCCTCATCACCCACACCCGCGCCGCGCCAGGCGTGCGCTACGTCGGCACCGGACGACCCCGCGGCGGACCAGGCCACGCCCAACGAACGTCACCGAAGTCCTGAGACATCAACTGTCACCGATGTCCTGATACAGAACTGTCACCGATGTCCTGAGACATCACACGCTCCCAGGGGCTGTGGGCGGCTCGCCGGGCACCCGGTCCACCTACCCCAGCACCACCGCCGACCCGTCCCGCCGCGTCACCACGACGTGTGGCACCCCGGTGTCCAGCCGCACCCGCTCGCCCGCCCACTGCGCCCCGGCGCCGCGCAGCAGGGTCACGACGTCCGTCCGCCACAGCCGCCGCCCGTCGGACAGCCCGAAGGCCTCGACCGCCTGACGCGACGCCACGAGCACCGCGTACCCGTCCGTCCCGATCCCGGTCACGCCGTCGTCGGTCGCGGCGGACCACAGTGGCGCGCCCGTCTGCGCGTCGACCGCCGACAGGTGCCCGTCCGAGGCGAGGTACAGCCGGCCGTCCAGCAGCGCGGCGTGGTCGGCGCCGGTCGCCAGCCGCCACCGCTCGTCGCCCGTACGTCCGGAGACGGCGACGGTGCCGCCCGCGGCCGCCCTGCCCCCGGTGTCGGCCCCGCGCGCCCCGGCACCCCCGACCGCCCAGCCGCCCCGCAGGAACTCCATCCCCGGCGCCGAGCCGTCGTCGACCGCCAGCGGCAGTGGCTGGCCGGGCACGTCGCGCCACGCCCCGCCCGCCGTCAGCAGCCGCCCGGGGGTGCGCGGCGAGAGCAGCGTCTGGATCAGCGCCGCGACCCGACCGGCGGCGAACGCACCCACGGTGGGCCGCACCTCGATGGTCCGCACCGCGCCGTCCGGGCCCAGCAGCCAGCCTCGCTCGCCGCGCAGGATCAGCGAGCCGTCGCCGACGATCGACGCCGACCATGGCGCGCCGACGAACCCCGGCGGGCCGTCCCACGCCCACGCCTCCCCGCCGGTCGCCAGGTCGAGCACGGACATGCGCAGCCGGTCGGGCTCGTTCCAGACGAGGCGCTGCCGCCCCGCCGTGTCGAAACCGGCCAGCACCCAGACCCGGCCGTCGACGAGCGCGGTGGCGACCTCCGACGGCAGCTCCCTCGCGGTGACCGTTCGCCCGGTCGCGGGGTCGAGTGACCAGGCGAGATATCCGGAGCCGCCCTCGGCCAGGCACGTCGCCAGCGCACCCGCCCGGCCGCACTCCACCCACAGCGGCCTTTCCACACCCCAGGAGAGCCACGGCGGCTCGGCCGTCCACAGCCGCCGCCCGGTGTCCGGGTCCGTCCCGGCGACGCCGACCGCCTCGCCGGCCTCGTCCTCGAGGGGCCCGACGAGCGTCCCGCCGACGACGACCCCGTGCAGCACCGCCTGCGCCTGGCCCGGGTCGATGGTCCACAGCTCCCGTAGGCCGGCACCCGACGTCCGGACCAGGCCCGGCAGCCCCGCGATCTGGGCCTCCCGCGTCTGGTTGCGCGCCGACTGTGCGACCAGTCCGGCGACGAGCGCCGCGGCGCCGACGAGCGCGGCGTACCGCACCGCTCGTCGT
>CAZBIO010000170.1:0-15040 GCA_964491965.1 uncultured Cellulomonas sp.
CCAGCGCCGATGCGGGTGTCCCCCGTCTCGTGGTGGGAGAGATCCCTGGTGCACGTCCCGCTCGGGGGATTCGACGGCACCAGCCAAGTCTGGGTGGGACACATCGCGCCGGACGGCACCGTCACCCCGGTCAGCACCCCACAGGTGGCGAGCCCGGACTCCACGCCGACTGCCCGCTGATCTGCACAGATCCTCCACTCAGCCCACTCCCAGGCTCCGCCTGCGACGCAGCCGGCGCCCGTAGGATTCCGGCGTGCCCGCCGCCCGCCACGCCTCCGTCGCACGTCCGCGCGAGCCCCGGCACGCCCGGGACCTGCACGGGCAGGCCGTCCTGCGCGGCGTCGCCCTGAGCCTGACGGTGGTCCTGGTCTTCGGCGTCTCGGCCGTGGCGTGGTTCGGCCAGCGGCTCAACTCCAACCTCGACACGGTCGACATCAGCGACCTCGTCGGCACCCCCGCGCAGGCCACGGCGACGCCGGACCCCGAGGACCCCAGCGCCGGCCGTCCGGTCAACATCCTCGTGCTCGGCTCGGACTACCGCGACGCGGCGACGACGGAGCAGGAGGGCGTCGTCACCCAGGGAATGCGGGCGGACACGACGATCGTCGTCCACGTCTCCGCCGACCGGAGCCGGGTCGAGGCGGTCTCGATCCCGCGTGACTCGCTGGTCCCCATCCCGTCCTGCGTCATGTCCGACGGCAGCACGACGAAGTCCCGCAAGCGCGACCTCATCAACTCGGCCTTCGCCACCGGGTGGGACGTCGGCGGGGACGTTCGGTCGGCCGCGGCATGCGCGGTGCGGGCCGTCCAGGACAACACCGGCCTGGTGATCGACCACTTCGTCGTCGTCGACTTCGCGGGCTTCCAGGCGATGGTCAACGCGATCGGCGGCGTCGACATCTGCATCCCGGAGGACCTCCACGACTCCTACGTGGGCCTCAACCTCACGGCCGGGCAGCAGCTGCTCACGGGCGAGGACGCCTTCAAATTCGCGCGGTCGCGCCACAACAACGTCAGCAACGGCTCGGACATCTCGCGGATCGGCAACCAGCAGCGGCTCATCGCCGCGATCGCCAACCAGGTGCTCTCGCGCGCCGTGCTCACGGACCTGACCAAGCTGGTGCCGTTCCTCTCGGCCGCGACCGCGTCCCTGACCACCGACCTGGACCTGCCGAGCATCACCGGCGTGGCGTACAACCTCCGGGGAATCCGGGCGAGCGGCATCACGTTCATGACGATCCCGTGGGCGCCGGCGGCGAGCGACCCCAACCGCGTGGAGTGGACGGACGACGCGACCCAGGTGTGGCTGAACATGGCGACCGACGTGCCGATCGTCGCCACCGAGCCCCCGGCATCGCAGACCCCGAGCGGCACCGACACCACCACTCCCCCGGAGACGACCGCGCCGCAAGACACGGGGTCACCGACACCCACCGAGACGAAGGAGGCGGGTGTGGACCCGTTCACCCCGGCCGACGTCACGGCGGTCTGCGGCTGACGCCGCACCCTGACCGGCACAGACGCGTGTTGCGCCGGACAGCGGCGGGACCGGTTCGTACGATCGAGGGACGTCCGCGCGGCACTCGCGGGCCGGCATCGGAGGCAGGAGGGCGATGACGAACGACCGCGAGCGCGCGGGGTCCGTGCCACCGAGCATCCAGCCGGGTGCGTCGCGGCCCCGTCCCAACGCCGGGGACGACCAACCGATCGTCGTCGGCCGCGGCACCCCGGCGCGCCCGGTGCCGCCGCGCGTCACGGCGCGCGCCGGGGGTTCCGCTCAACCGGTCACGGATCGTGCGTCGAGCCGGCCCGCGGCGATCCCGCCCCGCCGCACGACGACCACACGGTCCGCCGCCTACGCCCCCGCGGCACCGACGCGTCCTGCCACTCGACCCCCGGCCGCACCCCGACCGCCCGCGGGCCCCCAGCCGATCCCATCCGGCTCACGACCGCGCGGGCGTCGCGGCCGCCGGGTCGCCGCGGTGCTCGTCGTCCTCCTCGTTCTCGTCGTCGCCTGGCCCGTGGGCCTCGCGGTCTGGGCGAACGGCCGGCTTCACCACGTCGACGCCCTGTCCGGCGCCCCGAACACCGCCGGGGCCACGTACCTGCTCGCCGGGTCCGACGAGCGCCCGGCCGACGAGCCCGACGGCACCGAGGGCGCGCGGTCGGACTCGATCATGCTGCTGCACGTCCCCGCGCACGGGCCGGCGGCCCTCATCAGCCTCCCCAGGGACTCCTACGTCAACATCCCCGGCCACGGCGACGACAAGCTCAACTTCGCCTACGCCTCGGGTGGACCGGCGTTGCTCGTCACCACGGTCGAGCAGTTGACCGGCATGACGGTCGATCACTACATCGAGGTCGGGTTCGGCGGCGTCGAAGGCGTGGTAGATGCGCTGGGCGGCGTTGAGCTGTGCTCTGACCTCGACATTCCCACGCCGGCGAAGAGCGGGCTGGTCTGGTCGCCCGGCTGCCACCTGACCAACGGTGTCGTTGCGCTTCAGTTCTCCCGCGAGCGGTATGCCGACCCGAAGGGCGACATCGGCCGGGCGGAGCGCCAGCGCCAGGTGATCCAGAAGGTGGCCTCGTCGGCGGCCTCCTCGAGCACGCTGGTCAACCCGGGGCGCCAGGTGCGGCTGGTCCGCGCCGGGACGGATGCGCTGACGGTCGACGAGTCCGCGAACGTCATCACGCTGGCGCGTGTCGCCCTCGCGTTCCGCGCCGCGACCGGCCCCGGCGGCATCACCGGCACTCCCCCGCTCAAGAGCCTCGACTACCGGCCGGGCGGCGTCGGCTCGACGGTGCTCTTGGACCCCGACGCCACACCGGGCTTCTTCGCGCAGATCGCGAACGGCGAGCTGCCCCCGGGCACGGTCGGCGGCGTCCCCAGCTGATCTGCTGCGGGCGCGAACCACCGGTTACGCAGACGCAGCGCGGGGTGTTCGAGCACGTGCCAGGTGCCGTACGAGAGCACCGCGCAGATCGACGCGACGAGGAGCACGTCGACGACGAGCGGCAGCGGGCCGATCGTCTGGACCAGCACCTGCTGCACCGGGAACGCCCACAGGTACGTGCCGTACGAGAGGTCCCCGAACCGCGCCGCGCGCCGCACACCCGGCCACGACGCCAGCCCGACGGCCAGCACGAGGTACGGCAGCGCCACCCAGGAGAACCGCCCCGACGCGGTCCCGCCGCCCACCGCGTAGACGAGCACCCAGGCGGCCGTGACGCCCGCCGCGACGTCGAGCCGCAGCCATCGCCGCGGCAGGTGGAGCCGCATCAGCGCGGCGACCGCGAAGTACACCCAGGTGGTGCCCGCGCCGGACAGGCTGGACCCGACCAGCCGCACGTCTCCGACCTCGACGAGCACCACCGCGACCAGCGCGAACGCGGCGAAGCCGGCGGTCTGAAGCGAACGCCGCCGGACCAGCCCGAGCGCCAGCACCACGCCGTAGCAGACCACCTCGGCTCGCAGCGTCCACACCGAGCCGTTGACGACGCCCGGGTACGGCACGCCGTCGAAGACACCCGGCAGGCCGTCCGCCGGCAGGAAGACGAGGTTGACCAGGTAGCGCCACGTCCCGCCGGACCGCAGGTACTCGCCGAGCGGCAGCGTCGTCGCCAGGGGGCCCAGCACGAGCACGCTGACGAGCACGACGAGCCACAGCAGCGGAACGATCCGCAGGGCCCGGCTGGTGACGTACAGCGGCACGGACCGCGATCGCTCCCAGCTGCCGGTGATCAGCCAGCCGGAGATCGCGAAGAAGATGCTGACGCCGAAGTAGTGGGTCGCGATGCCCAGCACGGACGGCACCTGACCCGGTGCGCCGATGAGGATGTGCCCGTGTCCGACGATCACACCGAGCGCGGCGAGCAGCCGCAGCGCGTCCAGGTTGTTGGTTCGCCGGACGACGTCGACGTCGACGTCGACCGCGCTGGGCGATGCGGAGCTCACCGTCCCTGGACCGTCAGGCCGTGAAGCCGGTGGGCGTGCCCTCGCTCGAGGTCCGGGCGCGCAGCCGCTCGCCCTTGAGGTCGGCCTGGGCGCGCAGCCCGTCCTGGAAGGTCGCGTACTCGGGCGCCAGACGCCGGGCTAGGGGGTCCGTTCCGGAGGCCAGGATGCGCACGACGAGCAGGCCGGCGTTGCGGGCCGCCCCGACGCCGACCGTCGCGACCGGCACCCCGGAGGGCATCTGCACGATCGAGAGCAACGAGTCCAGGCCGTCGAGGTGCGCGAGCGGGATCGGCACGCCGACGACCGGGAGCGTCGTCAGTGCGGCGAGCACGCCCGGGAGGTGGGCCGCGCCGCCCGCCCCGGCGATGATCGCCCGCAGCCCACGACCGGCGGCCGCACGGGCGTAGGCGATGGTCTTGTCGGGCTGGCGATGCGCCGAGATGACGTCGACCTCGACGGGGACGTCGAACTCCGAGAGGGCGTCGGCGGCGGCCTGCATCACCGGCCAGTCCGAGTCCGAGCCCATGACGATCCCCACCAGCGGCTGCACAGCCATGACGTCCCTCCCGAGTCGGCGTTGGCCCATTGTGGCGGGCCCGGCGACCGCGCGCCGCCGACGTCCGTCCCTCCTCGGACGGGAGGCGTTCGGATGGGACGGCCAGGGCGCCGGGACTATCCTCGCCGGGTGACCGCAGCTGACGAGATGCCCCTCGAGACCGCCGTCGCCGCTCCCGCGGCCCCCGGCATCGCGGAGCGAATCCGGGCGTTGCGCGAGCCGGAGAAGTTGCGTGCCTGGATCAAGGAGACGTCGCGCTTCCTCATCGTCGGGGGCGGCGCGTTCGTCCTCGACCTGGGCCTCTACAACCTCCTCGTCTTCGGCCCCGGGCACGTGCTGGACCACAAGCCGCTGACCGCCAAGGTGATCTCGGTGGTGGTCGCGACCTTCGCCTCGTGGGTCGGCAACCGCAACTGGACCTTCGCCAACCAGCGGACCAACCGTCGCGGGCGTGAGCTGCTCATCTACGGGGCGCTTAACGCCGTCGGCGCCGTCGTCCCCGTGGCGACGTTGGCCCTCTCCCGATACGTGTTCCACCTGGCCGGCCCGCTGGAGGACAACGTCGCCACGGTGATCGGCATCGGGCTGGCGACGATCTTCCGCTACGTCGGCTACAAGCTCTGGGTGTTCACCGGCGCGCCCGCGGTGCCGGCGCAGGCCTGACCCCTTCGCGCGCCGCTACCGCGCGGCGAGCAGCGCGAGGTCGTGGTCGACCATGCGCGCCACCACTTCGTCGAACCCGACCGTGGGCACCCAGCCGAGCACCCGGCGTGCCTTGCTCGCGTCGCCCGCCTGTTCCGGCGCGTCCACCGGCCGGAACAGCCCCGGATCACTCGTGACGCGGGACTCCCAGTCCTCCACGCCGGCACGGGCCATCGCCGCGGCGAGGAAGTCCCGCACGCTGTGCGTCGTACCGGTGGCGATGACGAAGTCGTCGGGCTCGTCGTGCCGCGCGGCGCGAACCATGGCGTCGACGTAGTCGGGCGCCCACCCCCAGTCGCGGCGAGCCGAGACGTCGCCCAGGGCCAGGGTGCCGCCGTCACGGGCGATGCGCGCCGCCGCCGCGGTGATCTTCCGCGTGACGAACGCCTCGGGGCGCAACGGCGACTCGTGGCTGTAGAGGATGCAGGTCGCGACGAACAGGCCGCGGCTGCGGAACGCCCGCGCCATGTGGTGGGCATAGGCCTTCGCCGCGCCGTACGGCGACACCGGGCACACCGGCGTCGACTCGTCCTGGGGCGAACGCTCCGGCTGCCCGAAGATCTCCGCACTCGACGCCTGGACCACGCGCACGGGACGGCCGGTCGCTTCCTGAACCGCCGCGGCCGCCTCGTAGACGTGGACCGCTCCGAGCCCGGTCACCGCGCCGGTGAGGCCCGGCTGCTGCCATGACCGCGCGACCGAGCTGATCCCGCCCAGGTTGTAGACCTCGTCGGGTGCGGCGTCCCACACGGCCCGGGCGACAGCCGCGCCGTCCGCAAGGTCGGCGGTGTGGAGGACGAGGCCGGCGGGCAGCACCTCCGCGAGCGCCTCCGGGTCGTCTGACGGCCCGAGCATGCCGTGGACCTCGGCGCCTTCGGCCACGAGACGCGCGGCGAGAAGCCTGCCGTCCTGACCGGCCACGCCGGTGACGAACGCGACGGTCATCGGCCCATCAGCGCGCCAGCGCGCCCTGTTCGGCCACGTCGTGGTCGACCATCATCCGCACGAGGTCCGCGAAGGCCACCTTGGGCTTCCAGCCGAGCCGCGTGCGCGCCTTCGTCGCGTCTCCGATCAGTGCATCCACCTCGGCTGGGCGCATGAAACGAGGGTCCTGGCTGACGTGCCCGCTCCAGTCGTCGATGCCGACGTGTGCGAACGCGACGTCCAGCAGATCCCGGATCGAATGCGTCTCGCCGGTCGCCACGACGTAGTCACTCGCCTCCGGCTGCTGAAGCATCAGCCACATCGCCTCGACGTAGTCGCCCGCGAAACCCCAGTCCCGCTGTGCGTCGAGGTTGCCCAGCGCCAATGAGTCCTGGACACCGAGCGAGATGCGCGCCACCGCCTGCGAAACCTTGCGGGTGACGAACTCCGGCCCACGGCGCGGCGACTCGTGGTTGAACAGGATGCCGCTCGAGGCGTGCATCCCGTACGACTCGCGGTAGTTGATCGTCATGTAGTGGCCGAACACCTTGGCCACTCCGTAGGGCGAGCGGGGCCACAGCAGCGTGGTCTCGCGCTGTGGCACCTCCTGCACCTTGCCGAACATCTCCGAGCTCGACGCCTGGTAGAACCGCACCCGCGCCGGGTCGTCACCGGCGAACAGGCGCACCGCCTCGAGGACGTTGAGCACGCCCTTGCCCGTGACCTCGGAGGTCAGAAGCGCGTTCTCCCAGGAGTAGGCGACGTAGGAGATGGCGCCCAGGTTGTAGACCTCGTCGGGCCGCGCATACTCCAGGGCTCGCATGAGGCTGGAGAAGTCCGTCAGGTCACCGGTGACCAGCCGCACGTCGGGGACGATGGTCGCGACGAGCTCGCGCTTCGGGTTGTTCTGCCCACGGATCAGGCCGTAGACCTCGTATCCCTTGGAAAGCAGCAGCTCGGACAGGTAGAGGCCGTCCTGACCGGTGATACCGGTGATGAGCGCGCGAGGCACCGTGTGTCCTTCTGTCGACGGCGGAGACGCCCCGAGCCTAGCGGCGCCCTCCTCACGACTCAGTTTCCTGAGGATCGGGTCGTTCTCCGCGACGCCAAGTTCAGGAACGTGCCGCACGGAGGGACTCCACGGTCGCCCGGATCTGGGCGGCAACCCGCGCGGGGCGTTCCACGAGATCGGTCCACGTGTAGCGCAGCACGGTGCAGCCCACCCCCACGAGCAAGTTCTGGCGTGTGCGGTCGCTCTGGAACCGGTCGCCCTCGTGCGCTCGTCGACCGTCCACCTCGATCACCAGCCGCACGTCGGGGAAGTAGACGTCCGCCACCGCCCACACTCCGAGCACGTCGTGCAGGCCCACGTTGGCCGACCACCCGGTGATGCCATTGCGCCGCAAGATCGCGTGGAGCCGGTCCTCGGCCGGGCTCAGAGCGCCGCGCACCAGACGGTCAGCGGCGTGCCGGCGTGACCGGTTGCCCCATCGGCCGGGATGCTCCCCGATCCACGCGAACAACTCCTCGTGCCGGAGGAGGCGTCGCGACGAAACCCACGCGAGGAGGTCGAGGGCAGGACCGTCGGGCAGCCGACCGAGGCAGTCGAGCACGGTCCGGCGCAGCGTCGTCACCGGCACCCCCAGCACATCGATGACGTCGCCCTCATCGAGCCGGAATTCGTGCGGGACGAGCGCACCGCGCTTCGGCCGCCCGGACGGGACGACGACGTGGACCAATCCGTCTGGGCGTACAGGCAGTCGATGCACGCGGGCGGCAGTGCCGAGCACGACGACGCAGTCCGGCCACGTCACGTGTGCACCGAACATGTCCGTGCGCTCGTCCGGCTCCTCCGCGGCGCTGCGCAGCGCCCGGCCGACGACCGGCACCCAGATACCCCGGTGCACCCGCCACCGCACCTGACCGGGTGAGGCGCCCGCGTCAACGGCCTGCCGTCGCGTGAACACGCCACCCTGCCGCCACGCCACGGGTGGTACCCACCGCTCGTTCGCCGGTCTCGACGTTCCAGTTGCCATGCGGTCACGCTCGCGCCCGCAGCACGACCACCATTCGACACCGCCCGCACTGTGGGCAGCCACTCGCCCGCCTGGCCTGTGGGCGGCTCGTCCGGCACCCAGGTTCCTGAGTCCTGGGTCGCGATCCACGACCTGAGGTTCAGGAAACTGAAGAGCGGGGAGGGGGGAGGGGGGAGCGGGGAGGGGGGAGCGGGGAGGGGCGCCGCCTACCGCCGGCGCCCGCCTCGTGTCGGCACCGCCGAGCCGCGCGGCAGGACCACCTCGCGCCGCAACCCCGCGGGAACCCCGGCGAGGAACAGCGCGAACACCGCGGGCCGCCGCTGCGCCAGCTCGAGCCGGCCGCCGTCGGCCGCCGCGAGGTCGCGCGCCAGCGCCAGGCCGAGCCCCGTCCCCTTGCCGCTCGTCGTGCCGCGCTCGAAGATCCGCGGTGCCAGCTCGTCGGACACGCCCTCGCCCTCGTCGGACACCTCGACGACCACCGCGCCCGACGGACCGCCGGGACGGGAGCGCACCGACGTGGTGCCGGCGCCGTGCTTGAGCGAGTTCTCGATGAGCGTCGCGAGCACCTGCGCGAGCGCGCCCGGCGTGGCGAGCACCTGCGTCGCGGGGTCGACGTCGAACACCAGGCGACGCCCGGCCCGGGCGAACGTCGGCCCCCACTCCTCCTCCTGCTGGTGGACCACCTCGGCGAGCGGAACCGCCTCGGTGGTGCCGCCCTGCGCGCGGCGCGAGGCGGCGAGCAGGTCGTCGACCACCTTGACCAGGCGCTCCACCTGCTCGAGCGAGATCCGCGCCTCCTCCCGCACCGACTCCTCCGACGCGGTGAGCGAGATCTCCTCCAGGCGCATGGTCAGTGCGGTCAGCGGCGTGCGCAACTGGTGCGAGGCGTCGGAGGCGAACTGCCGCTCGGCCGCCAGCCGCCCGGCCATGCGGTCCGCGGACCGCGCCAGCTCGAGTGCCACCTGGTCGATCTCCTCGACGCCGGACTCCTCGAGCTGCGGGCGCACCTGTCCCGTGCCCAGCTGTTCGGCGGACGCCGCGAGGTACACCAGCGGCGACGCGAGCCGGTTCGCCTGCCAGATCGCCATGCCGATGCCGGCGACCAGCGCGACGAGCGCGGCGATGCCGACGAGCGCGACCACGCGCGTGGAGCGCCAGAACAGGTCCCACCAGGAGACGTAGAGGAGCACGGTGGCGCCGGTGTCACTCGTCGCGCGCACCGAGACCAGGCGTCCCTCCAGGCCGGGCCCGGCGCGGTACACCGCCTCGTCGATGGTGCGGACGACGACGCTGGCGACCACCTCGTCCCCGCCGCCGACGTACGGCTCGAGCATGCGGTCGGTCAGCTCGATCGAGTTGTCCACCCGGAAGTCGACCGTCTGGGCCACGCGGTCGGCGCGGGTCTCCAGGCCCCGCATCTCGTTCTGCCGCACCAGCTGGGCGCCGAGGAACCCCAGCGGGAAGCCGAGCAGCACCACCGCGACGGTGACCGCCGCGATGGTCGCGAGCAGGACGCGGCGGCGCACCGGTCAGGCCCGGTCGGCCTGCACCGTGCCGGTCTCGAACCGGAAGCCCATGCCCCGCACGGTCGAGATGTAGCGGGGGTCGTTCGCGTCGTCGCCGAGCTTGCGGCGCAGCCAGGACACGTGCATGTCGAGCGTCTTCGTGGAGCCGGTCGGGTCCGAGCCCCAGACCTCGCGCATCAGCTGCTCGCGCCCCACTACCGCCCCACCGGCCGCGACGAGCACGCGCAACAGGTCGAACTCCTTGGCGGTCAGGTGCAGCTCGTGCTCGCCCTGGAACGCGCGACGGGCCGCGACGTCGACGCGCACGTCCTGCGCCCGCAGCTCGTCCTCCTCGACGGGCTCGGAGCCGCTGCGCCGCAGGAGCGCGCGGACGCGGGCGAGCAGCTCGGCGAGCCGGAACGGCTTGGTGACGTAGTCGTCGGCGCCCGCGTCGAGGCCGACGACGAGGTCGACCTCCTCCGCGCGCGCGGTGAGCACCAGGACGGGCGTGGTCAGCCCGGCGGAGCGGATCGCACGGGCGACGTCGAGGCCGTCCATGTCCGGCAGACCCAGGTCGAGCACGATGAGGTCGGCACCCGGCGCGCCGTCGATGGCGCCTTGACCCGTGCCTTGCACATGCACGTCGTAACCTTCACGCCCGAGGGCCCGGGCCAAAGGCTCGGCAATCGCTGGATCGTCCTCGGCCAGCAGCACCTGGGTCATTGCCCCATGGTAGGTCACGGCATGGTCGTCCCCGGTCACCAAACCGCTGGTGTCAGGCCTGCGACCACGGTCGCACACGCCGTCCGCCCACCGGCCGACCCGGCGAGCGGGACCGGCGTCCTACCCTCGTCCGTGTGACCGACCGATGACCCGAGGCGGCACCCGCCGGGCTGGGACGGAGCGGAGCGCAGGGAAGGCTGAACAGTGACATGGTGGGACGGCCTCCTGGCGTGGGAGGACCGGCACCATTTCGCCGTCGACTGCGCGGCCGCCGCCGTCCTCCTGCTCTTCGTCCTGCCGTCGGCGGCCGCCCTCGGCTCGGGCGTCGTCGGGATCGACGCGCCGGGGCTCATCCGGCCGGCCAGCTGGGTCTGGGCCGCGGCGACTGCCGCCCCGCTGGCCTGGCGTCGCGTCCGCCCGGCGCCGTCGGCCGCGGCGGTCTACGCCGTGACGCTCGTGCAGATGGTCGCCGGCCCGACGATCCTGGTGCCGGCCGACTTCCTCGTCCTCATCGCGCTCTACTCGGTGACGGTGCACGGCCCGCGCTGGGCGCGGCGCGTCGCCGTCTGGGGGGCCGTCGCCGGGTCACTCCTGCTGGCGCCCCTGCTTCGCTCCAGGAACGCGCTCGAACCGGCGGCCAGCTGGGCGATCAGCACCTTCGCACTGCTGCTCTTCCTCGTCGTCTGGGCGTTCGCCCTGGTTCGGCGCAGCCGCATGCAACGGCTCGAGGCGCTCGTCGACCGGGCGCGGCAGGCGGAAGTGGACCGCGACCGGCAGGGGCGGCTGGCCACCGCTGCCGAGCGGGCGCGCATCGCGCGCGAGATGCACGACATCGTCGCCCATTCGCTGTCCGTGATGATCGCCCAGGCCGACGGCGGGCGGTACGCGGCCTCGTCGGACCCCGGCGCCGCGACCCGGGCGCTGGCGACCATCGGCGAGACCGGCCGCGCCGCGCTGACGGACATGCGCCGGCTGCTCGGCGTGCTGCGGACGGAGGAGGCGGGGGCCGACGAGCACCTGGCGCCCGGCGTGCTCCCCCGGACCACCGCCACCGGCTCGCTGCCCGCCGTCGCACCGCAGCCCGCCGAGGGGGACCTCGAGGACCTCGTCGGGCACCTGAGGGACGCCGGGATGCGTGTCTCGCTCGCCCGCGTCGGGACGCCGCGCAACCTGCCGCCGGGCGCCGGCCTGACCGTCTACCGCATCGCGCAGGAGTCCCTGACCAACGTCCTCAAGCACGCGGGGCCCGACCCCGCCGTCACCGTGCTGCTCGCGTGGCGCCCCGAGTCCGTGCTGCTCGAGGTGGCCGACGACGGGCGCGGCGCCGCGGCGGACACGGACGGTCGCGGCCAGGGCCTGACCGGCATGCGCGAACGCACCGCGATGTTCGGGGGCACGCTGTCCGCGGGGCCTCGCCCCGGCGGCGGGTTCCGCGTCCGCGCCGAGATCCCCACACCGAAGGAAAGCCAGTGAACACCGCGAACGACGACCCCATCGCCGTGGCCCTCGTCGACGACCAGCAGCTGGTGCGCGCCGGCTTCCGGATGGTCATCGACTCCCAGCCGGACCTCTCCGTGGTCCTCGAGGCGGGCGACGGCGCCCAGGCGGTGCGCTCGCTGTCCCGCCCGGTGCCGCACGTCGACGTGGTGCTGATGGACGTGCGGATGCCGACGATGGACGGGCTGACCGCGACCGCGCAGATCACGGCCCGGCCGGACGCGCCGCGCGTCGTGGTGCTCACCACGTTCGATCTCGACGAGTACGTCCTCGAGGCGATCCGCGCCGGGGCGTCGGGCTTCCTGCTCAAGGACGCGCCGCCGGAGGAGATGCTCGCCGCGATCCGGACGGTGCACCACGGCGACGCGGTGATCGCTCCCTCGTCGACCCGCCGGCTGCTGGAGCATCTGGTCCAGGTGCTGCCGCCCCCCTCGGACGGGGCGGAGGACGGCAACGCCGCGCGCCGCGCCATCGGTGAGCTGACCGACCGCGAACGCGAGGTGCTGGTGCTCATGGCGCGCGGGCGCTCCAACACCGAGATCGGCCAGGACCTGTTCGTCGCCGAGGCCACCGTCAAGACCCACGTCGGCCGCATCCTGGCCAAGCTCGAGGTGCGCGACCGGGTGCAGGCCGTCGTCGCCGCCTACGAGGCGGGCCTGGTCCGCCCCGGCGCCTGACCCCCTCCCTTCCCTCGCAGCGTCCGGCTCGTGCGGTGCGGGGACGCCGCATGCGACCTGGGTCGTACGTCCGGCGGCACGACGAGAGACCCGGGGCCGACGAGGCGACGCGGTGCCCCGCCCTAGCGTGAGGACGTCACCGACAACCGGAGGAGTCCCATGAGTTCCACCATCGCCTCGAGCGCCCGGGGCCTGACCAAGGTCTACGGCCGCGGCGCCGCCGAGGTCCGCGCCCTCGACGGCGTCGACGTCGACTTCGGCGCGGGTGCGTTCACCGCGATCATGGGCCCGTCCGGGTCCGGCAAGTCGACGCTGATGCACCTGATGGCGGGCCTCGACACCCCGACCTCGGGCACGGTCCGGCTCGGCGACACGGTGCTGACCGGGCTCGACGACGACGCGCTGACGCGGCTGCGCTGCGATCGCGTCGGCTTCGTCTTCCAGTCGTTCAACCTGCTGCCGATGTTCACCGCCGAGCAGAACCTGCTGCTCCCGCTCGACCTCGCCGGCGAGAAGCCGGACCGCGCGTGGGTGGACCAGCTCGTGAGCACCCTGGCGATCGGCGACCGGCTGGACCACCGGCCGAGCGAGCTGTCCGGCGGCCAGCAGCAGCGCGTCGCCATCGCCCGCGCGCTGGTCACCAAGCCCGACGTCGTGTTCGCCGACGAGCCCACCGGCAACCTCGACTCGCGCGCCGGCGCGCAGGTGCTCTCGTTCCTGCGCCGCAGCGTCCGCGAGCTCGACCAGACGGTGATCATGGTCACCCACGATCCGGCCGCGGCCGCGTACGCCGACCGCGTGGTCCTCCTCGCCGACGGGCGGATCGCCGGGGACATCGCCGACCCCACGCCCGAGTCGGTCCTGGCCGGCCTCGACGCGCTCCGCCAGCTCGAGGGCGTGTGATGATCCGGGTCACGCTGGCGCAGATGCGCCGTTCCATCCCGCGGCTTGTCGCCGCGGGCCTGGCGATCGCCATCGGCACCGCCTTCGTCGCCGCGACGCTGCTGGCCGGCGACGTGATGAGCCGCACCGGCCGCGACGCGGTGACGGCGCGCTACGCGCAGGCCGACGTCGTCGTCGGCGCGGTCGGGTCGGGTGACACGCCGCTGACCGACGCCGACGTGTCGACCGTCCGCGGCATCCCCGGCGTCGAGGCGGCCGAGGTGATGGTCGCCCGCGGGATCGACCTTCGCACGCCGTCGCAGAGCCGCTGGCAGTACGTCCTGCCGACGGTCGCGGACGAGCGGCTGACCCCGCTGCGCATCGCCGAGGGCGCCATGCCGTCGGCGCGCGGCGAGATCGCCCTGCCGGCGAAGGCCGCCTCGTCGCTCGGCGTCGAGGTCGGCGGCACGCTCGGCGTCACGTGGCAGGACCCGACCGCCGCCGGGACCGAGCACACCGAGACCGTGACGCTCGTCGGCCTGGTCGCCGACCCGCACGGGGCATGGGTCAGCTACGGCGGCGCCGGCCTGGTGACCGCCGACGACCTGACGCGGTGGAGCGGCATCGACTCCCTGACGCAGAACGGCGACGCCACGCTGCTCGTCGCCGGGGCCGCCGGCACCACGCCGGAGGCGCTGCGCGACGCCATCCACACCGCCGCGCCCGACGCGACGGCGATGACGCGGCAGGACGCGGCCGACGAGCAGTTCAAGCAGCTCGGCTCCAACGGCGACGAGGCCCTCGTCGACGTCGTGCTCGGGTTCGCCGCGATCGCGATGCTCGTCGCCGCGCTCGTCATCTCCAACACGTTCCAGGTGCTCGTCGCCCAAAGGACGCGCACGCTCGCGCTGCTGCGCTGCGTCGGCGCCCGGCGCGGCCAGCTGCGCGCCTCGGTGCTGACCGAGGCGACGATCGTCGGCCTGGTGTCGTCGCTCGCCGGGCTCGTCGCCGGCACCGCGCTCGCCCAGGGGATGCTCGCCATCCTGCGCCGCACGTCGATCGAGGCGCCCCTGCCGGCGACGATCCACGTCACGTGGCAGGTCGTCGTCGTGCCGCTCGTCGTCGGGACGGCCGTGACGCTGCTGGCCTCCCTCGTCCCGGCCCGCGCGGTCACGCGCGTGACGGCGATCGAGGCGCTGCGCCCGCTGGACACGCCCACGGTCCACAGCGGCGCGGGCAAGGGCCGGTTCGCGGCGTCGATCGTGCTGACCGTGCTCGGCCTCGCCGGCCTCGGCGGCGCCGTCGCCCTCGGGATGACGAGCGAGTCCGCCGGTGTCGCCCCGCTGGGGTTCGGCGTGCTGGCGGGCGCGGTGTCCTTCGTCGGCATCCTGCTCGGCGCGGTGTTCTGGGTGCCGCCGGTGATCCGGCTGGTGCAGCGCGTCCTCGCCTCGCTCGGCCCGGTGGCCCGGCTGGCGGCGGCCAACACGGTGCGCAACCCGCGCCGGACGTCCGCGACCAGCACCGCGCTGCTCATCGGCGTGACGCTCGTCGTCATGATGAGCGCCGGCGCCGCGAGCGCGCGG
>CAZBIO010000171.1:0-2772 GCA_964491965.1 uncultured Cellulomonas sp.
CCAACCCGGACGGCTGCGCGAACCACGCGCCGCCGCCCGCGGGCGCCCCCGTGTGATCACCCGCCGGTGCTCCACCGTCGTCCGGCCGCGCGCCGTCGCCCGGCTGCGCCCGGTCGCCCGGCTGCGCCGACACGCCGCCCGGCCGTGCCTCTGCGCCGCCTGGCTGCGCCCCGTTGCCCGGCTGCGCCCCGTCACCCGGCCGCGCCCCGTCGCCCGGCTGCGCCGACGCGTCGCCCGGCTCCGCCGACACGCCGTCATCCGCCCGCGCCCATGCCCCGCCGCCCGGGCCGTCGACGAGACCCTCGTTCATCGTCCCCATCACGTGGCTGATCGAGCCCTCGCGCGGGTCGAAGGCCCACAGCGTGTGGTTGCCCGCCATCGCGACGACGAACGCCGCCCACGGCTGGTACCAGACGACGTCCCATGGCGACGACAGCCGCACGCGTCGCGGGTCGCCGTGGTAGCGGAAGCCCGTGGGGTCGTCGGGCAGGGTGCCGTCCTCCCACGGCAGCACGTTGTCCGGGCCGCCGACCACGTACTGCTCGCCGGTGCCCGCGAGCGTCGAGGCCACCCCGTCCGCGAGCCGCACGCCGCGCAGCAGGTGGTTCGCGGTGTCCGCGACCACCACGTCGTAGTCGACCCACCGGCGCAGCTCGTCGGGCACCAACGCGAGGCCGTTGGGCTCGGCGAACCGGGCCTCGTCGGGCCCGCCGTCGACCCAGCCGCGCTCGCCGGAGCCGATGCGCCGGACGAGCGTCTCCCCGTCCGGTTCGAGCTCGGCGAGGCTGTGGTGCCCGGCGTCGGCGACGAGGACGTCGCCGCCCGGCAGCACCACCGCCTTCGCCGGGAACCGCAGCGTCCCGGGGGTCGCGGGCGGCGGCACGTACGGGCCGGAGCCGCGGTGCAGCGTCCCCCTGGCCGCGTGCTCGTCGACCAGCCGCTCGACGAGCGCCGCCAGCGACGCGCCGTGGCCCTCGCCGGCCAGGTGCGCGACGACGTATCCCTCGGGGTCGATGACGACGAGCGTCGGCCAGGCCCGCGCGGTGTACGCCTGCCAGGTGATCAGCGTGGGGTCGTCGAGCACGGGGTGGTGCACCTCGTAGCGCTCGACCGCGGCGGCCAGCGCGTCCGGGTCCGCCTCGTGGGCGAACTTGGGCGAATGGACGCCGATCACGACGAGCTCGTCGGCGAATCGCGCCTCGAGCGCGCGCAGTTCGTCGAGCACGTGCAGGCAGTTGACGCAGCAGAACGTCCAGAAGTCCAGCACCACGACCTTGCCGCGCAGGTCGGCCAGGGTCAGGGCGCGGCCGCCGGTGTTCAGCCAGCCGCGCCCGACGAGCTCGGACGCGCGGACCTTCGGGAGCGTGGGGGACGTCACCGGGTCAGTCAACACCCCGGCATCAGGTGTCCTGGTTGACCGCGACGCACTCGTCGGCGCCGTCGGAGCGGTTGCCGCACGTACCGCCGAAGTACTCGTAGTCCGAGCCGGGCTCCGACTGGTAGTACAGCTCGTCGCACGCGCCCATGTCGCCGGCCTCGCACGCGTCCCAGAGGGTGTCGAGCTGCGGGTCGTCGCCGTACGTGAGCACGTCGCTGGCCTCGGCGCACAGCGCGCCGCCCTGCGTCCGGCCGCCGCAGGTGTCGCCGAACTCCTCCTCGTCGGAGCCGCTCGGCGCGGCCTCGTAGAGGCGGTCGCAGGCCGCCATGTCACCCGAGGCGCACTGGTCGTGCCACGTGTCCAGGCGCTGGTTGAGGAACACCGGGATGGCGATCGCCGCGCCGATGCCGCCGACCACCCAGACGCACGCGAGGACGATGCCGGTGATTCGCCATCCCGCGCCCACCCTGGCCGCTGCGCTTGATGCGGCTGAGGGCCAGGAAGCCGAAGACGAAGGCCAGCCAGCCGCCGAGGATCCCGAAGATCAGCGCCGCGATCGCGAACCCGTCGGTGCCGGTCTTGACCGGGCCCATCGGGTACGGGGCCTGGGCGTACGGGTAACCGGGGGCCGGTGGCCCGTACGACGAAGGACCGTACGGCGGACCGTATCCCGGTGCTGGCGTGGGGCCGGGGGCTGGCTGGATGCCGAACGGGGGCGGGCCGGCGGGCGGCTGGGTGCTGCCGTAGGCGGGGGAGCCGGTCGCGGGGGCGCCGTAGGGGGAAGTGGTCGGCGGCGCACCGTAGGTCGAGCCGGTCGCCGGCGGGGCGCCGTACGGGGAGCCGGTCGGCGGTGGCGGGTCGTAGGGGGACCCGGACGCGGCCGGGGGGCCGCAAGGCGACGCCGGCGGTGCGCCATAGGCCGGCTGCCCGGGCGGGGATCCTGCGGGGGTCTCCCAGCCGTACAGCTGCCCGGCCTGTGGCTCCGGCGGCGTCGCCGGGGTGTGCGGGGTCTCCGGCACGTCGCCGGGAGTCCAGTTGGTGCCGTCGCTCATGGTCCCCTCCGTCGCGGCGCCGGGTCGAGCGGGTCGGCCAAGTCAACCGCAGTGCGTCTGGCTGCGAGGGTCATCGTCCCGGATTCACCCGGGCTGAAGCTGCGCACGCGCGGGACGGCGGCGGTTCACCCGCGCCGGGGGCCGCGATCACGTGCCGCGGCACCCCTTCCCGGCCCGCGTCGCCACACCCAACTCGGCCCGCGCCGCGGCCCACGCTCACGCGCGCCGCAGCACCCAGATCCGCGGGTGATGCCCCTTGGCGAACACGCGCAGCGGCTCCGCGGTCGGCGTCCACAGGTGACCCGCCGACGCGACGGCACGCTCCATGACGCGCACCCCGTG
>CAZBIO010000172.1:0-13546 GCA_964491965.1 uncultured Cellulomonas sp.
AGGCCCATGCCCGGCCGGCGCCGACGAGCACCGCGCCGACCAGCGCGGCCCGCACGTTGCGCCAGCGCCCGGGGATCACGTCGTCGCCCGGGTGCGCCGGGTGCTGGTCCGGTGGGCGCTGGTCCGGCGGGCGCGCTCGGCCATGCGCTCGCGGTACGCGGCGAGGGCGGGTCCGGGGGCGTCGTCGCGCACCACGTCGCCACCGTCGACGACGAGCACGCGGTCGGCGCGCGCCGCAGCGTCGAGGTCGTGCGTCACCACCAGCACCTGCTGCTCGAGCCCCGAGAGGACCTCGTCGACCACCGAGCGCCAGTGGAGGTCGAGCAGCGTCGTCGGCTCGTCGGCCACGAGCACCGCCGGCCCGGTGGCGAGCACCGCCGCGAGCGCGAGCAGCTGCTTCTGGCCGCCGGACAGGGCATGGACGGGCAGGTCGGCGCGGTCCGCCAGGCCGAAGCGGTCCAGCCACGCCAGGGCCTCGGCGCGGCGCCGCGCGCGGGGCAGGTGCCGCAGCGACAGCTGCACGTCCTCGACCGGCGTGGGCATCAGCAGCTGCGCCTCCGGGTCGGTGAAGAGGAACCCGACGTGGCGGCGCACGGCCGCGGCGTCGCGCACGGTGTCCAGCCCGTCCACGCGCACCGCGCCGGAGGCCGGCCGCACCAGCCCGTCGACCAGCCGCGCCAGCGTCGACTTGCCCGACCCGTTGGCGCCCACCACCGCGACGCGGCGCTCCGGCAGGTTCGCCGTCACCGGGCCGAGCAGCCGCACCACGCGCTCCCGGCCACCGCCCGCGGGGGGCGCCCAGGCGGTGACCTCCGCGGCGTCGAATTCGATCATCGGTCGCGCAGCAGCCCCGGGAACGCCCGCAGCACGCCCGCGGCGACGCCGGCGGCCACGAGCGCCTTGAGCACGTCGCCCGGCAGGAAGACGGCGTCGGCGGCGAGGGCGGCGGGCCAGGAGAGGCCGGCGCGCACGACGAGCCCCACGATGCCCATCGGGTGGATCACCAGCAGGCCGGCGGCCAACCCCGCGCCGGCGAGCACCAGGTACCGCCGCGCGGGCCGCACGCGCCGCGCCAGGCCACCGAGCGCCCCGGCGACGGCGGCCGCCGGCACGAACGCCAGCAGGTAGCCGACGGTCGGGCCGGCGAGCACGCCCGGGCCTCCCGTGCCGCCCGCGAGCACCGGCACCCCCGCCAAGCCGACGAGGACGTAGAGCGCGACCGCGGCCGCGCCGCGCCGCGCGCCCAGCACGAGGCCCGCCAGCAGCACGCCGAACGTCTGGAGTGTGATGGGCACGCCGACGCCGGTCGGCACGGGCGGGGTGATCGCGCACACCGCGACGAGCGCCGCGACCACGGCGACGAGCGCCAGGTCGACGGAGCGGGAGCGGATGGGCGCGGGCGGCGGGGCGGGCGCGGCCGACAGCAGGGTCGCGGGCTCGTCGTGCGCATTTGCGCTGGACACGGCACCTCCGCGGGGGACTGAGTGACGCCGGGCACCCGCCCGGTCGGCCCTGGCCACGCTAACCGGCCGTAGACTGGCGGGCGTTTGTGCCCGGGGCCAAGCCCCGCGCGGCGTCCTCGGAGGAAGTCACCAGTGATCACGGCCCAGCAGGTGGAGCTGCGCGTCGGCGCCCGGCTGCTGCTGGAACCGACCACCTTCCGCATCGCGCCGGGGGACCGCATCGGGCTCGTCGGGCGCAACGGCGCCGGCAAGACGACCCTGACGAAAACCCTGGCGGGGGAGACCCAGCCGACCGGCGGGCTGATCAGCCGCTCCGGCGAGATCGGCTACCTGCCGCAGGACCCGCGCACCGGCGACCTCGACACGCTCGCGCTCCACCGCGTGCTGTCCGCGCGCGGCCTCGACCAGCTGGTGCGGGCGATGCGGGAGACCGAGGGCGCGATGGCCAGCGCCGACGACGAGACGCGCGAGGCCGCCATGGAGCGCTACGGCCGCCTCGAGGCGCGCTTCACCGCCGCCGGCGGGTACGCCGCCGAGAGCGAGGCGCACCGCATCACCGCCAACCTGGCGCTCGACGACCGTGTGCTGAGCCAGCCGCTGCGCACGCTGTCCGGCGGCCAGCGCCGCCGCGTCGAGCTGGCGCGAATCCTGTTCTCCGGCGCCCAGACGCTCCTGCTCGACGAGCCGACCAACCACCTCGACGCCGACTCGGTCGCATGGCTGCGCGACCACCTCAAGGTGTACTCGGGCGGGCTGATCGTCATCAGCCACGACGTCGGGCTGCTGCGCGCCGTGGTCAACAAGGTGTTCCACCTGGACGCGAACCGCTCCGTCATCGACCAGTACAACCTCGGCTGGGACGGCTACCTCCACCAGCGGGAGACCGACGAGAAGCGCCGCCGCCGCGAACGCGCCAACGCCGAGAAGAAGGCCGCGGCGCTCATCGCGCAGGCCGACCGGATGCGCGCCAAGGCGACCAAGGCCGTCGCCGCCCAGAACATGGCCCGGCGCGCGGAGAAGCTGCTCACCGGGCTGGAGGAGACCCGCGCGGCCGACAAGGTGGCGCGGCTGCGCTTCCCCGACCCCGCGCCCTGCGGCCGCACGCCGCTCACGGCCGACGGGCTCTCCAAGTCGTACGGCTCGCTCGAGGTGTTCACCGACGTGACGCTCGCGATCGACCGCGGCTCGAAGGTCGTCGTCCTCGGGCTCAACGGTGCGGGCAAGACGACGCTGCTGCGGCTGCTGGCCGGGTTGGAGGAGGCGGACACCGGCTCGGTGAACGCCGGACACGGCCTCAAGCTCGGCTACTACGCGCAGGAGCACGAGACCCTCGACCTGTCGCGGACCGTCGTGGAGAACCTCCGCACTGCGGCCCCGGACCTCACCGACACGCAGGTGCGGTCGGTGCTCGGCTCGTTCCTGTTCTCCGGCGAGGACGCCGACAAGCCCGCCTCGGTGCTCTCCGGCGGCGAGAAGACCCGGCTCGCGCTCGCGGTGCTCGTGGTGTCCCAGGCGAACGTGCTGCTGCTCGACGAGCCGACGAACAACCTCGACCCCGCGTCGCGGGAGGAGATCCTCGCGGCGCTGCGCTCGTTCACCGGCGCGGTCGTGCTCGTCTCGCACGACGAGGGCGCGGTGGCGGCGCTCGACCCGGAGCGGGTGCTGCTGCTGCCGGACGGCGTGGAGGACCTGTACGGGCCCGACTACCTCGATCTGGTGGCGCTCGCCTGATCGCTCGGGCGTTCAGGCGCGCGGCGGGACGTCGTGGCTGACGACGTCGAACCGCGCGACCGAGTCGCGCGGGCTGAACACTGGCCAGCGATGGCGGACCGGTTCCCGCGTCGTGGTGGTGAGCAGCCCTACAAGATCCCTGCGGTTGGGGTTGCGGCCTCATTGCTGTGACGGAATGCCGCGGTCGGGGGGCATGCGGACTGTGTCACAACGATGTGGACACCACGGCCCGCCACACAGGGGGTAAGGCATGCGGCATCCTGCTCTTCGAGCCCTGCGACGTGTGGTCCAGGGTGATGAACCTCGCGAATGCGATGAACGTCCGGGTAAAGACGACGTGACGGAACGGATGAGGGAGTCTGACCGGCGAGCGCGGCGAGTGGCGTGCCGTCTCGTCCCGCACCCACGACGTCCCGTGTGGACCGCTGCCGTGCTCGTTGTCTCCGTCGTGGCCGCAGGTTCCCTAACGGCATGCTCGGCCACGGAGACCGTCAGGATCCTCGAAGCACACGTGTCGGACGACGATCGCGCGATCGACATGGGTGTCGAGTCCTGCAACGCCGATCCGCAGTTCGAGGTCCGCGAGACGGCCACGGAGGTCCGGGTCACAGTCCGCGCTGCTGTTTCCGGGTCTGGCCGCAACCTGTGTCGGGACGTCATCGTGGTTCCCCTGGCGGACCCACTCGACGGGCGCTCGCTGATCGACGGGAGCAACGGCGAGGAGGTGCGGCCGAGTAGGAAATAGCCCGATGGGCAGATCGGGGGCGCGCATCTGCCGCGGTGCGCTTTGGCTGCGACGTTGCCGCGAGTCCGCCTAGCGAGGGGCGTCATCGAGCTGGGCGTCGATCAGCGCGTCCTCGGCCAGGTCGTCGCGGCTGCGCCGGCGGCGCGGCGTGGGGTGAGGGACGGGCGCCTGCGGCGCCCGGGCGCGGGCCTTCGCGTCGTCCACGAGCTCGCGCCGGGCCATCCACGAGAACGCGAGCAGCCCACCGAGCGCGAACACCCACCACTGGAATGCGTACGACAGGTGCGGCCCGGGGTCGGTGCTCGGCAGCGCGAGCGCGCCGAGCGGGGTCGCGGGCCCCGGGTCCTCGGACGTCAGCCCGGCGTACCAGCGGTAGGCAGGCGACCCGGCGAGCCCGCCGGCCGCGAGGACCTGGCCGACGTCGATGCTCTGCACCTGGCCGGCCGGCGCGTCCCGCTGCGACGGCGCCTCCGGCACGCGCAGGCGCGCGACGAGCTCCACGGTGCCGGTCGGCGGCGCGGGGACGTCGGCGGCGGTGGAGCCGTCCCCGCCGTGGGCCACCCAGCCGGGGTCGACGACGAGCACGGGGCCGTCGTCGACCGCGAACGGCACGAGCACGTGGTAGCCCGGGCGGCCGTCGACCGGGCGGTTGCGCAGCAGCACGGCGGCGTCGGCGACGTACTCGCCGGTGGCGGTCACCGCGCGCCACTCGTCGGCGGCCGCGGGCTCGTCGGACGGCGTGGCGAGCGAGGCCAACGGGACGGTCCCGGCCGCCCAGTTGGCCTCGACCACGGCGATGCGTGCGTCGCGCACCACGTGCCGGTTCCACTGCCAGCGGCCGAGGAACGTGCACGTGACGGCCACCGCCAGGCCGATCGCGACGAGGGCGGCCGCACGCCGGACGGCAGGCCTCACGGCATCGCCTGCTCGAGCTGCGCCACCGGCACCACGCCGCGCAGGAAGCCGCGCACCCGCAGGTAGTCCTCGAGGTACTCGCGGTGCTCACCGCACGCCAGCCACACCTTGCGGCGGTCCGGCGTGTGGATCTTGGGGTTGTTCCACAGCACGCCCCAGACGGCGTCGTTGCGGCAGCGCCGCGCGCTGCACACCAGGTCGCCGACGGCGTCGGGGGTCGGCGTGGTCTCCTGCGTCATTCCTTCTCCCCGCCGGGCTCGATCCCCGCGGACGGCGCCCCACTGGGCAGCTCGCGCACGTAGGGCTCGGGGTCGGTCTCGTTGCGTTCCCGCCCGGCGTTGGCGCCGAGCACGGCTATGTACGGCAGCACGATGGCGGCGACGGCCAGCGCGATCGCCACCGGCAACGGCAGGTACCGCCACAGGAGCACCACGGCGAGGAAGCACACCACACGGATGCCCATCCGCACGAGGTAATGCCGCTGGCGACGGGCCTGGTCGTCGGCCAGCGACGCCGGGGCCGAGGTGATCGCCTGCACCTGCGGGCCCCCGCGCGAGGCGCGTCGCCCGATGCCCATGCCTCGATGGTAGGTCTTGTGGAACTCCCACAACCGACCAGGGGCGACGTGTGCCGCGCGCCACGGCGGGCACCCCGGGACGGTCGGCTAGCGTCGAGCCCGTGCCGCAGACCGAGATCACCCCCCGCTCCGTCCTGGTCACGGGCGCCAGCCGCGGCATCGGCCGCGCGATCGCCGAGCGCTTCGTCGCCGCGGGGGATCGCGTCGCCACGTTCTACCGGTCCGGAGAGCTGCCCGAGGGCGTGCTCGGCGTCGTCGCGGACGTGCGCGACACGGCCGCCGTCGACGCCGGCTTCGCGCAGGTCGAGGCCGCGCACGGCCCGGTCGAGGTGCTCGTTGCGAACGCCGGGATCAACCGCGACCAGCTGGTGCTGCGGATGAGCGACGAGGAGTTCGAGGAGGTCCTCGACGTCAACCTCGTCGGCGCCTTCCGGGTGGTCCGGCGCGCGGCCAAGGGGATGATCCGGCTGCGGCGCGGCCGGGTGGTGCTCATCTCGTCGGTCGTCGGGCTGTACGGCTCGCCCGGCCAGGTGAACTACGCCGCCTCGAAGTCCGCGCTCGTCGGCATGGCGCGCTCGCTGACGCGGGAGCTGGGCGGCCGTGGCATCACGGCGAACGTCGTCGCGCCCGGCTTCGTCGACACCGACATGACCCGCGCGCTGCCCGACGAGCGGCGCACCGCCTACCTCGACGCCATCCCGGCGGGCCGGTTCGCCGAGCCCGACGAGGTCGCCGCCGTCGTCGAGTTCCTCGCCTCACCGGCGGCCGCCTACATCTCCGGGGCCGTGGTCCCGGTGGACGGCGGCCTCGGCATGGGCCACTGATCCCGGAAGGACCCGCACACATGGCTCTGCTCGACGGCAAGACCCTCCTCGTCACCGGCGTGCTCACCGACGCCTCGATCGCCTTCCACGCCGCGCGCCTGGCGCAGGAGGAGGGCGCGACCGTCATCCTCACGTCGTTCGGCAAGCAGTTCCGGCTCACCGAGGTGATCGCCAAGCGGCTGCCCGCCCCGGCGCCCGTGGTGCAGCTGGACGTCACGGACGACGAGGACCTCGCGGCGCTCGCCGACCGCGTCCGCGAGCACGCCGACCACCTGGACGGCGCCGTGCACTCGATCGGGTTCGCGCCGCAGTCGGTGATGGGCGGCAACTTCCTGGCGGGGCAGTGGCCGGACGTCGCCACCGCGCTCCACGTCTCGGCGTACTCGCTGAAGTCCCTGGCCACCGCGACGCTGCCCCTGCTGACGCGCGGCGCGGGGATCGTCGGGCTGACGTTCGACGCGAAGTTCGCCTGGCCGGTCTACGACTGGATGGGCGTGGCGAAGGCGGCGTTCGAGTCGACTGCGCGCTACCTGGCGCGCGACCTCGGGCCGCACGGCGTGCGGGTCAACCTCGTGTCGGCGGGCCCTATCCGCACCACCGCGGCGAAGTCGATCCCCGGGTTCGAGACGATGGAGGGCGGCTGGGACGGCCGCGCGCCGCTCGGCTGGGACGTCCACACCGCCGAGCCCGCCGCCCGGGCCGTCGCCGCGCTGCTCTCCGACTGGTTCCCGGCGACCACCGGGGAGATCGTGCACGTCGACGGCGGTGTGCACGCGATGGGCCTGTAGGGCACGCTGAGCCGGTGAACCATCGGCTCGTCCTCCTGCGGCACGCCAAGGCCGAGCACGGCATGTCCGTCGCCGACCACGAGCGACCCCTGACGCCGCGCGGGCGGCGCCAGTCCGGGCAGGTCGGCACCGACATGCGCGCCGCGGGGATCGTCCCGGACGTCGTCCTGTGCTCGTCGTCCGTCCGCACCCGGCAGACGTGGGACCTGCTGCGCGCGACGCTCCGCGCCGACCCCGAGGTCGCGTTCGCCGACGAGCTGTACGGCGCCGGTGTCGAGCAGGCGATCGCGGCGATCCGGGAGGTCGACGAGGCGGCGGGGACCGTGCTGGTCGTCGGGCACGAGCCGGTGATGTCCGCGACCGCGACGGCCCTGGCCGGGCTGGGGTCCGACGAGGCCACCTACGGCCGGGTGCGCCTCGGCGTGCCGACGGCGGCGTGGACCGTGCTGTCGCTGGTCGGCCCGTGGGCGGAGCTGACGCGCGGCGGCGCGCGCCTGGAGCGGCTATTCGTCCCGGCCTGAGGGCGGTTTCCTGAGGTTCGAGGTGTGAATCGCACCGCAGACTTCAGGAAACCCGGGAGGGTGAGACGGGACCGGCGCGCGCGGCGCCCCCATGGCAGGGTGGCCCCGTGGCCACCGTTCGCCCGTTCGTCGCCCTGCGCCCGCCCCGCGACCTCGTCGACGCCGTCGCCTCGCCGCCCTACGACGTCGTCGACTCCGCCGAGGCGGCCGCGCTGGCCGATGGCAACCCCGACAGCTTCCTGCGCGTGTCGCGGCCCGAGATCGGGCTCGCGCCCGGCGCGAGCCCGGATCAGGTCCACCGGTTCGGGCGCGTGGTGCTCGAGGACTTCGAGCGGCGCGGCACGCTGGTCCGCGACGCCGGGCCCGGCCTGCTGGTCTACCGGCAGCAGATGGGCCGGGCGATGCAGACCGGCGTGGTCGGCGCCGTCACCGCGGCGGATTACCGCGCCGGCGTCATCGCGATCCACGAGCACACGCGGCCGGACAAGGAGGACGACCGCACCCAGCACATCGAGGCGCTCGGCGCGCACGACGAGCCCGTGTTCCTCATGTACCGGCCCGACGCGCCCGGCGCGGCGGCGATCGCGGCGGTGCTGGCGCGCGTCACGGCGGACGACCCCGAGTACGTGGTCGAGCGTGACGGCGTGCGGCACACGCTGTGGACCGTGCCCGACGCGGCCGACGCGGAGGCGCTGTCGGCGGCGTTCGCCCAGGTCCCCGTCCTCTACGTCGCCGACGGTCACCACCGCAGCGCCGCCGCGGCCCGGCTGGCCGCCACCGACCCCCGTGCCGGCGCGGACGAGTTCCCGGCGGTCGTCTTCCCGTCCGACGAGCTGACGATCCTCGCCTACAACCGCGTGGTGCGGGACCTGGGCGGGCACTGCGTCGAGTCGTTCCGCGCGGCGCTCAACGAGGCCTTCGTCGTCACCCCCGCCGGTGCCGCGCCCGAGCTGGCGCGGCACGAGTTCGGCGTGTACCTCGACGGGGCCTGGTGGACGGCGGCCGCCCGGCCCGGTGTGGTCGACGAGTCCGACCCGATCGCCCGGCTGGACGTCTCCGTGCTGCAGGACCGCGTGCTGGCGCCGCTGCTCGGCATCGCCGACCCCCGGACCGACGTCCGGATCGCCTTCGTCGGCGGCATCCGCGGCACGGAGGAGCTGGTGCGGCTGGTCGACGAGGGGCGGGGTGTTGCGTTCGCGCTGCACCCCACCGCGACGGCCGACGTCATGGACGTCGCCGACTCCGGTGACGTGATGCCGCCGAAGTCGACGTGGTTCGAGCCGAAGCTGCTGTCCGGCCTGTTCGTCCACCCGCTCGGTTGACTTCGCCACTACATGCGCCTTGCGCGGTGTCCGCTCGTTCTGCACTGACGTCGGCTCGACCTGCTCAGCGAACACACGTCCACGAGACCGTCCCGTGACCTCGGCATTCGTCAGTCGATGGGCCGGGTCGGCTTGTGGTTCGAGAGCGCCGTCGCCGTGGCGTTCTTCAGTTCCCCGGAGCGGGAAGTCCTATCGCGACACAAGCTCACCGACCGCCGCGCCGCCCGGGTCGTCGCCATCGACTGGTGGTAGGGCTTCTGCAACTACCAGCGCCGACACAGCGGGGCAGCGATGATGTCCCCGATCAACCATGAGGACACTGCCTCACCCGAGACGTCCCATAGGGACCATGGCCGCAACCTGTTCGCCAGCCGTGAGGTCGTGCCCCCTCGGTGTGTGGCCGGTCGCTACCCGCGGTTCGCCGCTCATCGCGATCGCTTCACCGACCCCGCCAACGTCGGCCAAGGCCGGCCATGCCTCAGCCACGCTGCATGCGGCACCGCCGCACCGGACCCTGCGCCTGAATCACTGCGGCGAATCCACTCTCATGCGGTCTCGGAGACGAACACAATGGCAGGCATGGGGGATGAAGAGATCGCCGCAAGACTTGGCCTCGGAGACGCAGAGGCCCTGGGATCGCTATTTGAGCGCCATGCGCAAGCAGTGCTTCGCTTCTGCTGGCGCCGAATGAGTGCAGACGAGTCGGCTGCTTCGGGTGCAGAGGATCTGATGTCGATCGTCTTTCTCAAGGCATGGGATCTCCGGAACCGGATCGTGCTGGTAGAAGGGAGCGCTCGCCCCTGGCTCTTTGCTGTCGCCACGAGACTGCTAGCGAACGAAAGGCGCAGTCGCCGCCGCTACTCAGCGGCGTTGGAGCGCTACCGCGGGTCCGCCTTCGCGATCGAACCAGAGGCGAGCGACGAAGTCGTTGCCCGCGTCGACGCCGAGGTTGGTGCACGGCGAGCGATCGCTGCGCTCGCAGACCTCACTACGCGGGAGCGTGACGTAGCCGAACTCTGCCTCGTCGAAGAGTGCTCAGTTGCCGATGCCGCTCGTGTGCTCGGAGTCTCAGAGGGCACGGTGAAGTCGCGCCTGGCTCGCGCCCGGGCCCGCCTTCGAACGAACGCCCGCTCGGGTGAAGTTTCCGACCTCGTTGACGGCAGCGGACATCAACGTGGTGTAGGGGCGCCAGCGGCGCCAAGAGCGACGGGGAGTTGACGCCATGAACTCGTTACAGGGCATTGGACCCGGACTTGGCGCGGCGGAGGCGAGCCGACGCCGCGAGCATCTCGTGACCGAAGCTGCGATGCGGGCAGAGGCGGCTCGGAGACGCCGCCGAGTGTGGGGCGTCTCAGCCGTGGCCACGTTGATGCTCGGGGGGGTCGGCGGTGGGATGGCGATCGCACAGGGGCATGGCATCGAACGCGGACCCGGCGGAGAAACCGTCATCGACAACGACGCTCTCTCGCCTGCGTACCAGGGCCATAAGATTACGTCCGAGGAACTCGCGCAGCTCAAGTCACGCGGCCTCGCGCGCTCGGCTGTAAGCAACGCGGAACTTGCCTGCCGAGGCGTCATTCTGTACTTTGACACGGACGCAGAGGCGGATCGATACATCTCCGACTTTGCTGAGCGGCATCCGATCTCCGAGAGAGTCGCGAATCGCGAGGGCGACCTCTGCGCGCTCTACACAGATGCGCCTGAGTTTCCTGCGCAGCAATGAGCCGGGCGGTGGGTGCGAACACATCTGCGCCACCGGCCCTGCTCAGATTCATGCGCGGACTCCGGTCAGCAGAGTCCGCTGGCCGCCGTCTTGTATGAGTCGATCTGGTTGCTTCCGCCAGAGAGAGTGGAGTGAATGCCGTAGCCGCCGTACGACCAACTATCTCCGGTGTAGTTCGTGAACTCCCAGCCCCTCAAGGAGCCGATGCAATCTCCAAAAGCGGCCGAGGAAGCCTTGTTGTTCCACCCATAGATGCCAAGGTCGGGGACAGCCTCGCTGGCGATGACTCCGAGTTGGGCACCAGCGCAGCTGGTGTCGTCATACAACCAACCCATGTGGTTGGGGATGACGCAGGCATTGACTGAGAGCGGCAGCGCTTCAGCGAGGCTCTTCGATTCTCCTGTCGCCTTCTCGAGATCGCCGTAGGGCGCCCGCGGGTCAGACTCGGGCGACAGGTACGGAAGTCCGTGATCTTCCAGGTAGGTGCGCAACTCATCTTCGTTGTCGAATGCCACAAAGTATCCTCGGCCGACGGCGCTCTGATCGATCACCATGTTCTGCGCGGCCTCGTCCGCTTGTGCTACTGCTTCGTATTGATCAATGGACATGACCGTTGACTTGTACTGCACCTTGTCGATGTGAGTTTCCGACAGGTTGACAGCCCTCGTCTGGGCCTCTTCGATCTCTTCACGACCGTCCGATGCAGCGGCGGCGCTCCCCAGGAGAGCGATACTAGGGATCGCCAACAGCGTGGCCAAGAATGAAGCGATGCGCCGTTGTGTTCGACGGTGAGACATGGATCCTCCCCCTTGTTTAGCCGTCTGGACCTATTGACGGTGATACGCACTTTCGTCCCGACTGGTCGTCGACGGAAGGGACGTGCGGCACTTGCGCGCTCCGGTTGCTTGTGCTATCAGGGCTTGCGCCACGGTGGCTCTTCGCAGTTGGGGAGCTCCGATCGCGGCGTCGGTCGGTCCTTATGACGCGACGATTCATCCCGCGGGCACATCGTTCGCTCGCACGCCTGGACGGTCAGCAAACGGACCGAAAGTTCCCTAGTCGGTGAGCACGGTGCCCTTCGAGACCACCGTGATGCCGCTCTCCGTCACGGTGAACCCCCGCGCCAGGTCGTGCTCCCGGTCGATGCCGATCCGTGCGCGCTCCGGGACGATGACGTTCTTGTCGAGGATGGCGCGGTGCACCTGGGCGTGGCGGCCCACCTGCACGCCGTCCATCAGCACCGAGTCGGTCACCTGCGACCACGAGTGCATGCGGACGTCGGGCGAGAGCACCGACCGCGACACCGTCGCGCCGGAGATGACGACGCCGGGCGACACGATCGAGTCCGCCGCGTGGCCGAGGCGCCCCGGGCCGGCGTGGACGAACTTCGCCGGCGGCAGGCCGGTGTACCCGGTGAAGACTGGCCACTCGTCGTTGTAGAGGTTGAACACGGGCTCGATGGCGATGAGGTCCATGTTCGCCTCGAAGTAGGCCTCGAGGGTCCCGACGTCCCGCCAGTAGTCGCGGTCCCGTGGGGTGGAGCCGGGGACGTCGTTGCGGATGAAGTCGTACACGCCGGCCGTGCCCGCCTCGACGAACATCGGCACGATGTCGCCGCCCATGTCGTGGCGGGAGTTGACGTCGTCGGCGTCGGCGGTGACGGCCCGCACCAGGGCGTCCGCGTCGAACACATAGTTGCCCATCGAGGCGAGCACCTCGCCGGGGGAGTCCGCGAGGCCCACCGGGTCGCTGGGCTTCTCCCGGAAGGCGGCGATGCGCGCCGGGTCGGCGGGGTCGGCCTCGATGACGCCGAACTGGTCGGCCAGGCCGATGGGTTGCCGGATGCCGGCGACGGTCAGCTGCGCGCCGGACGCGATGTGCGCGTCCACCATCTGCGCGACGTCCATCCGGTACACGTGGTCCGCCCCGACCACCACCACGATGTCCGGACGCTCGTCGTCCATGATGTTGAGGCACTGGTAGATCGCGTCCGCCGAGCCCAGGTACCAGTGCTTGCCGACGCGCTGCTGGGCGGGGACGGCGGCGACGTAGTTGCCGAGCAGGGTGGACATGCGCCACGTCTTCGACACGTGCCGGTCGAGGCTGTGCGACTTGTACTGGGTCAGCACGATCACGTGCAGGTAGCGCGAGTTGATGATGTTCGACAGCGCGAAGTCGATCAGCCGGTAGATGCCGCCGAACGGGACCGCGGGCTTGGCCCGGTGGGCGGTGAGGGGCATGAGGCGCTTGCCCTCGCCACCGGCGAGGACGATGGCCAGGACTCGCGGCGATGCCATACCTGGACCATAGGCGCCGACGTGGGTGGTCGCGACAGACGCGCGCTAACGTGTCGCGCGGGGGCAGGCCAGACCCGACGATTCCCTCGTGAGGAGCCCGTGGTGCGCGTCGACCTGCTGACCCGCGAATACCCCCCGCACGTCTACGGCGGCGCCGGCGTGCACGTCGTCGGGCTGAGCCGCGTGCTGCGGGAGACGCTGGACGTGCGCGTCCACTGCTTCGACGGCCCCCGGCCGGGGGAGGCGGGCGTCACCGGGTACGACGAGCCCGCGGACCTGGCCGGCGCGAACGCCGCGCTGCGCACGCTGGGCGTGGACCTCGCGATGGTGGAGGGCACGCGCGGCACCGACCTGGTGCACTCGCACACCTGGTACGCCAACCTGGCCGGGCACCTCGCCGGGCTGCTGCACGGCGTGCCGCACGTGCTCACCGCACACAGCCTCGAACCGCTCCGGCCGTGGAAGGCCGAGCAGCTCGGCGGCGGGTACGCACTGTCGTCGTGGGCGGAGCGCACCGCCTACGAGGGCGCGGCGGCCGTCATCGCCGTGTCCGGTGGGATGCGCGACGACATCCTGCGCGTGTACCCGCACGTGGACCCCGCCAAGGTCCACGTGGTCCACAACGGGATCGACCTGGCCG
>CAZBIO010000173.1:0-34744 GCA_964491965.1 uncultured Cellulomonas sp.
TGCGACCCCAGCGGGATCCCGGGCTATGTGTACGCCGAGATCGTTATAGATTTCCCGCTGTTACGGGATGAGGAGTCGCTGGAGCAGCGCCATGCGCGGCAAAAATAGCGCTACTGAAAGGTCGGCCGCACATCTGCTGCCAGCCTTGGCAGGGCCCTCGCCCACGTCATTGCAGGCAGCTTTGTTCTCGCCAGTAGCACGCGCATGACCAAGCGATCGCCAACCGGACGCCTCCGGTGACGCGGGAGACGCCGTGTTATCGTGGCGCGCCTTGGCTAAGCGCAAGAAGCTCAAGCCTCACCGCTCGCGGAGTGCGCCGACTGATCGCACAGTGATGGAGGACGTGATTCGTGTCCTCTACAAGACGTTCAAGACGGCAAAACCCGAGACCGCTCGTTCCGTCCTGATCGGCGCGACGATCGGAGTCCTGACGACGCTGAAACTTTGGGTTCGCGTTCAATCGCGAGGGTCCGTGGTGCTGACCGCGATCCCCACGGGGATCGATACCATCGAGGAATTCTCGGACGAAGTTGCCGAAGAGTACTTCGAAATGATCGCGACTGATGTCCTGGAGCCTGGCAGCTTCAACACGCGCCTCGGGACCAAGCGCTTCGAGAGAACCGAGACGACGCTGACGTTTCGATTCGCGCCGCTCCTTAGCGAGAGCGATGTCGCGCCGAGTGAACTCCGCGATGTGCAGACGTTGAGTCGCATCGCTGACAACGTGATCTGCGACTTGATGGATATCCTCACGCGCACTCTGGCCCGCCTTCGTGATCAGGAACTGACGCACGGGCACCTCTCCTTCCTGATCGGGTTCACCGCGGCCGCCAAGGTGTTTATGGCGTACTGGGGGGAGGGTGAGCTCGCATCGGGGATTGAGACCCTCGCCGAGATGGACAGCTCGAGCCGCTACCGCTCCCTCGTCCGTGCGGGGTGAGACGACGGCCCTTCGAATGCGCGTGTTGGCCTTGCGGGACGGCTACGGTCTTCCGCCGCTCGACGGGTGAAACGGCGTTCGGCGCGTCGTCACTTCGCGGGGCCCCTTCGTCGGATCGTGGAAGAACCAAATGTTGAACTTGGGCTCTGCGACGTGCGTATCGGCTTTCAGGTCGGCCCACTCGAGATTCGCAGCAATTCGATTCATGACCGCGAGCTTGCCTCCAGCCTCGACCTTTCCCTGCCAGGCGGCCATGACCGCGCCCAGGAGGAGATCGCACAGCTGAATGCTCGGGGTCTCGTGTGATGTCCTCGTGGTCACCTTGAGCCTGGGGGGCGCTTTCGACTTCATGTGCCCGACGATGTTGTTGGCGATCGCCTCGACGGCCTCGTCAGCCTTCTGGTATCGAGATGCGATCGGATCTACCCAAGCACGAAACTCCGTTCGACCGGGATGCTTCTGGGCGACCCGCTTGATCTTGTTCGCCAGAAGCATCGTGAAGTGCTTCCGGCGGGCCTCGTCGAAGTCCTTGTGGAACTCACGAGCAACGGTCGCGCGCTGGACGACCAGCGCATGGAAGCTCAACCATTGACGATTGAAGAAGTAGTCAATGACGGCCAAGTAGAAGTCGAGTTTCTGACGCTTGACCTTCGACCACTTGAACTCGTGGGCGCCATCTCCTTCACCGAGACCGTGCACGCCATGTTTGGAGCCGATCTCACGAAGCCCGGCGATGAAGTCGCCGCGCCGATCCCACGACATCCATAGCGAGCCGAACCCATAGTACCGAGCGCCATCCGTTCCCGACTCATCGCACGAGACGAGCCAGGGCCTCGCGCCGAGATCCTCCGGGTCTCCCACCATCTCTCCCTTGGAGATGATAGCTCAATGCCTGCGACGCTGGAACTCGAGGTCATTGTCGGAGCAAGGCAGAGCGGTCGTCGCGGACGGCGTCCCTGTACCGGCGTTCGCATAGCGAACGCGTGGCCGACGGTGAAGATCTCGGCGCTTACGGCTATGTGTACCAATGGACGTGCCCTGAATTTCCGGGCACGTCTCGAATTGCGGCAGCTAGTCTGCATCGGACACGGCGTCCTCGGGCCGCTTGATCGTGATGTTTCACGGTGATTTGTGATGCGGGCGGCGAAGATGCGTGGCTGACCGTGCGAAGTTCCGCATAGGGGGCGCTACTCACGAGGCCAGGTGGGCCGGCAGCGTAAGTCCGACACCACTATCGGAGATGCTCGAGCGGCCCAGGAACCCGTCAACCTCCCTCGTTGCGGCTACGGGTCACCTGGATCCGGCAGGGAGTGGACGATCTTTCGTGCCCGACCAATGACCTCCCGAATTTCCTCTCTGTGAAGTGCATGTTCTTCGGGCGTCATCTTCGCGTATCGCTGCAACTTCGCGATGATGTCCTGCTGCTCCTGGTCCTTCTTCCTGCGGATGAGCGCCTTTCGATTGACCGAACGGAGTTCTCTGCTTGCGGAGGCCTCCTTGCTGAGGGCCTGACCTTTCTCCAGGCTCCAATCATTTAGAAGCGGGAGAGCGTCTCGGCAGACTTGGTCGTCAGAATAGATAGTGATGTGAGGACCGGATTCGATGACCTTTGCGTCGGATTCCAACTCGTGCAGGCTCAGCCGCTTCGCTCGCAGAAATAGCGCGACCTCTCTCTTGGGCCAGAAAAGGCGAGCTGCGAAATCGGGAAAAACTCGGCCGACCTTGGAGGCATCTTCTCGTCGGCCTTCCTCGGCGGTGTCGTGTTCTTCGTCATTCGCGTGCCTGCGGCGTAGCGAGATACCTATGTCGACATCGCCCATAGTGGGCGCTTTCGAGAGATAACTTCCGAACAATACGAGGCGGTCGACGGCGTAGCACCACTGCGGCTCGTCGCGTAGTTGCTCCACTCTGGCTAGGAATTGGAGCAGCAGCTTGTCAGCGGTCGCGCGCTTCAACGGCGGGGCGGCTGTCGCCAACGCGAGAGCGCTTCCTTTCACTGTGATTCGCCACCAGCCCTTTTCGTCTGGGTCCTCTTCGATGTACCCGTCCGATGCCAAGTGTTGGATTAGGGTGATGCTCGTTTGAGCGTCGACATCGAGGAGCCAACAAGCGAGATCGATCGATAGATATCCGTCGGCTCGCCGCAACAGACGTCGGACCTTGAGCGCTGGATGGCCGCAGACAGTTCCCTTGGAGCTGATCCTCATGGCGACAGAAAGCGACCGACATCATATCTCGACGGGCTACATGTCGCTTCGCGGGGGAGCGCGCGGAGGGACGCGTGGCCACGGCGCGACGATGTAGGTCTCGCCCGGTGAGCTTCGGTCGCAGCACCATCGATCGATGGGACAAACGTCGACCAGTCCTTGCCAGACGGAGCCATGGTTTGGTGTGGCCCGACGCGGATGGCTCGAGCCTTCATTATGCGGTCGAAACGAGGAGAATTCGCTTCCAGCGCCGGGTATCGCCGGGCCTTTCGGCGAGGACCTCAGTCCCGGGGCCTGTCGTTTCCGAAGGCGCCAAGGTCCATGCCCGCATCCTAGACGCCTCAATGCTCAGAAGAGATTGTCTCAAGCTAGGTAAGTACTTGAAAGTACTGGTGATGTTGGCGCGCGCGACAATTCGACGTTTGATGCGCGTATTTTGGAACACCGGGCGACATAGGAGCGCTCGTCGGCCAGGAGGCTGGCGGACAGCGCGATATCTGGTTGAGAGATGGACATCCGGACGGCTCAAAAGAGTGCAGGTGGGGCGGTGCCGTCCGGGCAAATACAACCGGACGCGGCCCTGGCGTCTGCATTGCGGGCCCAGTTCGGCGCCGACGCAGACGGGGTCGACGTCGAGGCCTTGGTCGAAGACCGCGCTCGACTCGACCGCCTGATGTGGGCGAATTTCTCCGGTCCCGAGTGGAAGTCGTTCTCGAACATCCTTGCGCGCTACGGCTACCAGGTCATCCGTGCATGGGTCCGGTCCGCGGAGATCTTCAAACACTGCGCGCGCAAGGGCATAGGCGGACTGCCTCTCGTGCCTCGCGACGGTGACGATGCCACTGAGCTCGCCAACGAGACTGTGGCGATAGGGATCGAGGGCTTTCGGACGAAGGTCCTGATTCCAGGCAAATGGGACGTCATGAAGGGCGCGACTTTGAAGAGCTACTTCATCGGCCAATGCCTGTTTCAGTTCCCGAATGTCTATCGGCGTTGGCTGGCAGAACGTACACCACTGACGCTCGTCGACACGGTCGACGATCAGATTGCCGAGCTCAACCCCTGGCGCACGGAGGTCGCGACCGCGGAGGTCGTCGTCGAGCTGTCGCGGCAGATGTCGATTGTGCCGGCGAACGACGTACGCACCTTCAAGGCGCTGAGCGCGGCTGGCTATACCAGCGCTGACATTGGTCGGCTTCTCAATCTGTCCAAGCGAGCCGTAGACTCGCGTCTCTTCCGGCTGAAGGCCACGGCCGCGTAGGGCACGATCGAACGCGTATTTTTCAGGCGCGCTCGACATATCAGTCTCTCAGAACAACCAAGCGGCTGTGCGCGTCCTGCCAGGCGGCGGATATTCCGCCCCGACCTTCGCGACGGCCAAAGCCGCACGAGCGGGAGATCAATATGGCCAGGGCACTCAGCCAGAACGTGTACAGAACCAGGTCCGCAACAATGACTCGCGCGCCGCACAATATCGTCCTCGCTGCGGCGGACCAGCGCGGCCACGGTCGCTCCTCGCGGCGCGCTGCCGTCGGAGCGAGCAGTGGTGCGCTCGTGGGGTCGTTCTTCGGTCCGATCGGCGCGCTGGTTGGGGGAGCGGTCGGCGCTTACCTCGGCTACCAGTCCGGGACTTCATAGAGGGAGAGGGAAGATGTCGATTCGCATTACGTGCATCAAAAAGGCTGGCGGCTACCACGAGGATCCTCATGAAGCGATCTCGACACTCGGATGGGTCGAGGACGGCTCGGGCAACCGAGGTTCGATGAGTCGCGAGGAGATGTATGTCTGGATCAAGGACAAGGGAGGAGAGGCCTACGTTCTGGCCGGCTCTTCGCGAGCGTTCTTGGTCACAGCCATCTCGCGCTACGGTACCCGCTACGTCAAAACGCGGCCGGACACGACGCCCGCAGACAACCTCCTACGATTGCCAGAGTGCCCGTAGGCACGTCCGTTTGCCGCGCACCTATCGAACGGAAGACGGTTCGCAGTGCGGTTCGGTCGCTGTTGCCGGCGACGCGCGCCGCGGCGCCGGCCAACGTCGCGGTCTGTTGCGCCTGGACGGCGCTCGTGGTGGAGCGAGCCGCGTCCGCTGACCGCTTGTTGCGATCTGCCTCGGGAGCGAATGCTAGACCATCGCGCGTACGCCGATGCGGCCGCCCGACGACGGCGGACTTAACAAGCCGGAGGACCCTATCGCGAACTCGACGCGCGTTGGGACGTTGCGCTGAATCTCCGTGGCCACGCCAGCGGGCTCTCCGAAAGCACCAGACGCGCGACCCCGTCGAGCAACAACCCGACAAGGCCGATGATCAAGATCCCTGCGGCAAGCTCGGAGTAAGCGAGCCGATCCCGGGTGCTCAGGATGAAGTAGCCGAGGCCCGAATCGACGCCCAGCATCTCGGCCGGGACCAGAATCACCCACGCGACGCCCATGCTCACGCGAATGCCCGTGAGAATCTGAGGGCGCAGGCTCGGCCATACAATCGTCCGCGCGATCTCGAAAGGGCTTCCGCCCAGGCTCCGGCCGACGACGGTGAGGCGCCTGTCGAGCGACGCGACGGCCGCGGAGGTCGCGAGGGCGATGGGCCATACGGCCGCGACGACGATTAGGAACAGAACCGGCGAGTCGCCCACGCCGAACAGCATGATCGCCAGCGGCGTCCAGGCGAGCGGCGACACCACGCGGAGGAACTGGATCACGGGAGCGCTCGCGGCCGCGAAGAGCGGCAGCGCTCCCACGGCCGCTCCGAGCGGGATGCCGATCGCGACGCTCGCGCCGAGCCCGATCAGGATGCGGCGAAGGCTGGCGCCGACGTGAGGCCAGAGCTCTCGGCCAAACAGCAGGTCTCGGAGGGCGTGCGCGGTATTCGTCAGCGAGAAGGGCGCGAGCATTCCCTGGGCGTGGCGCGCGTCGATTGCGGCCCACCACGCCGAGAAGAAGAGCGCGACTCCGAGCAATGCGACGAGCACGCGGACGAGGCCGCTCGGCGCCTCGCGTCCCGCGCCGGTCACGGATCGATCCGCTCGTCGCGCTTCCAGCTTGCCGGGAGACCGAGCCGGGCCGGTCCGCCTGCCGCGGCGACCGCCTGCCGCGCGAAGCGATCGTCCACCAGGGCGGCGTGCGCCTTGCGGGGATCGAGGTCGCGAAGGAACTTCGTGTCACCCTCGACGAGCGTGTCCTTGAGCAGGCTGACGAGGCGCTCCGTGTAGGACGGGAACGGGAATGGCTGAAAATCGATGCGCGCTTGATCCCACCCCGGGTGATGGACGGCGCCGCTCTTCCCGTACTCGGTGAGGTCGTAGTGCGAGAGGGCTCGTTCGATCGCCGGGCGCGGCTGCGGAAGGTATCCCGCACCGTCGCTGGACAGGAGCTTCGCCACCTCGGCGCGATTGCCGCGCGCATAGGCTTGGGCGGTCACCAGCGCGTTGACCACGGACTGCGCCCAGCGAGGGCGTTGCGCGATGTCGTCCTCGTGCATGACCACGACGCAGCAAGCGTGGCGCTGCCAGACGTCGCCCGTGAAGCGCAGGATTCGTCCGACGTTCTTGATCTCCGCCACGGCGTTGAACGGATCGGCGACGATGAAGCCGGCGATGGCCCCGCGCGCGAGCGCCGGCGGCATGTCGGGGGGCGGCAGGATCACCAGCTTGACCGTCCGCGCCTCGCGCGACGGCTCTTCCTTCAGCACGGGCCGCAAGCCGGCCTTGCGCAGCAGCTGCTGCAGGATGACGTTGTGGATCGAGTACCAGAACGGAACGGCGACCGTTCGTCCCGCGAGGTCCTCGACGCGGTTCACGTCCGACGCGACGGTGAGCGCCGAGCCATCGACGTGGTCCCAGGCGACAACCTTGACGGGGAAGTTTTGGCCGAAGCGCAGCCAGATCGTCATCGCCATGAGGAGGTGCACGACGTCGACCGCCAGGCGCGACGTTCTGGTGAGGTCGACGTAGGTCCGCAGCTTGAAGGCGTCCTCGACGAACGTCTGGGCGCACGTGCCGGGGCCCCCTGCCGATCGATCACCGAGTCGGATCTCGATCTCGTCGCCGGGGCTGAGGTAGCCGTCGACGACGTCGACGATGATCGCCTTCTGATAGGGCCGCTCGTGGCCCTTGCGATCGAACTTCACGTCGAGGCGCTGGACGGTCGCGTCGCTCTCGCCGGGGAAGCTGGGACGCAGCCGCGCGCGGGCCGTCAGATAGTTCGCGCCGCGCGGGTCGTGCGTCTGGGGCTCGCCCCAATCGGAGTAGAACTTGAACGTCACCTTGAGGCGGCCGCTGTCGGCCAGGCCCGCGGCGCCGACGCGGTAGACGAGCACGAGCTCGACGACTGGCCGGCTTCGAGGCGATCGTGCGACGCCGATACCGACCCCAGGAACGGGAGCGTCTCGGCGAAGCGCTCGAGCTCGCGCGGCGCCACGCGGCCCGCGACGTCGCGGGGGGCGACGCTCACGTCAAAACACGAACTCGGGCCGCGTCTTCGCGAGACCGAACTCGACGATCTCTTGCGCGCGCCGCGTGGAGAACGCCTTGAGCTCGGGCGTGACGCTCACCGACAGGTCCTTCGGACGCTTCTCCTTCGCGAACAGCGGGTTCTCCGCGGCGATCCTCTCGACGAGATCGGCGGGAAGCCTGAGGTCCTCGGCGAACCACTCGGCCGCCTGGCGCGGGTTGTTCGCGACGAACAGCGCCGCCTCCTGGATCGCCTCGACGAGGTGCTGGCGCACCCCGGGGTTCGCCGCCAGGTAGTCGGTGCGAGCGATGACCCACAAGTGGTGCGGCCAGTGCCGGATCTCGCGCGCGCCCTTCTTCAGAAATTTGTCGAGCTGGGGCTGCCGCAGCAGCACGCCGTCCGCGAGCTTCTGCTCGAGGGCCGCGGGCTGCTCGTTGGGCGGAACGTTGACGAGCTTGACGGCGTCCGCCCCGAGGCCCGCTTCCTTGAGCGCCGCGAGCAGATCGACCTGCGCGTCGGTGCCGAAGGCGACGGCGACGGTCTTGCCTTTGAAGTCGGCCAGCGTCTTGACGGCGCTGTCCGCGGGCACGACCAGGCCGTGCGCGGCCGAGCCCAGGCTGGCGATGACGGTCACCGCGCCCGGCTGCTTCGCGAGGTACGACGCCGTCGGCACGAGTGAGGTGAACGAAACGTCGAGCGTCTTCGAGACCAGGCCTTCGATCTGCGGCGGCCCGTACTGGAAGAAGGTCGTCTGCACGTCGAGCCCGTGCTTCTTCGCGATGTCGGTCTTCCCGAGCACCTTGGCGATCTCGCCGTGGAGGGCCGTCCGGTAGCCAATCCGCACCTTGACGGGCTCGCCTTCCGGTTTGGGCGCCGCCGTGGCCGCTGATCCGAGGGCCAGCGTTGCGATGGCGGCGGCGATGGATGCTTTGTAGCCAGACTTCATGTCGCTCCTTTGCTTCTCCAGGGGAAAATCAGCGCCTCGGCGCGGCTGAGCGCGAAGGTCATCAGCGCGCCGACGACCGCGATCACGAGCATCCCCACGAACACGCGCGGGGTCTCGAGCTGCAAGCGGTTGAGCTCGATCATGTAGCCGAGCCCCGACTGCGCCGCGATGAGCTCGGCGGTGACCACGGCCATCCACGACTGGCCCAGGCCCACCTTGAGGCCGGTGAAGACGGACGGCAGGGCCGAAGGGAGATAGACGAAGCGCAACAGGGCGAGGCCGCCGGCGCCCAGGCAGCGCGCGGCGCGCAGGTGCTGCTCCTCGACGGCGCTCGCGCCCGCGAGCGAGTTGATGAACACGGGGAAGAAGGCCGCCACGGCGGTCACGAAGTAGCTGGGGCGATCGCCAAGGCCGAACCACAGGATCGCGATCGGCACCCAGGCAATGGGTGGAATCGGGCGCAGCAGCGCCAATGCGGGCAGCACGAGCTTCCGCAGCGGCAGGAAGGACACGACGGCCAGCGCCAGCGGCACCGCGGTCACGGCGGCGAGCCCGAACCCGAAGAGGACGCGCTTGAGGCTCGCCGCGAGGTCACGCGCCAGCGTGCCGTCGGCCAGCGTGTCGCGCAGGCCGTCCCAGAGCGCGAACGGCGCCGGCAACAAGATCGGGTTGCCGAGGTGTCGCGCCGCGAGCGCCCACAGCGCGAGCAAGATCGCGATGCCGCTGATGCCGAGCAGAAAGCTGCCCCGAGCCGGGTCATGGCGCTTCGTCCTCCGCCGCGCCGAACGTCCGCAGGCTCTCCTGCCGGATGCGATCGAAGAGCTCGTCGTACAGGCGCTGGTAAGGAGCGCTCGCGCGCGCGTCACGGCTGCGGGGCCGGGGCAGGTCCACCGTGAAGACGCCGCGCACGCCGTTCGGGCGCAGGCCCAGCACGACCACGCGGTCGGCGAGGAAGATCGCCTCGTCGATGTCGTGCGTGACGAACACCACCGTGTGCCGCCACCGTTCCCACAGCCGCAGCAGCTGCTCCTGCATGAGGATGCGCGTCTGCGCGTCGAGCGCGCCGAACGGCTCGTCCATGAGCAGCACGCTGGGCTCGACGGCCAGCGCGCGCGCCAACCCGACGCGTTGCTGCATGCCTCCGGAGAGCTGATGCGGGTAGCGATCGAGGACGTCACCCAGGCCGACCTTGCGTAGGTACCCGCGCGCCTGCTCGCGCGCCGTCGCTCGGCCCGCGAGGCGCAGCCCGAATGCGACGTTGTCGAGGGCGGTCATCCAGGGGAACAGCGAGTGCTGCTGGAACGCGACAGGCCGATCGGGGCCGGGGCTCGCGACCGCCGCCCCGTCGAGGTCGATCGTGCCCGCGGTGGGGCGCTCGAAGCCGGCGATCACGTTCAGCAAGGTGGACTTGCCGCAGCCCGAAGGCCCGAGCACGGCGACGAACTCGCCGGGCGCGATGCGCAGCGAGACGTCGCCCAGCGCGACGACCTCCCGCCCGGGCTGGCCGAATCGAACGGAGACGTTGCGCAGCTCGACGGCTCCGCGAGCGATCGACGGCGAGCCCTCCGGCGCCGCGGCACCGTGCGGCGGGACCAACGCGAGGCCCTCTCGCGCGCTGGCAGCTGCCATCACAGCACCAGGGCCGCGCTGTGATGGCGACGCTTGACGGCCAGGTACTCCTTCCACTTTCGAGGGGCGCGCTGGCCGGCGATGAATTCTTCGTCCCAGTCGAAGAGACGTTCGAAGCGCGGCGCCGCCGCGGGCGCGCTGCTCCACAGCCCTCGGCGCCTGCGCTCTTCGCGCTGATCGATCAGCCAATCGTGTAGCTCTCGAAGACGATGTGGCCCTCGGGGGCGTCGAGCGTGGCCGCGCGAATGCGGCCGTCGAGCTCGAGGTAGAGCGCGGCATCGTCCGCAGAGACCGGCGTCGGCGCGACGTCGGTCTCGTACGCCGCCTCGCGCAGGGCCTTCCAGGCGACGTGATTGAAGACGCCTTGATCGTGGGTGCCGAGATGACTGCGGTAGAGGCCGACGTGGTCCACCGAGACGGGGCGGCCGAGCGGCGCGTGGTCTCGGGTCCGCGCGCGGCGCTGCGCGACGTCGCCGCGATGGAACTCGAGGACGCCGGGCTCCCACTCTTCGCCGAGGAAGCGGAGCACGTTCCGCACGATGGGCTCCGGCCGCGCGGCCCGCTCTTCGTACCGCACATCGAGCCAGCGGTCTCGCGGCAGCGTCGCGCGCAGGCGCGCTGCGACCTCTTGGGTGCGCCGCCAGATCAGCGCGGCCGCATAGACGTTTCGGGGTCCGAACGCCGAGCGGAGCTGATCGACGGCGACGTCCCGCCCGTCGCGCACCAGGTTCACGAAGCGGGCGTCGGGGAAGTCCGCCAGGATCTCTTCGACGTAGAACAGGTTGTGCGGCGTCTTCTCGCCCCAACGGGGCTTGCCGACCTTCTCGGCGAAGAGGCCGAGGATCGCGCCGTAAGCTCCGGCGAAGGTGGGTGCGTGTGCTCGGGCTTCAAGCTCACCGACGATGGTCGCCGGGTTCAGGTCGAGACCGAAGAACGGCGTCTTGAGCCCGAAGATCATCTCCGACAGCAGCGTCCGGAAGCTCGCGGGCGCCTGCAGATCGCCGTAGGTATGCAGGTACGGGCGGAATCGCGGGTAGTACCAGGCCACCTCGGGCACCGCCATCCGGCTGTGCTGGCCCAGGATGGCCATGAGCAGGGTCGTGCCGGAGCGCTCGCTGCCGACGATGAAGAACGGCGGGGACGTTGATCGTGCGGTCATGAGTGATGTCTGTTTAAAAGACGATGCGTCCAATAGGTTGGAGTCGCGGTTGCACGTCAACCGTTGAGTGCAGTCACCCTGGCGAAGGGAGCGGTCAGGGCTGGCTCGTGCGCCCGGTGCCGAGCGAGGCGTATCCGACCTTGGCTCCGATGCCAGCCAAGACGAGGGCGAACAAACGACGCAACTGCTGGGGACGGGCACGGAGCGCGAGCCACGCGCCGCAGCTTCCGCCCAGAGCGGCGCCGGCGCCCATCCAAGGGATGAGCTGCCAGTGCACTTGGCCCCGCGTCACGAAGACCAGCGACGCGGCCAAGGACCCGACGAAGTTGACGACCTTCGCCTCCCCGATCGCATCGCCGAGGGGCTCGCCGAAGAAGGTGACGATTCCGAGCGTGAGGACCGTCGCGTATCCGCCCGAGAAGAGGCCGCCGTAGAGCGCCCACACGGCGAGGACGACGTAACCCGCGTTTACCGAGCGGCGGCTCACCGGGCGGCGCTCGGCGCCCAGCCGAGGTTGCGCGAGCGAGAGGGTGGCGATCCCCAGAAGCGCGACCGAGATCAGCGCGCGCAGCACCTTCTCGTCGAGCGCGACGGTGAGCATCGCGCCCGCCAAAGATCCAGGCACGGCGGTCGCCGCGAGCGGCAAGACGAGAGACGGCCGGATCTTCCTGGCGACGACGTACGGTGCGGACGCTCCGCCCGACAGGATCGCCACGAGGACCATGTTGGTGGCGATGGCCTCTTGCGCATCGAGGCCGGCGATCATGAGCAGCGGGACTGTCAGCAGGGAGGTACCGCCCGTGATCGAAGAGAGGAGCGCGGCTCCAAACGTCGCGGCGGCCAACGCGGCGGATGCTCCCGAAGTCACGTCATCGGACTACCACGGGTGCCACACGCGTGTCTGTTAAAACAGACCTGGTGGCAATAAGATGGATTGCGTCCATGCCTTTCGACCTCGCTGCCTACTTCGATCGCATCCACTACGCGGGCCCACGGGCTCCGACGCTCGCGACATTGAACGCGCTCACCGAGGCGCACGTTCGGGCGATCCCGTTCGAAAACCTCGACGTGCTTCTCGGCCATGGCATCGATCTCGGGCCCGAGGCGATCTTCGACAAGCTCGTCCGTCGCCGGCGCGGCGGCTACTGCTTCGAGCAGAACGGTCTGTTCCTCGACGCCCTGGTGGCCCTGGGGTTCGACGTGCGCCCGTTGAGCGCGCGCGGACGCATTTTGCCGCCGCCAGGGCAGACTCCGCCTCGCACGCACGTCCTGCTCGAGGTGGCCATCGGCGGCGAGCGCTGGCTGACCGACGTGGGCGTGGGAGCGCTGTCGCTGACCTCGGCCATTCGCTTCACCCCCGACGACGAGCAACAGACCCCTCACGAGCCGCGCCGGATCGTCCGCGAAGGCGAGCACTGGCTGCACCAGGCGCTGCTCGGGGGCACGTGGACCGACGTCTACGAGCTCACGGGCGAGGCGATGCCCGCGATCGACCGCGAGGTCGGCAACTGGTACACGAGCGCACATCCGCGCTCGCACTTCCGGAACCTCCTCATCGTCGCGCGCGCGGCGCCCGACGGCGCGCGCGTCACCTTGCGCGATCGCGAGCTGAAACGCCGCGACCGAGCCGGCCACGCCGAGACGCGGACCGTCGAATCGGCCGCGGAGCTTCTCGCCGTCCTTCGGGCGGAGTTTGGTCTCTCGTTTCCGCCCGGGACGCCGTTGCGTCCGCCCGGAGTGGGCTGGCCCTAGGGTGTGCGGCTCACAAAGCGGCCCATTCCTGCCGATAATCGTGCCGTGGCTAGTACCTTGCACATGAGACGCGCGGGTCGTGTCGACGTCGCGATGGACGTTCGCGTCACGGCCGCCGACGGCGGGTTCAACGGGACGTCCGCGAACATCGGGACCGGTGGGCTGTTTCTCGTCGCGGATCAGTTGAGCCGCATCGGAGAGGAGCTCCTTCTCTCGTTCCGCCTGCCGGTCCTCGAAGAGCAGCTCGACGTTCGCGCCGAGGTCCGTTGGCTGCGCGGAGACGCGCTGTCCGATGACGGCAAGCCGCTCGGCATGGGCCTGCGCTTCGTCGCTCTCTCGATCGACGAGACGCTCACTCTGCGTGACTTCGTTCGAGCGGTCGAGGACGACGCCTCCATCGTGAAGACTCGATAGCCCGACGGGCGCATATACTTCTCCGGTGTCTCACTTCGCGTGGCTCGATCAGTCCGAGTATCTGCTTCGCATCCTGCTCGGGACCGGGTTGGGGGCCGCGATCGGCTTCGAGCGCGACCTGCACGGCCGGCCCGCGGGCTTGCGCACGCACGCGATCGTCGCGCTCGCGTCGGCGACGTTCATGGTGGTGTCGACGCGTTTCGTGTACTTCCAGCACTATGCGGCGGGAGATCTCGTCGAGGTCGACGTCTCCCGAATCGCCGCGTCCGTCGTGTCGGGGATTGGTTTTCTGGGAGCCGGAGCGATCCTCCGGACGGGCATCACGATTCGGGGCCTGACGACGGCTGCGGCGCTCTGGCTCGTGGCGGCGATCGGTATGGCGGCGGGCGGGGGCATGTATGAAATCGCCGTGTTCACGACTGTCATCGGCTTGGGCAGCCTGACTTTGCTCCGGCGCTTCGAGGATCGGGGCGAGCCGGTCGCCCGGCAGCGCGTCACCGTATTAATCGACGAGTCGCGGATCGGGGTGCCAGCCGTCATCGCGGCGCTCACGAGACCAGGCGTCAAAGTATTTCAGGAGGAGTACGACCGTGACGAGACGCGCACCCGCGTCACGTTCGAGGTCCGGGCGTCCACGATGCTCGAAGGCAACGAGCTCGCCCGGAGCCTCGACGGGGTCGATGGGATCAAGCAGATCAGGGCAGAGCGGCTCTGAGGCTCGTTCCCTCACGCGCCCGGGGAGCCCTGGCGGCTCGGCTCGGCCGCGGCTGCCTGCGTGAGCAGCAGCAACACGACGATCAGGGCGAAGGGAGCGACGTAGTCGCCGGCGCGTTCGACCCATTCCCAGGTGTCGCGCAGCCTTCCCGTGATCGGATAGAGGAGCTCGCTCGCGATCTTCCAATACGCGATCACGAGCAGCAGCCCGCGTGAAGGCCGCGCCAGCGCCCAGAGGCCGAGGCCGATCTCCGCGGCGCCCAAGACGCGCAGGAATAGTCCGCTCGCAGGAATGCCAACGGCTCGCCATTGTTCGAGCAGCATCTTCTTCTGCTGGAACAGCTCGAACCCGCCGTGGCCCACCAAGAGAAGCGCGATCGAGCCGCGCAACACCCACGCGACGTGCCGCAGGGTCTTCGGAGAGAGCGGTCGCGGCTCGACACGCTGAAACCACCGGTGCGTCTGTTCCCCCGCGATCAGCAGCAACGCCAAAGGCGGACCGTAATTGCCACCGCGCTCTAGAAATTCCCACCAGCCCAGCCCCGCCGCCGGGCGCAGCAGCGCCGTGAACACCGTCCAGAAGACCAGATAGACGAGCAGCGCTCGAAAGGGGAGCAGCAAGACGATCAGGCCGAGCGTGACGTCGACGGCGCCGATCACGGGCATCGTCTTCCACGCGACCGACGCGGGGATCCCGAAGACGCCATAGAAGGGCAGCCAGCCCGCCTTCGTGATCACGCCCCACGCGCCGTGACCCACGAAGCACAGCGCGCAGCCGAGCCGGAGCAGCGCGTGCAGCGTGACCTCGGGGCGCGCGCTGACCGCGTCGACGCGCCCCGAGGCCAGCCGCCAAGAACGAGAGACCAGTCCCAATTCCATGACGACCGCCGCCCCTCGATCAGTGGTTTCGGTCCCAGTCGCTGTTGCGACCGTTCCCGGTGTCGCGGCCGTAGTAGCCGTAGAGGTCGCGCCGCGTGAGCAGCGTCCGCTCGAGGTTCGTGATCGACGCCGCCGAGTCCGGCACGCGCAGCCCCTTCGCGGCCGGGTCGTCGTCGGAGCGCAGGATCGCGTCGGCGACCGAGAGCCCGATGAGCTGGCCCTGCAGGTTGTCGTGCCCGTAGTGCACGCCCAGGTAGAGTCGGCTCGCGCCGTCCTCCAGCTGAAGCTGCGTGAAGGTCGACACGATGCGCGTCGTGGCATTCCCCGTGCCCGAGTTGGTCCCGGCCAGCCAGGGGAGCGAGCCCAAGGTGACGGGCTTGCCGTCGGGGCTGATGCGATCGCCGAAGGCGGCCCTCAGAATTTCGGCCGCCGAGGCGCCCGTCGAGCTGTGGCCCGAGGTGTTCGAGGGGTGCGACGGCGTCGCCGCCAGCGGGTGGAAGACGACGTAGTTGTTGGTGACGCTGCCGTCGTCATTGGCGTTCAACGAGGTGACGGGCCGCCAGAACTTCTGCTCGTACTTCGAGATCCACGCGCCGATGCGCGCGTCGGCGATCGCGTTGTCCAGGACGGCGAAGAGCGCGGCGTTCTTGTCGAGCGGCAGCTTGCGCGCCGCAGACGCGATGCGCGCCGCCTCGTTGACGAAGATCTCCGCGTCCTGCTTGTAGAAGAGCGCCTGCGCCGTCTGGTCCGCCGTGCGGACCGCCGAGCTGTCGCGCCCGACCTTGTTGGCGAAGGCCACCTCCAGGCTGTATTCCACGCTGCCGACCGCGGGAGATAGGGGCAGGATGCGAGACAGGATCGTCACCTCCTGCGTCGAGAGGCTGAACGGCTTCAGGTCACGCCAGTTGAGGTCGATGCCCGGGCGTCCCTGGATCACGGTGCCCGTCGCATCGAAGCCCGTCGGAGCGCCGGTGGTCGGGTTCACGTAGGCGGCGGCGGCGTTGCTCTGCCGCCAGACGCCGCGTCCCGGGTTGGTCGTGGGCGTGAGCTGCGCGCCGTACGTCGTCACCGGCGTCGCGCCGTCGGTGCTCCGCGCCGCGACGGCGGCTGCCGCGGCGGCGTGGCCGGCGGCGACGCCACCGTCGGAGGTCGAAACACCGAGCGCGGCCAGGTCGCTGGCCAGCTGCGTGTCGACCCACGCGCGCACCGACGCCCAGCGCTTGTCAGCGCTCGGATCGGCGGCGGGATCGGGGATCTCGCCCAGGATCACGTCATGCGCCGCGGTCGCGGCCGCGGCGGCGGCGGTCCCCGTGTTGCTCGCCGCGTAGTAGTAGTGACCCCTGGCGAAATGGTCGATCGAATTGACGGCGTCGAAGACGGCGCGCGCCTCGATCGCCTCCACGCGCGAGCCGAGGTTGGTGTCGAGCGTCACGCCGGCGCCGACGCTGGGATCGCCCGTGAAGCCCTTCGTGGCCTCGATCGTGTGTTGGTTCCAGTCGGTGACCGCGTCGGCGTGAGCGGTCGCCGCGGCTAGATCGATCGCGCCGACGGTCCCGAGGATGAGCAGCGGGCGAGAGAACAAAAGTGACGAACGCATGGATCCCCCTGTCGCAGAAGTTGGCTGGTACAGGGGGAACCGTCGGTGAGCATGGATGTCCAATATATCGGACATGGATCCCTGGCAAGGAAAATGTGGCGCCGGGGACCCGCGTGGGGCTCAGGCCATCGGGCGGAGGTTCACGACGCGACCTTGGCGCGGCCCACCGCGGTCGCCGTGGGGACCTCGACGAGGCGCCCGCTCTCGACCTGGTAGATGTATCCGTAGATGGGGATGTTGCCGGGAACGAGCGGGTGGTTGCGGATGCGCTCGACGTCCGTGGTGACGCTCTGGGCCTGGTCGCGGATCGTCAGCCAGTCGATGTAGTCGCCCTGGCGGGACCCCGGCCCTTTGCCGGCGTCACGCCAGCGCTGGCCGTCGTGGCTCGACGTCTCGAGGCTGGAAGCGAGCAGCTCGCGGATGATCTCGTCGGTGAACAGCTCCATCCCGCAGTTCGAGTGATGGACCACGAACCACTCGCGCGTGCCGAGCAGCTTGTAGGAGATGACGAGCGAGCGAATCGCATCGTCGCTGGCCCGACCACCCGCGTTTCGAATCACGTGGGCGTCGCCTTCGCGAAGGCCGGCGAGCTTCGCCGGGTCGATGCGCGCGTCCATGCACGTGAGGATCGCGAAGCGGCGCGCGGGCGGCAGCGCCAGCTTTCCGCGATCACCAAAGTCGGCGGCATAGGCCGCGTTTGCGTTCAGCACTTCTTCGAGGACTCGGCTCATGGGGACCCTCCCGTTGAATGACGTCCAATATATTGGACAGCAATCTGCCCGGGTGCAACCGGTTCCGCTCGAGCGGACGAGCTTCGATCGCGTCTGAACGGCGAGGTCTCCGCTGGCATGGCCGGTGCAGGACGCGCCGGCATGCCGAAGCTCTTCTTCAGTCCCGGAGCCTGCTCGTTGTCGCCCCACATCGCGCTGCGCGAGGCGCAGCTTCCCTTCGAGCTGGTGCAGGTCGACCTGCGCGCGAAGCGAACGAAGGCGGGCGACGACTTCTATACGATCAACCCGAAGGGCTACGTGCCCGCCTTGCTGCTCGACGACGGCGAGCTCCTCACCGAGGGCGCCATCATCGTGCAGTACGTCGCCGATCGCCGACCCGAGCTGGGCCTGGCGCCGCCGGCCGGGACGCGTGAGCGGCGCAGGCTGCAGGAGTGGCTGCACTTCATCGCGACCGAGCTGCACAAAGGATTCGGTCCGCTCAACAATCCCCAGGCCGGTCCCGAGCTGAAGGAGACATTGAAGGCGAAGCTCCTGTCGCGCTTCGCGCTGCTCGCGAAGAGCCTGGAGGACCGGTCGTTCTTGCTCGGGGACTCGTTCACGGTCGCAGACGGGTACGCATACTACGTGCTGCGCAGCCTGCGGCGCCTGGCGCCCGAGGCGCTCACGGGGACGCCGCGCCTCGCGGCCTACTTCGACGCGCTCGGGTCGCGTCCTTCCGTGCGCGCCGCGCTGGAAGCCGAGAACGTCCCCGCGTAGTCGTATCCCGGCGCTGCTGCTGCGGAAGCAGCGCCATTCCTACGGCAGCAATCGGGATGCGGCCGGTGTGCGCTGGGCAGCAGCGCTCGAAAGTCGGGGCCCGCTCGGCGATCGGCACCGCAGTTGCTCCTCGTGGCCGGCAAAACGAGGAGCGAGAAGATGCCCATCGAGTTCGTAGGAGGCCTGTTTCCCCGCAACCAGCTGGCGCCCGGCTTGGCGTACGGGTCGAAGATCGATTTGACGTACCTGCGCGACCTGGCGCGCGCGCACGAGCACGCGGGCTTCGACCGCGTGCTGATCGCGAACGGCGGCGGTGACCCGCTGTTCCTCGCGGCGTACGTGGCGTCGCAGACCGAGCGGCTCGGGTTCATGATCGCGCATCGGCCGGGGCTGACGGCGCCCACGATCGCGGCGCGCGCCTTCGCGACGCTGGACCACACGACGAACGGCCGCATTCGGCTCCACGCCATCACGGGACACGCGCCCGAGCCCGAGCACGGCGAGGCGCTGTTCGAGAAGTCGGAGCGGTACTCGCGCACGGCGGAGTACCTGGAGATCCTCAAGCGTACGTGGACGTCCGACAAGCCGTTCGACTTCGAGGGGAAGTTCTTTCGCGTCAAGGGCGGGTTCTCGCCCATCAAGCCCGTGCAGTCGCCCCACGTGCCGATCTCCCTCGGGGGCTCGTCGGACGCCGCGTACTACGTCGCCGTGCAGCACACCGACCTCTACGCGCTGTGGGCCGAGCCGCTGGTCGACATCAAGGCGCGCATCGCCCAGTTGCGCGCCGTCGCCGCCGAACACGGCGTGCCCGCGCCGCGGGTCAGCCTGTCGGCGCGCCTCATCATCGGGCCCACCGAGGAGATCGCGTGGCAGCGCGCGCACGAGATCGTCGCGGCGCTCAAGGAGGGCCGCGCGCGCGGCGCGGGGCTGCGCGCCGATCGAGGGCAAAGCGGGGGCGGGCAGCGCCAGCTGGACATCGCTGCGCGCGGCGAGCGGTACGATCGGGCGCTCTACATGGGCACGTCGACGGCAATCGGCGGCGGCACCGACTCGACGTCCCTCGTCGGGACGCCGGATACGATCATCGCGGCGTTGCTCGATTACTACGACCTGGGCGTCACGACGTTCCTGAACCGCGGCTACGATCCGCTGCACGACGCGATCGACTACGGCCGACACATCATCGGCGCCGTGCGCGAGGAGGTCCGACGGCGAGAGGCCGCGGGCGCGAACGCCGCGGCGCCGTCGCGCGCCGCGGGCTGATCAGGCCGGCAAGAACGGGTAGTCGATGTAGCCCGCGTCGCCGCCCTGGTAGAAGGTCGTGGGGTCGGGCGTGTTCCAGGGGGCGTCGCGGCGCAGGCGTTCCGGCAGGTCGGGGTTGGCGATGAAGCCGGTCCCGAAGGCCACCAGGTCGGCCCGCCCGTCGGCGAGCGTGTGCAGCGCTGACGCGCGATCGAGCCCGCCGCACACGATGAGCGGACCGCCGAACGCGCGCCGAAGCGCAGGCGCGAGGCGGTGTTCGGCGGGCACCGTCACGGGCTCGATGAGGTGCAGGTAGGCGAGGCCGCGCGCGCCGAGCGCGCCCGCGACGTGCGCGAAGAGCGTTGCGGGGTCGGAGTCGTCGGTGCCGTCGCCGCGAGCGTGCGGCGAGACGCGCACGCCCACGCGATCGGCCCCGAAGACCGCGGCGGCGGCGTCGGCGAGCTCGAGCAGGAAGCGCGCGCGGTTCTCGATCGAGCCGCCGTAGTGGTCGGTGCGCTGGTTCGCGCCGTCGCGTAGAAACTGGTCGATGAGGAAGCCGTTGGCTGCGTGCAGCTCGACGCCGTCGAAGCCGGCGAGGCGCGCGTTCCGGGCGGCGGCCGCGAACTCGCCGACGAGCTCGGCCACCTCGTCGGTCTCGAGCGCCCGCGGCACGGGGAAGGGCTGCGGGCCGCCGGGGCCGCTGAAGGTGCCGAGCGCGGCGATCGCCGACGGCGCCGCGGGCCAGCCGCCGTCGGGCGAGCGCGCCGGATCGGCCTTGCGGCCCAGGTGGAAGAGCTGTTGGAAGATGCGCCCACCGCGCGCGTGAACCGCCTCGGTCACGCGCCGCCAGCCAGCCACGTGCGGCTCGGCGTGGATCGCGGCCGAGCCGGGGCGGCTCACGCTGCGGGCCGAGACGTGCGTCGCCTCTGTCACGATGAGGCCAGCCGAGGCGCGCTGCGCGTAGTAGAGCGCCATCGACGCCGTGGGCGCGCGCGTTGCGGCGTCGGCACGCGCGCGCCCGAGAGGCGCCATGACGATCCGGTTGGGCAGCGTCAGCGCCCCGTCGCTGATCGGCGCCCCGAGGCTGATTGGATCGAAGAGCCGCATCGGCTCAGGCGGCCGCGGGGATGCCGTCCTCGGCCAGACGGCGCCGCGCGGCTTCGAGCGGGCGGTGATCGATCCACGCGTCGAAGTCGAAGTCGCGGTCGAGGAACCCGTAGAGCAGCTGGAAGTCCTTCTGCTGGCGGAAGAGCTCGACGCGCTCCGCGCTGAGATCGGGCGCGAGCGTCTCGTGGAACCCGTCACGATAGGCCGCCGTGACGCCCTCGCGGCCCGCGCGCGTCTCGCCCTCGAGGACGCGGTACACGCCTTCGAGGTTCGCCTTGGCCCACGCGGCGGCGCGCAGCGTTTGATAGAGGAAGCGCGTCAGGAGATCGAAGTGGTCGCGCAAGAAGTCTTCATGCACCGTGATGGGGCGCGGCGTGCCGTTGTTGACGCGGTAGCGGCGCGCGGGGAGCTGATCGAGATCGATGCCGACGACCGCGCCCTGTCGCCGCGCCGCCTCCGCGGCCGCCGCGCCCTTTACGTAGACGGCGTCGACCTCGCCGCGCAGGAGCGGCGCGATGCCCTCCCACAGGGCGCCCAGATCGCCCCCACGCGCGCCCCCGGCGCCGCGGCCGTTGCCCGACCCGTCGCCCACCTCGACGAGGCGCACGTCCTGGAAGGAGAGGCCCGCGGACGCGAGCGCGCCGTGGTAGCCGGCGAGGCTCATGCCGCGCGCGATGCTGCGGCCGCGCCGGCCTTCCTCGAGGTCGGCCTTGCGGAACACCGGAAGCGCCAGGCGCTTGCCGACGAGATCGCGTGGCGAATGGATGTTCGCGTCGGGGCGCACGAGGATCGACTGGCCCTCGTCGATCCACGTGAGGCCGATGAGGCGCGTGGGCGCGCCCTGGGCGCGCGCCGGCAGCGCGAACAGGTTCCCGCCTTCGCGCACGAGCGTGCGCAGGCCGTGCTCGTAGTGGTGGCGCGCGAGCTCGCCGCCCGCGTCCTGCAGCGTCCTGACGGCGATGCCGTCGGCGCGGAACTCGTCGTCGAGCCAGCCGAGCTTGTAGGCCAGGCCCGTCGCCGTCGGTACCGGACACCGGGTGAACCAGATTTCGTCGATCTTGCTGTCGTTGCTCATGAGCGTGTCCTTTCGTTGGGTCGGTATGCGAGAAGCGTTCAGGCAGCGGCCGCTGTGCCAGTGGCCGCGAGGCCGGCGCGCACGCGCGGCAGCACGTGCTCGCCCAGGCGGTAGGCCTCCTCGAGGTGCGGGTAGCCCGCGAGGAAGAACAGGGAGAAGCCGATGCGATGAAAATCGAGCACGCGCTGGGCGACGGACTCGTAGCTGCCGACCAGCGCGAAGCCGGGCGGGATGCCGATGAGGCCGAAGCCGGACCAGACGTGGGGCGCGACGAACAGATCGTCGAACGCGGGGAGCGCGTCGTTGTAGTAGGCCGTGCGCCGGCGCTTGTAGGTGTTCGACATCTGCTGCCCGCGCGCGGCCGCGGCCGCGACGGCGCCCGAGGCGACGCCGGCGTCGTAGAAGCGGCGCGCCTCGGCGAACGCCTCGTCGTCGGTGGGCCGCGCGATGACGTCGACCGAGAGGCCGAAGCGCAGGTCCTTGCGGCCGAGGCGCGCGGCGCGGCCGCGCACGTCGTCGATGATCGCGCGGTTCACGGCGGGATCCTCGGCCGTCATCAGGTAGTAGTCGGCGTGGCGCGCGCCGAGATCGCGCGCCGCCTCCGACGCGCCGGCCGTGCAGATGAGCGGCAGCGGCGCCTTGCGCAAGGGGCCACGCAGGCCTCCTCCCGCCGCCTTGTAATAGCGGCCGTCATAGTGGAAGGACTCGTTCTGCCAGAAGCCCTTCACGACATCGAGGTACTCGGAGGCGCGCGCGTAGCGCTCGTCGTGCGCCGCAGGATCGCCGATGGCGTGCTGAACGGCGTCCGAGCCGCCCTGAATGATGTTCCAGACGAGCCGGCCGCCCGTGGCGCGCTGGTACGTCGCGGCCATCTGCGTCGCGCACCAGGGGCTGAGCGCGAACGGGTGGAACGCCGTCACGAACTTGAGGCGCCGCGTCTCGCGCGCGAGCAGCGCCGACACCATCCACGGCTCCTCGCCCGTCTGGCCGTTGACCATGAGCACGCCGTCGAAGCTGGCGATCTCCGCGCCCCGCGCGATCTGCGCGAGGTAGTCGATGTACGTGAAGTCGTCGCCGACCGCGAAGCTCGAGACGGCGCCCGTGCTCGGCGCGCCGGGGCGGTTCCAATCGCCGCGGTTCCGGCTGTCGCCGGGCAGGAACTGCGTCTCGCCGTGCAGCGGCAGGCGCGTGTAGAAGGCGATGCTCATGGCGGTCACCCCGCGGCCGCGGCGCGAGGCTCGTTCGTGGCGGCCCCAGCGCCGGGCGCGCGGCGCCGCCAGGGCGAGAGCAGCGGCACCTCGAACCCGTGGTCGAGGTCGAGGAGCGGGAACACGAGGTCGGCCACGCGGTACGCCTCCTCGATGAGCGGCCAGCCCGAGAGGATGAAGGCGTGGACGCCTTGCGCCTCGAACTCGCGGATGCGCGCGGCGACGTTCTCCGCGCTGCCGACCAGCGTCGTGCCCGACAGCGGCCCAAGCACGTTGAAGCCGTGCAGCGCGGGGCCGGTCCAGACGTTCGGATAGATCTCGTAGTCGCGCGCGGGAGGAAGCTTGCCGCCGCGGATCACCTCCAGGTTGCGGCGCACCTGCGGGTTCTCGGGCACGTACGAATCAATCGTTTCTCCCTTGGGGAGCTGCCGCTGGATGCACTGCCGCGCGTACTCGACGGACGTGCGGTCGACGAGGAACTGCGCGTACTCCCAGGCCTCCTCTTCCGTCTCGCGCACGATGATCTGCAGTCGCGTCCCGAAGGTGAGCTTGCGGCCGAGCTTCTCGGCGGCGGCTCCCACGCGCCGGAACTTGTCACCCAGCGCGGGCGGCGTGTTCGCGAAGCTGAGGTAGAGGTCGAGCAGCCGGACCGAGTGCTCGATGCCCGCCGACGAGCTGCCCGCTCCCCAGAGCGGGAAGTGGTCGTATTGCGGGGGCGCGGCGCCGCGGCCGCCGCCCGCGTCCTTGGGCCGGGGCGCGATCTGGAAGTGCTTGCCCTGGAAGCCGTCGGTCGCGCCCGAGTAGAGCTTCTGGAAGGCCTCCCAGTACTCGAGGCTGTACTCGTAGCGCTCGTCGTGCGACAGGTGCATGCCCTGCGCGGGCAGCATGGCGTCGTTGCCGTTGACCGCGTTGTAGATGAGGCGCCCGCCCGAGAAGCGGTTGATGGTCTGGGCGATCTGCGCCAGCTTCGCGGGCGCGATCAGGCCGGGGTAGACGGCGGCCACGAACTTCATGCGCGACGTCGCCGCGACCATCGACGCGGCCAGCGTGTTGACCTCGTCGGCGCCCGTCGCGAGCAGCGCGCCGTAGTAGCCCAGGCGGTCTATCGTCGTGGCGAGCTGCTGCATCTGCGGATAGCTCGGGGCCCAGCGGCCGTCGGGCTCCCAGGGGACGATTCCGTCGGGAGCGGTGAGGTACCAGAGGATCTTCACGGCCATGATGCGAGCTCCTGTTGATGACTGGGTGCTGGGACGCGCGGCGAGTTGGCAACCAGCGCGCGCGTGTAGGGGTGCGTCGGTCGATCGAGGACGTCGTCGACGGTGCCGGCTTCGACGACGCGGCCCTTGTGCAGGACGACGACGCTGTCGGCGAGGGAGCGCACGACGCCGAGATCGTGCGTCACGAACAGCATCGCGAGGCCGCGCGTTTGCAGGTCTCGCAGAAGCTTGAGGATCGTCGCCTGCACCGAGACGTCGAGAGACGAGGTGATTTCGTCGCAGATGAGCAGGCGCGGCTCGCAGACGAGGGCGCGCGCGAGCGCGACGCGCTGGCGCTCGCCGCCCGAGAGCTCGCGCGGGTAGGCGTTGGCCAGCGCGCACGGCAAGGAGACCTGGGCCAGCGCCGCGGCGGTGCGCCGGCGCGTCTCCGCGACGTCGAGCTCGAAGAAGTGGCCCAGCACGCCGCGCAGGGTCTCGCCCACCGTCTTGCGTGGGTTGAGGGCGCGATAGGGGTTCTGGAAGATGTACTGAATCTCGCGCCGCACCTGGCCGTCGCGTTCACGCGCGCGCAGCGACAGCGGGGCTCCCGTGTAGAGCACCTCGCCCGCGCTCTGGTGGCCCACGCCCGCGAGCGAGCGCGACAGCGTCGTCTTGCCGCAGCCCGATTCGCCGACGAGGGCCAGGCATTGGCCTCGCGCGACGCCAATGCTGACGTCGAAGAGCACCTGCCTGGTTCCGTACGAGGCGCGGAGGCCGCGCACGTCGAGCAGCGGGGTGCGGTGGTCCTCGGCGGGCCGCGCGCTCGTCCACTCGACCGTCGGCAGCGCCGCCGCCTCGGGCGGCAGCGGGTGCCAGCACGCCGCCGCGTGGCCGACGGCGCGCGCCAGCAGCAGCGGCGTCTCGCGCGTGCACGACGAGTCTCGCCGCGCGCAACGAGGGCCGAAGGCGCACCCGAGCCCGCGGGCGCCCGGCGCCGGCGCCTGCCCGGTGATCGGCAGGGGCGGGCGCCGCCGCGCCGGATCGGGGATCGCCGCCAGCAGGCCGCGCGTATAGGGATGCAGCGGCGACGCGAAGAGCCGATCGCGGTCGGCGATCTCGACGACGCGGCCCGCGTACAGCACGACGACGCGGTCGACGAGGCTCCGTACGACGGAAAGATCGTGGGACACGTAGAGCGCCGCGACGTCCGTCGCGCGGCAGAGCCGCCGGATCGTCGCCAGGACGCGCGCCTGCGTCGCGACGTCGAGGGCGGTCGTGGGCTCGTCCAGCACGATCAAGCGCGGCCGCAGCAAGAAGGCGAGGGCCAGCAGCACGCGCTGCTGCTGCCCGCCCGAGAGTTGGTGCGGAAAGCGCCCGAGAAGATCGGGCCCGGCCGGTAGGCCGACGTCGCGCAGCGTCTCCGCGACGCGCGCCGCCCGCGCCGCCCGATCGAGGTCGGGCGCGTGGACGATCAGCATCTCGTCCAGCTGCGCGCCCACGCGACGGGCTGGGTTCAGCGTGGTCGCCGGATCCTGCGCGACGTAGCTGACGACGCGCCCCCGCAGGCGCTGCCGCGCAACGGCAGACAAGCGCAAGACGTCGACGCCGCCCACGACGACCTTCCCCGACACGATGCGGGCGCCCGCGCGGGCGTGGCCGAGCAGCGCCGACGCGATCGTCGTCTTGCCCGAGCCCGATTCGCCCACGAGCCCGACGACCTCGCCCGCCGTCACCCGAAAGTCGACGCGCGATACGACGTCCGCGCCCGAATCGAGCTGGATGCAGAGCTCTTCGACGGACAGCGTGGGCCCCGGCGCCAGGGAGGCGAGAGAGACGCTCATCGCTCACCGATCCGCGCCTGCGCGCGACCCAGGCCGTCGGCCACGAGGTTCGCGCCCAGCGTGAAGGCGGCGATGACGGCCGCGGGGATCAGGACGGCCCACGGCTGCACCTGCAGCCCGGCCCGGTTCTCGTTGATCATGAGGCCCCAGTCCGCCGCGGGGGGCGCCACTCCGTAACCGAGGAAGCTGAGCGCGGAGAGGATGCCCACCGCCCAGGCCAGCATCGTGCCGATGTGGACGAGCAGCGGCGTCGCGATGTTGGGCAGGATCTCGCGCACGCGGATGCTCCGGCGTGAGACGCCCAGCATCTCCGCGGCCTCGACGAACTCCTGCGAGGCCACGCCCACGGTGAGCCCGCGCACGAGGCGCACGACGCCGGGCACGAGCGCCGCGGACGCCGTGACGACGATGAGCCACTTGTCGCGGCCCAGCACGGAGACGACGAGCAGCACGAGGATGAGGCTGGGGAACGCGTGGAAGACGTCGGCGCCCCACACGATGAGCTGGTCGACGCGCCGGTGGCCGTACCCGGCGACCAGCCCCAGCGCCGTGCCGACGGTCAGCGCGATCGCAGCCGTGGCGAGCGCCATCCACACGACGGAGCGCCCGCCCGCGAGCACGCGCGAGAGCACGTCGTGTCCGAGGTAGTCGTAGCCGAGCGGCGCGCCCGCGGCCGGCTCGCCGTAGACAGGGCCGACGAGCGCGCGCGGATCGTGGCGCGCCAGCGCGGGGCCCAGGAAGGCGAGCAGCAGCACGAGGCCCAGCAGCGCCGCGCCGAAGCGGATTTGCCGTGACGAGGTCATGCCACGCGCAGCCGAGGCGTGAGGAGGACGGTGAGCAGATCGGCGAGCAGGTTCACGCCGACGACGCCCGTCGTGAGGATGAGGACGACGCCCTGCAAGACCGGGATGTCGCGCGCGCCGACGGCGGCGCTGAGGGCGCTGCCGATGCCGGGATACGCGAACATCACTTCGACGACCAGCGTCCCGCCCAGGAGCACGCTCATCGTGAGCGCCGCTCCCTGGATCGCCGGGACCAGCGCGTTCGGGATCGCGTGGCGCCAGACGAGCCGCCGCTCGGGGATGCCGCGCAGGCGCGCCTGCATCACGTAGTCGGTCTCGAGCACCTCGATCATCGAGCTGCGCACGAGGCGCACGAGGTATGGCAGCGTCGAGAGGCCCAGCGTCAGCGTCGGCAGAACGAGGTAAGGCAGCTGCCGCCACAGGGGCCGATCGGCCTCCACGAGCGACACGGCCGGCAGCAGCTCGAAGACCGACGTCGAGAGCAGCATCGTGAGGCCGATGGCGACCGCGAACGGCGGCAACGCCTTGAGTACGATGAGTGACGTCACGGTGGCGCGATCGAGGCGGCCGTCGCGGCGCAGCGCGAGGCCGACTCCGAGCACGAGGGCGAGCGGAAGGACGAAGGCAGCCACGGCGCCCAGCAGGACGAGCGAGTTGCCCAGGCGCCGCGCCACGAGATCGATGACGGGGACGTGCGAGTCGAGCGAGCGGCCGAAGTCGCCGTGGACGGCGCGGCCCAGCCAGTGGAGGTACTGTGTCGCCAGCGGTTGGTCGAGGCCGAGCTGGGCCCGCAGGATCCGCGCGGTCGCCTCGGGCGCGTCGGGGCCGAGGATGACGCGCGCCGGGTCGGAGGGAAGCGCCTGCGTGGCCGCGAACACGATCGCGCTCAACGCGAGCACGGCGACGGCGCCCGAGCCCAGGCGGCCGAGCAGCCACGGCGCCCAGACCGGGAGGCGGCGCCGCGGCGCCGGAAGCTCGGCGGTGACGTCGGCGGCGGCCTCTCCGAGGTCGTCGTCGGCCACGGGCGCCGCCGGCCAGACCGTGCCCGAGCCGGACGACGGCGACCGCGGTGAAGTGTCGTGAAACGGCGCGACGGTCATGCGATGTCCCCCCTCAGCCAGATCCGATCGAAACGCCACGTCGAGAACTGCGAGTGCTCGGGCACGACGCCGCCCACGCGGCGGGCGATGCCGTCGAGCTCGTTGACGAAGCCCCAGATGACCATGCCGCCGCGGTCGTGCTGGATGCGCTGCGCCTCGTGGACCAGCGGCTTGCGCGCGTCGAGGTCGCGCGTCTTGAGCGCCTGCAGGAACAGCTCGCCGAAGCGCGGGTCGTCGAAGCCGGTCCGGTTCGTCACGGCCAGCGGCGAGTCCTGGTTCAGCCCCGTGCACAGGTACGGCTGCCCCAGCGAGCTGCCGGTCGTCATCGCGAACGTGTGCTTGGCGGGGCCGTTGTACGTCGGCACGTCCACCTTCTTGACGCGCACCTCGACATTGGCGGCCTTGGCCTGTTCGGCGAAGACCAGCGCGGCCGCGATGCCGGCGGGCGGCGCGACCAGCTCGACCGAAAGGCTGTCGTGCCCGGCGCTCTTGAGCAGCGCGCGCGCCTCGGCGACGTCGCGCGGCCGCTGGGCGATGTCGTGGTTGAAGGTCGGATCCTGCGGCGAATAGAGGTCGTTGGCGATGCGGCCCTGGCCGTTCAGCACGCGCGCCACGAGCTCACCCCGGTCCACGAGCAGCCGGAAGGCCTTGCGCACGCGCGCGTCGCGGAACGGCTCGACGCGCTGGTTGAGATTGAAGGCCTGCCACCCCGTCGTGGCCGAGCTCACCAGCGTGACGCGCGGGTTGTCCTTGTAGAGGGGGACGTGCTCGGGCGCCACGGCGTTCGCCATGTCGATCTGCCCGCCTTGCAGCGCCGCGAGGCGCGCCGTCTGGTCCTGGAACTCGATGATCTCCAGTTCGTCGGCGTACGGCTGGCCGCTCTTGTAGAAGTTCTCGAAGCGCGTGAAGAGCGACCGCTGGCCGGGCCGGAACTCCTTGAGCTTGTACGGCCCCGCGCCGACGATGTTCGTCACGGGGTGGTAGTCCGTCGGAACGATGCCGCCGAAGTTCACCCAGGTGTCGGGCAGCGGCAGGAAGCCCAGCCCGGGCTTGGCGTGGATGCGCACGGTGCGGGCGTCGAGCTTCTGGACGCGCGTGCGATCGAGCGGGCTCGTCAGGTTGGCGTAGGGCGAGGCCAGCTGGGGATCGGTGAGACGCAGCGCCGAGAAGACGACGTCGTCGGCGGTGATCGTCTTGCCGTTGTGGAACTCGAGACCCTTGCGCAGCCGGATCGTCCACTCGGACGCGTCGGCGTTCGGCTCGACGAGCTCGGCGAGCGCGAGATCGGGCGTCATCTCGGGGCTCCACTCCCACAGCTTGCTGTAGAGCGCGAAGCCGCGGATGACGCTGCCCGTGGCCGTGGGCTTGTGCACGTCGAGCGTGCCCGTCTGATCGAACTCGACGATGCCCAACCGCAGCCGGCCGCCGCGGCGCGGAGTCGTGCCCGCCGTCCCCTCGGCCGCCCGTGCGGGCGCACGGCGGCACGCGGAAGACGACAGCGCCATCGCGGCGACAGCGAGGCCACCCTCGAGAAACGTTCGGCGCGTCGTCTGGTTGGCCATGGCTAGAACCGGTAGGCGAGCTGGCCCTGGACGCCGAAGGGACGCGTCGGCTGGAGGAACTCGCTCGTCGAGCCGGCGAGGCCGTTGACGAAGTTCTCCTGGTCCGTGAGGTTGAGGAAGATGAGCGCGACGTCCCAGACGGGGCGGTGGTAGTAGACGCGCAGGTCGACGTTGTATTCGGCCGGCACGCGCACCGTGTAGCTGAGGTTCGTGTACCAGCCGCTGGTCCACCAGAACGACGCCTCGGCGCCCAGGCCCGAGTCGAAGCGGTAATCGACGTAGCCGGTCGCTGAGTACTTCGGAAGTCCCGCGGCGTCGTAGGCGCCCGCAACGCGCTGGTTCAGGCGGTTGCTGTCGCCCCAGACGGTGGCGTTGTCGGCGTAGAAGCCGAACGGCGAGAAGCCCGACGGGATGATCGACGTGTAGTGCGCGTTGAGGTAGCTGAGGTTCAGCGCGGCACCGAGGTTGCGGTTCGGCTGGTAGCGGACGTTGCCCTCGATGCCCTTCGTGATGAGGTGCGCCATGTTGCCGGCCGTGTCGGGCGCCGTGTCGCGCGACTGGTAGAAGCCGACGAGCGAACCGAACAAGCGTGTCGGGATGATGTCCGCCTTCACGCCGCCCTCGACGAACGTGCTGAGGCTGCGGAACGAGAGCGGGTTCAGCTTGTTGTTGGAGCCCCAGGTGAGGACGTTGGCGAAGCCGCCCGTGTTGAGGGCGCGCGAGCGATCGTAGGTGACGTAGATCGTCGTGTTGAGGGTGGGCTTGAAGAAGGGGCTGGCCTGGAGGCTGTAGAGCCGGTAGTCGCCGCTGTCGGAGTAGACCTTGTCAGGCGTGGGCGCGACGGGGTTCGCGATGTTCGCCGAGATGTAGCTGCGGCTCGCGCCGAGGTTGAGCCCAGCCTTGTTCTCGAGCACGAAGTTCTGCTGCGTGAAGAGCGTCGACGTCGTCCACGCGCCGTTGGCCGTGTAAGACGCGCCGGGCGCGGAGCCGCCAGCCTCGGCATAGAGACCGTTCGACAGGCGGTACATGGGCGGCAGGTTCAGGTAGCCGAAGGAGGTGAGCTGCGGCACGCCGGGCTGGCCGATCCACGATCCCGATCCGTTCGGCGACGCGAGGCCCAGCAGGCCGCCGGGCGTCTTGAGCGACGGGTCCTGCGTGAGGTCGTACGGGTTGATGTTGAAGCTGTTGTTCGCCGACTGCGTCGAGAACGCTTCGCGGCGCAGAATGACGCCTGTGTTCGTGTCGTGCGCCAGCGCCAGCCCGAACGGACGCAGCGTGTTGCGCGTCTGGAACTCGGTGCGGTTGTCGAACATGTTGTCGCTGAAGGTGGTCAGGAAGCTGCCGACCGAATCGCCCAGGTCCGACGAGCGAGAGACGAGGCTGCGGTTGACGACCTTGAAGTAGGGCGAGATCTCCCAGTTGACCCGCAGCTGCGTCATCAGACGCTTGGCCCAGTTGTGGTCCTCTGCGCGCGCCGACTGCGCGGGCGAGATGGCCTTCAAGTCGTTGCCCGGAAGGTTGGGGTCGTACACCCAGCCCTGGATCGTGCCGGGCGTCGCCGCGGTGGCGTTCGGCAACGGCGTCGTCTGAACGGCACCGACGGGGACGTACTGGCCCTGATCGTTCTTCTGGCGTTTCTGCCAGCCGACGACACTCGAATCCGGTGCGCCCGACTGGAAGACGGGTGACCACAGGCCCGTGCCCGGCGTGTTGATGATGGGTGTCGCGCGGCCTGCAGCGTATTGCTTGCCGTACGAATCGACGAGCTGCTGCGTGACGCGGTTCCAGCCGTGAGTGACGTTGAAGTTGTAGTAGTCGTCCCAGCTCGCGTTCCACTCGACGTTGAAGTTCGATGTGGGCCTGAAAGTGAACGCGCCGTAGAACGCCTGGTAGTTGTTCTTGATGTTGAAGTAGTAGTCGTCGGCGTTCTGGAAGGTCACGCTCGCGCGGTACGCCAACCAGTTGTTGACGGGGCCCGTCGTGTCGATGTTGAGGCGGTTCAACCCGTAGGAGTTGTCCCCCGGTACCCAGGTGCCGAAGAGTTCGTTGAATTGCGTTTCGGTCTTGTCGAACCGCGGCCGCTTCGTGAGGTAGTTGATGTAGCCGCCGCTGGCGGCCACGGGGCCGAAGAGGGCGGGCGGCGCGCCGGCGACGATGTCGGCACCCTCGTAAGAGTTGAAGTTCGTCGGGTGGCGCACGTTGTAGATGCGCTGCCCGTCCTGGAAGATCTCCGAGTTCTGGCCGCGGATCTGGGGGGCGATGTTGACGTTCTGTCCGCCGCCTCGCGTGAGGCCGGGGGCGTACTTCACGAGATCGTCGGCGGTGCGGATGGGATCGACGGCGAGCTGCTGCGCGTTGATCTCGCTCACCGAACGAGGCGTGTCGACTACGCGCGTATTGAGGCCGTAGATCGACTGGCTCGGGCGTGTCGGGATGATGGCGCGCGCGGCCGGCACCCTTCCCGTCACGACGACGGCGGCGAGGTTCGTCTGGCGCTCCTCGACGGGCGCCGCGGTCGCGACGGGCTTCGCGGCGGCGACGGGCTTCGCGTCCGGGGCGGGAGCGGCGTCGCTGCTGGTCCCCGCGTCTGACGGCGCGGCTGCATCGGCGACGGGGGGCGCGTCGACGCCGCCATCGCCATACGTCTGTGCGCGGGCTGCACCCGCGACGAGGAACGCGACCGACAAGATGATGAAGAAGGACGAGAAGCGAAGGGGGCTGCTCCTGCGGACTGAACGGGACATGTGTTCGAGGCTCTTTCGTTTGGGCGAAGGGACGGACCGACGGGCGAGTGGCCAGAGCAGTCCCCGTGCCAATCCGATTGGCCGCGGCCATCAACGAACCGAGCGGCGGCACCGGCGCGTCGCCGCTCGCTCGGCAGCGAAGTGCTGTTGCAGCAGCAGGCGTGTGCTTCCTGTCGAGCACGCGCGTGGCTGAGCGATGCGCGCCGCGTCTGCGCGGCGGTGGCACATCGGCTGCACGGAGCCTCGCTCTACATCGTCACGCGCGCCGGCTCTCTCGGCCGCGCCTTCTTTACAGGAGCCACCTTCGTCATGCGCATGAAATCTCGGAATGGAATCGTCGTTCGCTTGGGCTTGTCCGCGTTGCTCACGTCCGGACTTTTGTTCGCCCCTGGCGTCGCCTGGGGTGACGACGGCGGCGTCGACGCGTCGGACGACGGCGCAGTCGTCGCCGACGCGAGCCTCGATCTGTCCGTGGACAGCGGCTCGAGCAGCGACGCGGGCGGATCCACCGCCGGTACGGGCGGATCCAACGCCGACGCGGCGAGCCCGTCCGACGGGGGCGGCGCGGGCCAGGCCGACGCCGGAGCCCACGTCGACGGTGGGGCCGGCGGCGCCACCGGGTCGGACGGCGGTTCGGATGCAGGCGCGAAGGCTGGCTCTGGAGGCCCCGACGCCGGCGCGCCGATCCCCGAGGACGATGCCGGCTGCTCGACGGCTGGTACGCCGCCCGGCTCGATGAACGGCCTCCTCGCGCTGCTCGGCGCTGGCCTGGCGCTCGTTGGCGCGGCAGCCGCGCGCCGTCGCCGAGCGCGTCGCTAGGTCGCCGGCTGCAGGATCTCGTCGATTCGCGCTAGCTCGTCCGCCGAGAGCTTCCAGCTCGGCGCGGCGACGTTGGCGCGAACCTGCTCCGACGACGTCGCGCCGGCGATGACCGAGGAGACCGCGGAGCGCGCGACGAGCCAGGAGAACGCCAGCTCGAGCAGCGTATGGCCTTGGGCCCGCGCGAAGGCCGCGAGCGCCTCCGCGCGCGCGAGGTTTCCGTCGTTGAGGAACCGGCCGCTGAGCCTTCCGTCGGCGGCGCCGAGCCGCGTGCCGGCGGGCGCAGGTTGGCCCTTCCTGTACTTGCCGCTGAGCAGCCCGCTAGCGAGCGGGAAGTAGGGGAGAAACGCCAGGCCCGCGGCGCTGGCGGCGGGCAGCACCTCGCGCTCGGCATCGCGCGCGAGCAGGCTGTACTCGTTCTGAACGCTCACGAACCACGCCGCGCCTGCGCGCGCCGCGGCTGCCGCCTCGCCGAGCTGGGCCGCCGAGAAGTTCGAGCAGCCGATCTCGCGCACCTTGCCCGCGCGCACCAGGTCGTCGAGCGCCGCCAGCGTCTCGCCGACGGGCGTCTCCGGGTCGGGCCGGTGGAGCTGGTAGAGGTCGATGCGATCGGTCTTGAGCCGGCGCAGGCTGTTCTCGACGGCCTTTCGCAGGTAGGCAGGCTTGGCGCCGCCGCCACCCTCGGACAGCGGCATCCCGAACTTCGTCGCGAGCACGACGCCCTCGCGCCGTCCCAGCAGCGCGTCGCCGATGATCTCCTCGCTGCGCGTGCCTCCGTAGACGTCGGCCGTGTCCAGCAAGGTGACGCCGGCGTCGAGCGCGGCGTGAATGACGGCCGTGCTCTGCGCGGCGTCGAGCCGGCCGCCGAAGTTGTTGCAGCCGAGCCCGACCAGGCTGACCTCGAGAGAGCCGATGCGACGCGTTTCCATGATCGTGTTCCTATGGTGCGGCCGCCAGGGCCTGCAAGGAGGTTTCTGCCGAATCTGCCTCGGGAGCGAGGAGGGCCAGGTGCCCGGCGCTCTGCAGGGCACAGAGGCGCGCGTACAGCCCGCCCGGCCGCGCGGCCAGCGCGGCGTGGCGCCCGCGCTCGACGACGCGCCCGCCCTGGACGACCAGGATCTGGTGCGCCGACATGACGGTGCTCAGGCGGTGGGCGATGATCACCGAGCTGCGCCCCTCGAGCAGCCGCGACAGGCCCTGCTGCACGATGCGCTCGGACTGCGAGTCGAGGGCGCTCGTCGCCTCGTCGAGGATGATGAGCTGCGGGTCCTTCAAGATGGCGCGCGCGATGGCCACGCGCTGCTTCTCGCCGCCCGAGAGCTTGATGCCGCGCTCGCCGACGAGCGTTTCGTAGCGGCGCTCGAGGCTCTGAATGAAGTCGTCGGCGTGGGCCGCCTTCGCGGCCGCGCGCACTTCTTCGGCCGACGCGCCCCCGCGCGCGAAGGCGATGTTCTCGCCGATGCTGTCGTTGAAGAGGGCGACGTCTTGCAAGACGACGCCCATGCGCGCCCGCACCGAGCGTTGCGTGTAGCTCCGCAGGTCACGCCCGTTGACGACGATGCGGCCCTTGGTGGGGTCGTAGAAGCGCATGAGCAGCTTGACGATCGTCGTCTTGCCGCTGCCGCTCGGCCCCACGAGGGCCACGGTCTCGCCCGGCGTCACCTCGAACGACACGTCCTCGAGCGCCGGCGTCGCTTGTCCCGGGTAGGTGAACCAGACGCCTTCGAAGGCCACCGTGTGGAGCGTGTCCAGGTCGACGGCGTGGGGGGCATCGTCGACCTGCGTCTCGACCTCCAGGAGCTCGACGAGCCGCTCGGCCGTGGCGTCGATGTCCGCCGCCTGGTTGATCTGCTTGGCGATGGGCCCCACGATC
>CAZBIO010000174.1:0-3614 GCA_964491965.1 uncultured Cellulomonas sp.
CGGCGCGCTCGTCGTGCCCGGCGTCGTCGCCGGCCACAGCGTCGGCGAGCTGGCGGCCCTGGTGCTGGCGGGCGTGCTCGGCGACCTCGACGCGATGCGGCTCGTCGCGGTCCGTGGCCGCGCGATGGCCGCCGCGGCCGCCGTGCGCCCCACCGGGATGAGCGCCGTCCTCGGCGGGCAGCCCGACGAGGTCCTCGGACGGATCGCCGCCCTGGGCCTGACCCCCGCGAACGTCAACGGCGGCGGCCAGGTGGTCGCCGCGGGCGACCTCGACGCGCTCGACGCCCTCGCCGTCGGCCCGCCCGCACGCACCCGCGTCATCCCGCTCCAGGTGGCCGGGGCGTTCCACACCGACGTCATGGCCCCGGCCGTCGACCAGCTGCGCGCCGCGGCGGCCGGCGCCGCGGTCCACGACCCCGCGGTGACGCTCCTGTCCAACGCCGACGGCGCCGTGGTGCGCACCGGCGCGGCCGCGCTCGACCTCGTCGTGCACCAGGTGGCCAACCCGGTGCGCTGGGACCTGTGCCAGGAGACGATGGCAGCCCTCGGCGTCACGGGGCTCGTCGAGCTCGCCCCCGGTGGCGTCCTCACCGGGCTCGCGCGCCGCGCGCTGCCGGGCGTGGCGACCGTCCCCCTCAAGACCCCGTCCGACCTGGATACGGCACGCGAGCTCGCCGCCGCATCGACCCCACAGGAGGAGACCCCGTGACCCGTCCGACGCTCCGCCAGACGACCGGCCCCGCGCACACCCGGATCCTCGGGCTGGGTGGCGTGCGCGGCGAGCTCGTCGTGACGAACGACGACATCGCCGGGCCGATCGACTCCTCCGACGAGTGGATCCGGCAGCGCACCGGCATCGTCACGCGACGGCGGGCGGGTGCGGGCACCGACGTGCTCGACCTGGCGACCGCCGCCGCGCGGGCCGCGCTCGACGACGCCGGCCTGACCGGTGCCGACGTCGACGCGGTGATCGTGTCGACGGTGACCTACTTCCACCAGACGCCGTCCGCGGCGGCGGTCGTCGCCGACCGGATCGGTGCCACGCCGGCCGCCGCCTGGGACATCTCCGCGGCGTGCGCGGGGTACTGCTACGGCATCGGCCAGGCCGACGCGCTGGTCCGGGCGGGGTCGGCCCGGAACGTGCTGGTGATCGGCGCCGAGAAGATGAGCGAGTTCATCGACCCGACCGACCGGTCGATCTCCTTCCTCCTCGGCGACGGCGCGGGCGCCGTGGTGATCGGCCCCTCCGACACCCCGGGCATCGGCCCCACCGTCTGGGGCTCGGACGGCGGGCAGGCGCGGGCGATCCGGCAGACGCATTCGTGGCTGGAGTGGCGCAAGGACGAGAGCCTCGGCTGGCCCACGCTGCGCCAGGAGGGCCCCACGGTGTTCAAGTGGGCGGTCTGGCAGATGGCACCCGTGGCCCAGAAGGCGCTCGACGCCGCCGGCGTCACCCCCGACCAGATCGAGGCGTTCGTCCCCCACCAGGCGAACATGCGGATCATCGACCAGATGATCAAGCAGCTCCACCTCCCGGAGAGCGTGGTCGTCGGCCGGGACATCGCCGACACCGGGAACACGTCCGCGGCATCCATCCCGCTCGCGGCCGAGCGGCTTCGGCGCGAGGGGCTCGTCGGACCCGGGGCGCTGGCGCTGCAAATCGGCTTCGGCGCCGGCCTGGTCTACGCGGCCCAGGTGGTCGCGCTCCCCTGACAGCGTCCCCGCCGGCCAACGTCCGGTGGGCGCTACCGTTCCACCGACCGCCCCACCTACCGAAGGAGAAGCCCCGATGGCTTACAGCGAGCAGGAGATCCTGTCCGGCCTGGCCGAGATCGTCAGCGAGGAGACGGGTCTGCCCGCCGAGACCGTGCTGCCGGAGAAGTCCTTCACCGACGACCTCGACATCGACTCGCTGTCGATGATGACGATCGTCACGCTCGCCGAGGACAAGTTCTCCGTCACCATCCCCGACGACGAGGTGAAGAACCTCGCCACCGTCCAGGACGCCGTGAGCTTCATCGCGGGCGCCCAGTCCTGACGCCCGGCGCCGGCGGCGCGCGCATCGGTGCGCCGCCGGCCGCCTCACTGCACCCCCCTCACTGCACCCCCGAACAGCCCCGAGGAGGCGCCATGACCACCGTTCCCGATGTCGTCGTCACCGGACTGGGCGCGACGACGCCGCTCGGCGGTGACGTGCCCTCGACGTGGGCCGCGGCGCTGGCCGGCACGTCCGGCGCCCGCACGTTCGACAACGACTGGGCCGAGCTCTACGGCCTGCCCCTGAACTTCGCGGCGACGATCAAGGTGGCGCCCGGCGAGGCGCTGACCGTGCCCGAGATCAAGCGCATGGACCCCTCGGCGCAGTACGCCATCATCGCCGCGCGTGAGGCGTGGGCGGACGCCGGCTCCCCGCAGGTGGACCCGGAGCGCCTCGGCGCCGTGGTCTCGTCGGGCATCGGCGGCATCCAGACGACGCTCGACGGCTGGGACACGCTGCGCGAGAAGGGCGCCCGGCGCATGCTGCCGATGACGGTGCCCATGCTGATGCCGAACTCGCCGGCCGCCTACGTGTCGCTCGAGCTCTCGGCCCGTGCCGGCGCCCACGCGCTGGTCTCGGCGTGCGCGTCGGGGTCCGAGGCGATCGGCTACGCGGTCGAGATGATCCGCACGGGCCGGGCGGACGTCGTCGTCGCCGGCGGCACCGAGGCCTGCATCCACCCCATGCCCATCGCCGCCTTCGCCGCGTCGCGCACGCTCTCCCTGCGGAACGACGACCCCGCGGCCGCCTCCCGCCCGTACGACGTGGACCGCGACGGGTTCGTGCTTGGCGAGGGCGCGGGGATCGTCGTGCTCGAGAGCGCGGCGCACGCCGCCGCGCGGGCTGCCCGCGTGTACGCGCGGATCGCCGGCGTGGGGCTCTCGGCCGACGGCTACCACATCACGTCCCCGGAGCCGAGCGGCGACGGGCAGATCCGCGCGATGCGCGCGGCGCTCGACGACTCCGGCGTCGCCGCGGCGGACGTGGTGCACCTCAACGCGCACGCCACCTCGACCAAGGTGGGCGACCTGATCGAGGCCCGGTCCGTGCGGACGGTGCTCGGCGACGACGCCGACCACGTCGCCCTCTCCGCCACGAAGTCGATGACCGGGCACCTGCTCGGCGGCGCCGGGGCGCTGGAGACGATCTTCACGGTGCTCGCCCTCGTCGACCGCACCGCGCCGCCGACGATCAACGTGGCGAACCCCGACCCCGAGATGGTCCTCGACCTGGTCCGGGACGCGCCGCGCGCGCTGCCCGACGGCCAGATCGCCGCAATCAACAACTCGTTCGGGTTCGGCGGTCACAACGTGGCGCTCGTCGTCGCGAGCGCCTGACCGAGCCCTTGTCGCCGGCCCTCGTCCGGGGCGTTCCGCTCGCCTGGCCGAGGCCGTTTCGCGGGTGACCCGCGGCAATGCCCGCCCGGCGAAATTGGGCATTTGACCAGTTGTTCCGCCAACTGGGTGACTCTCGTCGCCCGCACCGCGCCGCCGACGATCAACGTGGCGAACCCCGACCCCGAGATGGTCCTCGACCTGGTCCGGGACGCGCCGCGCGCGCTGCCCGACGGCCAGAT
>CAZBIO010000175.1:0-22454 GCA_964491965.1 uncultured Cellulomonas sp.
GGGGTGGCGCCGGGCGGCCGCTGTGGCCGGAGCCGGCGCCACCCCGTTGCGCTGTCGGCTCAGCCGAGCAGCGCGTTCACCTCGGCCTCGGCCTGGTCCAGCGCCTCCTGGACCGTCAGCCTTCCCGCAGCAGCCTCGGTGAGCTTCTCGGTGACGGCGTCCTGCATGGCGTTCTGGTTGTCGCCGATCGACGGGGCCAGGGCGACCTGGTCGAGCGAGTCGAACACGGCCTGACGGTTGTCCGGGTCCCCCTTCTCGAGGTAGGGAGCGAGCTGGGTCTCGTCCGCGATCGGCGGCAGCTCCCATCCGGCGGCCAGGCGCGTCTCGACCGTCGTCGTCGACGCGGTGAGGAACTCGGCCCACTTCTGCGCGGCCTCCGCGTTCTTGGTGTTCGCCGAGACCGCGACCGCGTTGGAGAACAGCGCGCTCGCCGGGTGGGCGTCGCCCGGCTCCACCGCGACGTCCCAGCCGATGCCGGAGTCGGCGGCGAGGCCGAACAGCCAGATGCCGGTGTGCCACATCGCGAGCTTGCCGTCGGCGAAGAGGCCGGAGTCGAAGTCGGGCGTCCCGGCACCCTGCTCGGCGGTCGGCATCACGGTGCCGCTCTTGCCGACGAGCCACTGCGCTGCGGCGAGGCCCTCGGGCGTGTTGAACGCCGCCGCGGTGCCGTCGTCGGACAGGAACTGGCCACCCGCCTGCGCGACGGCCTTGTAGAACTCGTTGTAGCTGATCGGCTGGTAGTCGCCCCAGACGCCGGCGGCGGTGTCGGTCAGCTGCTCGGCCGCGGCCTTCTCGTCGGCCCACGTCCAGTCCGCGGTGGGGTAGGCGATCCCCTTCGCGTCGAACAGGTCCTTGTTGTAGAAGAGCACCACCGTCGAGAACGAGCTCGGCAGCGCGTACTGCGTGCCGTCCGTCTGGTACGCCTCGATCAGCGAGGTCTGGTAGGTGGAGCCGTCGACGCCCTCGAGGGGTGCGAGCACCCCGGCGTTGGCCAGCGACGCGTAGGTCGCGTACTCGATGTCGAACACGTCGGCGGTGGTGCCGGCGACCACGTCCGTCTGGAGGGCGGTGAAGTAGTCGGCGTACGGCATCGTCGTCACCTCGACGGTGATGCCGGGGTTCTCCGCCTCGAAGGCGTCGACGATCGTCGCGAGGTTCTCCTCGTTGCCGTCGTTGGAGATGAAGTTGGAGTAGGTGATGGTGACGGGCTCGGCGGGCTCGGCGGCGTCGCTCGTGGCCGGCTCGGTCGAGCCGGCGGGCTCCGACGTGGCGTCGTCGGCCGTGGACGGGCCGCCGGAGCAGGCGGCGAGGAGGAGTGCACCGGAGGCCAGCAGGGCCACGGCGCCGGGTCGGATGCGAGACATGGGGATGGGTCTCCTTTGACGGGGGACGGTGGAGTGGTTCACTGCGGGGTCATTTGAGGCCGGTCCCGGCCACGGACTGGATGACGTACTTCTGCGCGAAGACGTAGACGGCGAACATCGGGAGGATGCTGACGACGGAGCCCGCCATCACCACGTCCCACTGCGTCGTGTACTGGCCCTGGAGGCCCGCGAGGGCCAGCGGGAGGGTCGCGAGCTCCGGCGACCGCAGGATGACCAGCGGCCAGAGGAACGCGTTCCAGCTGTTCATGAAGGCGAAGACGACGAAGGTCGCCACCGCCGGCGTGACGAGCGGCAGGACGATCCGGCCGAAGATCCGCAGGTGTCCCGCGCCGTCGATGCGGGCGGCCTCGTCGAGCTCGCGCGGCACCGCGTTCATCGCCTGGCGCAGGAGGAACACACCGAAGGCGCTGGCCATCCCCGGGAGGATCACGCCGAGGTAGTTGTCGATCAGGCCCAGGGTCTTCATCTCGACGAAGAGCGGGACCAGCAGGACCTGCATCGGGATCATCATCGTGGCGAGGTACAGCGAGAACACGACCTCGCGGCCGCGGAACGGCATGCGGCTGAACACGTAGGCCGCCAGGGCGCTCGTCGCGACCTGGAGCGCGACCGTCGCCACTGACACCAGCGCCGAGTTGCCGACCACCCGCGCGAAGGACGTTCGCGAGAACAGCTCGCGGTACGCGTCCAGGGACGGGTTGTCGGGGATGAGCGACGGCGTCGCGTCGAGGCCGGCGCCCGACGAGACCGACGTGATGACCGTCCAGACGAACGGGAACACCATCACCAGGGCGCCGAGGACCACGACGGCCCACAGCAGCCAACCGCTTCGACGGGTGCGGCTACGCATAGTGCACCCACCGGCGCTGGCCGATCGTCTGCACCACGGTGACCGCGAGCACGACGACGAACAGGAGCACGGACAGCGCGGCGGCGTCGCCGGCGCGGCCGTAGCGGAACGTCAGGTCGTACACCTGCTGCACCACGACCTGCGAGGCCCCGGCCGGCCCGCCACCGGTCATCGCGTACACCTGGTCGAAGACCTGGAAGCCGTTGATCAGCGAGATGACGACGACGAAGAACAGCGACGGCGACAGCAGCGGCAGCGTGATGGACCTCAGGCGCCGCCACGGGCCGGCCCCGTCGATGCGGGCGGCCTCCTGCACGTCCTCCGGGATCGACTGCAGCCCGGCCAGCAGGATGACCATGACGAAGCCGAGGTCCTTCCACGCCGAGGCGAGGATGATCGACGGCATCGCCCAGGCCGGGTCCGTCCACCAGCCCGGGCCGTCGATCCCGACCAGTCCCAGCAGGTAGTTGACGACGCCCACCGACGGGTTGAGGAGCCAGCGCCACAGGAGCGCGACGACGATCCAGCTGCTGACGACCGGGAGGAAGTACACGCCCCGCAGCAGCGAGCGGCCCGCCAGGCGCGTGTTCAGCGCCAGGGCGAGGGCGAGGCCGCCGACGATCACCAGGGGCAGCGTGCCCGCGACGTAGTACAGCGTGTGCCCGAAGACGGACCGCGTCTCCGGGTCCGCGAGCAGGTCGGCGTAGTTGCGCAGGCCCACCCATTTCATGGGCGTCAGCAGGTTCCACTCGTGCAGGCTGACCCACGCCGCCCGGATCATCGGGAAGAGGACGAACGCGGCCAGCGGGACGGCGCTCGGGGCGAGGAAGGCCGCGATGACCAGGCCGCGGCGCCAGCCGCCGCGCCGTCGCCGGCCGCCCGTCGTCCGCGGGGCGCGCACGCGCGCCGGTGCCAGGACGGTCACAGCCGCCCCCCGGCCAGGCTCTGGTCGACGAGGCGCTGCCGCACCAGCCGGCCCTGGTCGCCCGACCGGCCGGCGGTGTCGAACGGCGTGGCCAGCACCAGGCTCGCCGCCCCCTGCGCCCAGCGGTCGTCCTGCCAGGACTCGATGCTGACGCCCACGCCGCGAAGCTGCGGCAGCACGCCGCTGCGGAACGCCGGCTCGAACCCGGGGGCCCAGTGCCGCCAAGCCGCCAGGCCCTCCCCCAGCAGCACGACGAGCTCGGGGTCCAGCACGTTGACGATGCCCGCCAGGGCCCGGCCGAGGAGAGCGCCGGCACCGCGGAACACCGCCGTGGCGCGCTCGTCGCCCGCGTCCGCCAGGGCTCTCAGGTCGTCGACCGTCCCCTGCTCCGGCACCACGCCGGCCGCCCGCGCGGTGGCGACGAGCGCCTGCTCGCCGATGAACGCCTCGAGGCAGCCCGAGTTGCCGCACTGGCACGCCGGGCCGCCCTCCGCCACGGGGATGTGGCCGATCTGACCGGCGGCACCCGAGGCGCCGCGCACCACGTCGCCGTCGGCCACGAGCCCGCCGCCGATGCCCGTGCCCACCGTGACGACGAGGAACGAGTCGTGGCCCCGGCCCTCGCCGTACAGCCGCTCCGCCATGGTGAGGGCGTTGACGTTGTTCTCGACGAGCACCGGCAGACCGTGGTCGCGCCGCAGCGTCTGGCCGACGGGGTACTGCTGCCAGCGCAGCTGCGAGGAGTCGACGATGCCCACGGCCGGCTCGTCGACGTTGCCCGGCAGGCCGACCCCGATGCCGAGGAGCGGGCTCGCGCTGCCTGCGACGAAGGCTCCGACGAGCCGCGACAGCCGGTCGAGCGCCTCGGGCGCGTAGGCGTCGTACACCTCGGTGGACGACCGCACGACGGAGCCGTCGATCCGCACCTCGACGAGGGCGACGTGGTCGGCGACGACCTTGACGCCGATGGCGTTCCCGGCCGAGCTCGTCAGGCCGAGGAGGCGGGCCGGGCGGCCGCCCTGCGACGGCACGCTGTCGAGCTCCTCGAGCAGGCCGTCGGCGATCAGCTGCCGCGTCAGCTGCGTGACCAGCGCCGCGGAGACCTTGAGGCCGCGGGCGAGATCCGCCCGGGAGACCGGCCCCTGCGCCCCGATGAGCGCCAGCACGGCGGTCCGTGTGACGTCGGCGCTCCACGTCGCTCGCGGCATGACTGAACCCCTTTGTTTAGATCTTTAGTAACCGTAGTACAAAGCCTCGCGACGACACAAGCCCCGCCCCACCGCCCTCCAGGGCAGACTTCTCTCGGCACCGGACACGCGGGCCGGGTGACGAGGGAGCGAACGATGCAGTACGTCCAGCTGGGGACCAGTGGCCTTCGCGTCTCGGGCGTGATCCTGGGGTGCATGAGCTACGGCGAGCCCGGCCGCGGGTCCCACTCCTGGAGCCTGCGCGAGGAGGAGTCGCGGCCGTTCTTCCGCCGGGCGCTCGAGGCGGGCATCACCACGTTCGACACGGCGGACGTCTATTCGGAGGGCACCAGCGAGGAGTTCCTCGGCCGGGCGCTGCGCGACATGGCGCGCCGCGAGGAGGTCGTCGTCGCCACCAAGGTCCACGGCGTGATGCACGCCGGACCGCACGGCGGCGGCCTGTCCCGGGTTCACATCCTGCAGGCGATCGACGCCTCCCTGCGGCGCCTGGGAACGGACTACGTCGACCTCTACCAGATCCACCGCTGGGATCCGACGGTGCCGATCGAGGAGACGATGGAGGCGCTCCACGACGTGGTCAGGGCCGGCAAGGCCCGCTACATCGGCGCCTCCTCGATGTACGCCTGGCAGTTCGCCACGGCGCAGCACACCGCGGACCTCGGCGGCTGGACGCGGTTCGTCTCGATGCAGGACCAGTACAACCTGCTGATGCGCGAGGAGGAGCGGGAGATGCACCCGTTCTGCCGCGACCAGGGCGTGGGCGTGATCCCGTGGAGCCCGCTCGCGCGCGGTCGCGTCACCCGCGACTGGGACACGGTGACCGAGCGCACCGCGACCGACGAGTACGGCAAGACCCTGTACCACCAGCAGGTCGAGGCCGACCGGCAGGTGGTCGAGGCCGTGGCGCGGGTGGCCGCCGCGCGCGGCGTGTCGCGGGCGCAGGTCGCGCTCGCCTGGGTGCGCCAGCAGCCGGCGGTCACCGCGCCGATCGTCGGCGCGACGAAGCCGGCCCACCTCGAGGACGCGATCGCGTCGCTCTCGCTGACGCTCGACGACGACGAGCTCGCCGCCCTGGCCACGCCGTACCTGCCGCGCCGGCCCGAGGGGTTCTAGTCAGACGACGACCACCTCGGCGCGGATCTCGGGGACCTTCGCCAGCGTGCGATCACCCGTGAGGAGCGGTGCGCCGAGCCGCTCGGCGAGTGTGACATAGGCCGCGTCGGCGGCGGACAGCGCGCCCGTCAGCGCCCACAGGCGGTCGACGACCGTGCGCACGGACCACAGCTCGATCGGAATCGAGTGCCAGACCTCGACCGCCCTCGCAGCCGACCTGTCCGTGAGCAGCATTCTGCATGCGGCTTCGTCGGGCACGCTGCGCCGGCACTCCGTGACCATCGCGTGACCGAGCCTGGGACGTCCGGCCCACCGGCTCCGACGCGGGCGCGACACGCCCCCAACCGCTCGACCTCGGGCCCTTGACGCCCCTCGTTCGGGATGCCAATGTGAACTTGCCGAATCGTTCCCGAAACTGAACGAAACAGCATCCCTGGGGTAGACGGAGCCGCGTGCGCCCCAGAACGGGCCGGGGGTCGATCCCCGGCCTGGTCAGCGACGCCCTCGCCGTCGAGGGCGCCGGTGTGTCGCACCCAGGGCCGGCGCTGTCGCCGGCCGAGAAGGAGAGCCATGCCGAAGAAGTCACGTCGCGTACTGGTCGCCAGCCTCGTGCTGGCGCCCCTGTTGGGAATCGCCGCGTGCTCCGACGGGGGCGCGCCGGACGCGGGCGCCTCCGCGACGCAGGACGGCGGGGCGACGGCCTCGGCCGAAGGGGAGGCCCCCGCGGGGGCCGAGGGCCCGATCACCGTCTGGACGTTCGAGGAGCAGCCCGACCGGATCGCGACGACCGAGGCGATCATCGCAGCCTTCACCGAGAAGACGGGCATCGATGTCAACCTCGTGGGCACCAACGAGGACCAGTTCATCCAGCTGCTGACGGCCGCGGCCGCGGCGAACGAGCTCCCCGACGTGGTCGCCGGTGTCCCGCTCGCCAACATCCGGACGCTCGCCGCCAACGGGATGCTCGACACGGACGCCGCCGCGACCGTCGTCGAGAACCTCGGCCGCGACACGTTCACCGACACCGCGCTGCAGCTGACGAGTGACGGCGACACCCAGCTCGCAGTCCCGAGCGACGGCTTCCCCGTCACCCTGATCTACCGCAAGGACCTCTTCGACGCCGCGGGTCTCGCCGAGCCCAAGACGTACGACGACGTCCTCGCGGCGGCTCGTCACTTCGACGGCTCCGGGATCGCCGGATTCGTCGCCGGGACGGCGCCGGACACCGCGTACACCCAGCAGGTGTTCGAGTTCGCCGCCCTCGCCAACGGGTGCCAGATGGTGGACGACGCCGGCGAGATCCAGATCGCCTCGGACGCGTGCAAGAAGGCGTTCGAGTTCTACGGCGAGCTGGTGCGGGACCACTCCGTGCCCGGCGCGATGGACTCCACCTCGGTGAAGACCACCTACATGGCCGGTGACGCCGCGATGACCCTCTGGGCCACCTACGTGCTCGACGAGATGGCCGGCCTGGTGGACGGCGCGCTGCCGAGCTGCGAGGAGTGCACCGACGACCCCGGCTTCATCGCGCGGAACAGCGGCTTCGTCGGCCAGCTCCAGGGTCCGGACGCCTCGGAGCCGACCGGCTACAGCGAGGTCACGTCCTGGGCCCTCATCGCCGGGTCCCACTCGGCCGAGGCGAGTTCGTTCGTCGAGTACCTGATGAGCGACGGCTACGTGCAGTGGCTGAGCTTCGCGCCCGAGGGCAAGTTCCCCGTGCGCCTGGGCACCGCCGACTCCCCCTCGGAGTACGTCGACGCCTGGAAGGGCCTCGAGGCGGGCGTCGACACCAAGGCGCCGCTGTCCGACTTCTACAGCGAGGACATCCTGGGCAGCCTGCAGGGCTCCCTCGAGTCCTTCTCCCGGTGGGGCATCACGCAGGGCCAGGGCGACCTGTTGGGCGCCGCAGTCGCCGAGAACGTGATCCCCAAGGCGATCGGTGCGCTCGCGCAGGGTGAGGTCGACGCGCAGGGCGCCGCCGACCAGGCCGCCGAGGCGCTGCAGGCCATCAAGGACTCGTTGCAGTGAGCCGAACCGGCCGCGGGGCCGCCCCCCCCCGGGCGGCCACGCGGGCGGACGCCCGTCCGCCCGCACCGACGCACAGCACGATGGCCCGCCGGGAGAACCGGCAGGGGCTCGCGCTGATCTCGCCGACCCTGATCATCGTGCTGGTCGTGGTCGTGGCGCCGATCGTCTGGAGCATCATCCTGGGCTTCCAGCGCGTCCGGCTCCTGTCCATCCGCACCGACGGCCTGAGCGGCGCCTTCACCCTCCAGAACTTCGTCACCGTCTTCTCGGCCCCCGGGTTCTGGTCCTCGCTCCTGACGACGCTCGTCTTCGCCGTGTTCGGCACGTTCTTCTCCGTCGCCTTCGGGCTGATCGCGGCCCTGGCCCTGCGCAAGGCGTTCCGCGGCAGGACCATCGTCCGGTCATTCATGCTGCTGCCGTACGTCGCGCCCATCGTCGCGGTCACCTACGTGTGGAAGACGATGCTCAGCCCGCAGTACGGCGTCATCAACGCCTGGGGCCAGAACCTCCTGGGCTGGGACCAGCCGATCGCGTTCCTCAGCGAGAAGCAGCGCGAGATCAGCCTCCTCGGGTGGCACGTCGACGTCCCGCTCGCGCTGAGCACCGTCATCGCGTTCGAGGTCTGGCGGTTCTTCCCGTTCGCCTTCCTGTTCATCATGGCGCGGCTGCAGGCCGTGCCCGGCACGCTCGAGGAGGCGGCCCGCGTCGACGGCGCGACGCCGACGCAGCGGTTCCGCTACATCCTCCTTCCGCAGCTGATGCCGACGATCGCCATGGTGTCGGTGCTCCGCTTCATCTGGACGTTCAACGGGTTCGACCCCATCTACCTGCTGACCGGCGGAGGCGCCGGCACCGAGGTCATCAGCGTGCGGGTGTTCGACTTCCTGCGCGGCCGCGGCGACATCGGCCTCGCCTCGGCCCAGGCGCTCGTGCTCGCCGTGATCCTCGTCGTGTTCGTCGGCATCTACCTCAAGCGCTTCGCCAAGCAAGAAGAGGAGGCCTGAGGTGGCACAACAAGTCATCGAGACGCGCCGCCGGATCCGTTGGTCGCGCGACCACATCGAGAACCGGACGTTCGCGGTCCTGAGGCCCGTCGTCATCGTCGTGCTGATCGTCGTGACGGTCCTGCCCTTCTACTACATGGTCCAGCTGTCGATGCGGGATCTCGCCGACGTCATGCGTGACCCCGGCGCGCTCTTCGTCGCGCTCGGGCGGCTCTCCGTCGCCGGGTACGAGAACGTCATCGCGCCCGTCGCGTCGGGCGGCCAGGGGTTCATGGGGTTCGTCCGCAACAGCGCGATCCTGGCGTTCGCCACCGTGCTGGTCAGCGTCCTGGTGGCCATCCCGGGCGCCTATGCGGTGAGCCGCCTGAAGTTCTTCGGGCATCGGAAGGTCAGCGCGCTGTTCCTGGCCGTCTACCTGTTCCCCAGCATCCTGCTGGCCGTCCCGCTGTTCGTCTTCTTCACCCGGATCGGGATGCGCGGCTCGTTCCTCGCCGTGCTGATCGTCTACGTCTCGCAGTGCGTGGCGATCTCCATCTACATGCTGCGGAACTACTTCCAGACGATTCCCCGCAGCCTCGAAGAGGCCGCGTCGCTCGACGGGCTGGGGCGCATCGGGATCATGTGGCGGATCAGCCTGCCGCTCTCGCTCCCGGCCATCATGGCCAACGGGCTCTACGTGTTCATGCACGCCTGGAACGAGTTCCTCTTCGCGCTGCTGTTCCTGGTCGAGGACCGGGAGCGGTGGACCGTGTCGCTCGGCCTGTCCCAGCTGACGGGCAACAGCATCGAGATCCCCCCGACCGTGCTGATGGCGGCATCCGTGCTGACGACGATCCCGATCGTGATCATCTTCTTCGCCAGCGAACGGATGCTGACCGAGGGGCTGACGGCGGGCGCAGAGAAGGGTTGATCGACGGTCGAGGCCGGTGGCTCAGCCGCCGGCCGGGTCGCCCGGGCGTGCCCCGCGCGGCGCAAGCAATTCGTATCGCGGAAAGAAGGAAGGCAGCAGTGCGCATCGAGAGCGTGGTCCCGATCTTCATCGATCGCTATCTCCTGGTGGAGATCAGGACCGACACCGGAATCGTGGGCATCGGCGAGTCAGGTGCCTGGGGATTCCAGGAAGCGACGGCGACGACCATCGAGCGGTTCGCCGAGTACCTGGTGGGCAAGGACCCGTTGCTCATCGAGCACCACTGGCAGTACCTGTACCGCTGGACCCATTTCCGGGGCTCCGTCGTCATGGGCGCGCTCTCCGCGATCGACATCGCGCTGTGGGACATCGCCGGCAAGCACTACGGCGCCCCGGTCCACCGCCTGCTCGGCGGCCCCGTGCGGCGGCGGGCCCGGGTGTACTACCACGTGTTCGGCCAGACGACCGACAAGCTCTGCGAGGGCATCGCGGACGCGCGCGAGAAGGGCTTCACCGCCGTCGGGCACCTGACGCCCTTCCTCGACTCCCCGCGCGAGGAGCCGTATTTCGAGGCCTACGCCCGCAAGATCGGCGACGCCGCCGCGGCGGTGCGCCGGTACCGGGACGTCGCCGGGCCGGACGTCGACCTGTGCATCGAGATCCACCGCCGGCTCGCCCCCTACGAGGCCGTGGAGCTCGGGCGGGCGATCGAGGGGTACCACCCGTTGTTCATCGAGGACCCGGTGCTCCCGGACAACGTCGACGAGATGGCCTACGTCGCCGAGAAGGTGGACGCGCCGATCGCCACGGGCGAGCGGTTCACGTCGATCTGGGACTTCCAGATGCTGCTCAACCGCAAGGCGGCGCAGGTGGTCCGGCCCGACGTCTGCATCGTCGGCGGGATCACCGGGGCCCGCAAGGTCGCGGCGATGGCCGAGGCAGCCCACGTCGCGGTGGTCCCCCACAACCCGCTCAGCCCGGTGTCGACGGCCGCCTGCCTGCAGATCGCCGCGATCGCGCCGACGTTCCTGCTCCAGGAGTTCCCCAACGAGCTGTGGGGCGCCGGCGAGGACCTTCGCCCGGAGGCGGGGCAGATGCTCGTCGGCGCGCCCGAGCACGACGGTGAGGGATTCGTGGCAATCAGCGACGAACCCGGCATCGGCGTCAGCCTGCGCGAGGGGGCCGTCGACCAGTTCCCCTACAAGAAGCGGGAGATCCTCACCCGCCTCGCCGTCGACGGATCGGTCGTCGACCAGTAGAAATGCGTTCGTGACCAGCGCGCCGGCTCCCCGGCGCGCTGGTCACGAAGAGGGGGGAAATCGTGGACCAACTCCGTATGCTCACCGACGGGCACCCCGGATCGCGCAGTGGATCGTCGAGGTCGAGGACACGTCATGGATGACTCGCAGGGCGCCGCCGCGCCGCGCGCGGCGGTGACGCTCCGCGACGTCGCGCGCGAGGCCGGTGTCTCCCCGGCGACGGCGTCGAAGGCGCTCAACGGCCGCGGGCAGGTGCGCGCGGAGACGCGTGCCCGGGTGGTCGCCGCCGCGGAGAAGCTCGCCTTCCACCCCAGCGCCGCGCGCCTGGCCGGCGGCCGGGCCGGCCTCGTCGGGGTGCTCGTCACCGACCTGGCGAAGAAGTCGTCGCTCCGTGCGCTCATGGGTGCCGAGGAGGCCCTCTCCTCCGAGGAGACCGGCGTGCTGCTGTGCGACGCGCGCGGCGACTCCTTCCGCGAGCTCCACCACGTCCGCGCCCTGCTCGCCCGGCGCGTGGACGGGCTGATCGTCGCGGGCGCGCGCACCGACCCGCGGCCGTCGCTCGGCGACCTGCCGGTCCCGGTCGTCTATGCCGTCGCCCCGTCGGAGGACCCCGACGACCTCTCCGTCGTCTCCGACAACGTCGCCGCCGGCACCCTCGCCGTCGAGCACCTGCTGGCCAACGGCCGGACGAAGATCGCCCACATCACCGGCGACACCTCGTACTCCGCCGCACGCGAGCGCGCCGCCGGCGCCCTCGCCGCCCTGACCGCCGCTGGCCTGTCCCCCGCCGGCGGGCGCGTGTTCCACGGGCGGTGGGACGAGGCGTGGGGCCGGGGCGCCACCCGGATGCTGCTCGCCGCCGGCGAGGAGGTCGACGCGGTGTTCGCGGGCAACGACCAGATCGCGCGCGGCGTGCTCGAGGCGGTCAAGGAACGCGGGCTCGCCGTGCCGGAGGACGTGGCCATCGTCGGCTTCGACAACCTCGGCCTCCTGGTGGCGAACGCCCGCCCGCAGCTGACGAGCATCGACATGCGGCTCGAGGACATCGGGGCGACGGCGGTCCAGCGGCTGTTCGCGGCGATGGACGGCCATGCCGAGCCGGGGATGACCTCGCTCCCCTGCCGCGTGGTGCAGCGCGGGTCGACCGCTCCCCTGGCCTGATCGGCCGGACCGTTCCGGTGGCCGGTCCCGGCGCCCGCTCCTAGCGTTGCGAGCGTCCCGCCCATCCGTGACGAGGGAGCCGATCCGATGGCAGCGAAGTTCGAGCTGTACAAGAGCAGTGACGGCGAGTTCCGCTGGCGCCTGAAGTCCGCCAACGGTCAGGTGATCGCCAACGGCGGTGAGGGATACAGCCGGAAGGACGGCGCGATCAACGGCATCGAGGCGGTCAAGCGAGACGGTCCCGACGCCGCGATCGACGACCTGACCGTCTGAGGTCGAGGAGTTCACCTGCCGTTCGGCCGCGCCGGGCCGCCGCTCGTCGGGCCGCGCCGTACGATCCGCGCGTGACAGACGCCGTCGCCGCTCCCCCCGCCCCGGCTCCCGAGCGCCTGTTGCGGCGCCCCGTCCTTGCGTGGTCCGCGTGGGACTGGGGGTCGGCGGCCTTCAACGCCGTGGTCACCACCTTCGTCTTCACGGTGTGGATCACGTCCGGTTCCTTCGTCGAGCCCGGGGCCGACGCCGAGGCGACCACGGCGCTGCACAGCGAGTGGCTCGGCTGGGGCATGGCCGCCGCGGGGGTCGTCGTGGCCCTGCTCGCCCCGGCGCTCGGCGCGCTGGCCGACGCCTCCGGACGCCGCAAGCCGTGGCTGGCGTGGAACACCCTCGTGGTGGTGCTGTGCATGGCGGGCATGGTGCTCGTCGACCCGGCCGAGGGATCGCGATCCCGCAACGTGGTGCTCGGCATCGCGCTGCTGGCCGTGGGCACGGTGTTCTTCGAGCTCGCGTCCGTCGCCTACAACGCGCTTCTGCTGCACATCACGCGGCCCGAGGGCATCGGGCGGGTCAGCGGGCTGGGCTGGGGGCTCGGGTACGTCGGCGGCATCGTGCTGCTGCTGGTGCTGTTCGTCGGCTTCATCAGCCCGGAGGTCGGCTGGTTCGGCGTCACGTCGCAGGGCGGCTGGGACATCCGCGCGTCGGTGGTCGTGGCCACGATCTGGATGGCCCTGTTCTCCATCCCGGTGCTGATCTGGGTTCGCGAGCGCGTCGACCAGCCGCGGCGCATCAGCGTCGTCGGCGCCTACCGCAAGCTGGGGCAGGACGTCGCCGGCCTGTGGCGCACCCGCCGGTCCACCCTCGGGTTCCTCGTCTCCAGCGCCATCTTCCGCGACGGGCTGACGGGCGTGTTCACGTTCGGCGCCGTGCTGGCAAGCGGCTCGTTCGGTTTCACCGACGACGAGGTGATCGTGTTCGCCATCGCCGCGAACGTCGTCGCCGGGCTGTTCACCATCGCCGCGGGCTGGCTCGACGACCGCTTCGGCCCGCGGCGCGTCATCGTCGTCTCGCTGTCGGTGCTCGTCGTCGCGGCGACGGCCGTCTTCGTGCTGCACGACCTGGGCAAGCCGCTGTTCTGGGCCGCCGCGCTGGTGCTGTCCGCGTGCGTGGGCCCCGCGCAGTCCGCCAGCCGCGGCCTGCTGGGTCGGTTGACCGACGCTGGCAAGGAGACCGAGGCCTACGGCCTGTACGCGACCACCGGCCGCGCCGCCAGCTTCCTGGCGCCGGCGGCGTTCGCGCTGGCCATCCGGTGGGGCGGCGCGCAGTACTGGGGCATCCTGGGCATCGTGTTCGTCCTCGCGGCCGGGCTCGCCGCCTTCCTGTTCGTGCGGTTCCCGCGCGGCCTGCGGGTCGACGGCCGGCGGGACCTGGTGGTCGTCCCCATGACCGAGCGTGTCTAGGTGACCGCCTCGAGCGTCGTGCCCGGCTCCGGTAGCCGCGTGTCGGCCTGGGCCGACGACGAGCACCTCGCCGGGTTCGTCGCCCTGCGGCTGCCCGCCGGGCCGGTGCTCGCCGACGCGCCGGCCGCCTCGGTCGCGGCCGGGCGCTCCGACCCCCTGATGACGCTGGTGCGCCGCCCCGCCGCGCCACCGGACGCACGCGGGGTCGTCGTGCACCTGCACGGCTACAACGACTACTTCTTCCAGGCCCACCTGGCGGACGCGGTCGAGGCCGCGGGCTGGGCGTTCCTCGCGTTGGATGCCCGACGAGCGGGACGGTCCTGGCGGCTGGGCGAGGTGCCGCACTACCAGGACGACCTGCGGGAACAGGGCACGGACCTGACCGCCGCCGTGGCGGCCGCCCGCCGGCTGCACCCCGATCTGCCGGTGGTGGTGCACGCGCACTCGACGGGAGGACTGGTCGCGGCGCTGTGGGCGCACGCGCACCGCGAGCGCGGCGGCATCGAGGGCCTGGTGCTGGACAGCCCGTTCCTCGCGCCCGCGGCCGGGTTCGTGCCACTGGTGGGCGACGAGGCGCTGCGCGCCCTGGCGCGCTACCGGCCGCTGACCCAGCTGTCGAGCCGCCCGTCGGTGTACGCGACCGGGCAGCTTGCCGCCAACGGCGGCCGGTGGGACTTCGACACCCGGCTCAAGCGTCCCGAGGGGCTGCCCGCGCGCGCCGGCTGGCTCGCCGCGGTCCGGGCCGGCCAGGCCCGCGTCGCGCGGGGCCTGGCGATCGCGTGCCCCGTGCTCGTCGCGCACTGCGCGACCTCCGGGCCCGACAAGCCCGACAACCCCGACCTCGACCGGCAGGACACCGTGCTCGACGTGCGCGCCATCGCGCGGGTGGTGCCGTCGCTCGGCCCGGACGTCGCGGTCCGCACGATCGAGGGCGGGGTGCACGACCTCGTCCTGTCCGCCGACGAGCCGCGCGCCGCCTACCTCGCGGCGCTGGCCGAGTTCCTGGACCGGGTGGCGCGGTGACGCCTTCGCCCGTGACGCCCTCGGCCGTGACGCCCTACCTCGACGAGCCGTTCGTCGCGCTCGCACACCGGGGCTTCTCCCGCGACGGGCTGGAGAACTCGATGGCCGCGTTCCAGGCGGCCGTCGACCTGGGGTTCCGCTACCTGGAGACGGACGCGCACGCCACACGCGACGGCGTCGCCGTCGCGCTGCACGACAACTCGCTCGACCGCACCACCGACGCGCACGGCCTGGTGCGGGAGCTGCCGTGGCGCGAGGTGCGGGAGGCGCGGATCGGCGGCGTCGAGCCGGTGCCGCTGCTGGAGGACCTGCTCGGCGCCTACCCGCAGGCGCGCGTCAACATCGACGTCAAGGAGCAGGAGGCGGTGTTCCCCGTCGCCGAGGTGATCGAGCGCACCCGCGCCCACGACCGGGTGCTCGTCGCGTCGTTCTCGGCCGCGCGCCGGCGCGCCACGGTCCGCCGGCTCTCCCGGCCGGTCGCCACGTCGGCGTCGCTCGGCGAGATCGCGCGGTTCGTCGGCGCGGCCCGGATGCACGCGCCGCTCGGCTGGCTCCGGCGCCAGGTCGACTGCCTCCAGGTGCCGAGCGGGCAGGGCCGGCTGGTGGTGGTCGACGAGCGGACCGTCGCCGCGGCCCACAGTGCCGGGCTGCCGGTGCACGTGTGGACCGTCAACGAGCCCGACGAGATGCGCCGCCTGCTGGACCTCGGCGTCGACGGGCTGATCAGCGACCGGGCGGACCTCCTCGCGGAGGTCCTGCGCGAGAGGGGGATGACGCCGTGAGGGTGGTCGCGCACCGGGGCAACTCGTCCGTGGCGCCGCAGAACACGCTCGCCTCGCTCGAGGCGGCGTGGCGGGCGGGCGCCGACGCCGTCGAGGTGGACGTGCACCTCACCGCGGACCGGCAGGTGGTGGTGATCCACGACGACACCGTCGAGGCGACCACCGACGGCGCGGGCGCCATCGCCGACCTCACGCTCGACGAGCTGCGGGCCCTCGACGCCGGCTCCTGGTTCTCCCCCGCCTACGGCGGCCAGCGCATCCCGACCTACGACGAGCTGCTCGCGTTCCTGGCGCGCCGCGACGTCGGGCTGCTGCTCGAGGTCAAGGGCGCGTGGACCACCGACGACATCCGTCTGGTGACCGAGCCGCTGCTCGCGGCGGGCCGGGAGGGCCGGGTCGTCGCGCAGAGCTTCGAGGTCTCCACCGTCGCGGCGCTGCGCGACGTCGCGCCGAGGCTGCGTCGCGGCCTGCTGCTCGAGGACCCGCCGCCCGCGCGGGTCGATGCGCTGGCCGACGAGCTCGGCGTGGTGACGCTCAACCCCGAGGGCACGCTGCTGCTCTCCGACCCCGCGTTCGTCGCGCGGCAGCACGCCGAGGGGCGCGCCGTCGCGGTCTGGACGCTCGACGAGCCCTGGATGTGGGCCACCGCGGCCGAGCTGCACGTCGACGCGGTGATCACCAACCGGCCGGACCGGCTGCGCGGCTGGCTCGCGGCGCGCAACGACGCCTGACTGACGCCGCCCGCCCCCCTCGACTCAGGATCCTGATGTTTGGGGCGTGAATCACGCCCCAAACATCAGGAAAGCTCGCGGCTCAGCCCGCGGCGTCCAGCCGCGCCTCGGCGTTCAGCGCGTCCTGGATCGCCTGGTCGAGCCGGTCCTGAGCCTCGCCGTACGCCGCGAAGTCGTTGTCCGCCAGCGCGGCCTGGCCGTCCTGGATCGCAGCGTTGGCCCGCTGGAGCGCGTCCGCGAGGTCGGCCCGCGGGTCGCCCGGCGTCGCGGGTGCCGTCGGCTCGCCCGTGGCCGGCGGGGGCGTCGGCTCCCCGGTGGCCGGAGGCTCGACGGTCGGCGGCGGCTCGGTGGTGCCGCCGCCCGTCCCGGCGTCGCCGGCATTGGCACCCGAGTCGCCGCCGAACACCTGGTCGAGGGCCTCGTCGAGCGTCTGGGCGAAGCCGACCTGGTCACCGAACGAGACGAGCACGCGCTGCAGCAGCGGGTACGTTGTCCCGCTCGACGCCTGCACGTACACCGGCTGGACGTAGAGCAGGCCGCCGCCGACCGGCAGCGTCAGCATGTTGCCTCGCCGGACCGTGGACCCTTGCTGCGACAGGATGTTCAGCTCGTTGCCGACCGTCGGGTCGGCACGGAAGTAGCTCGCCGCCTGGCCGGGGCCGGGCACCGTGGAGTCGCGCGGCAGCTCCAGCAGCCGCAACGTGCCGTAGCTCTCCGCCGGTCTGCCCTTGACGTTTCCCGCCTCGGCGTCGGCCGCCAGGTAGCCGGTGAGCACCTGGCGCGCGCCGGAACCGGCCGGGATGTACGTGCTCATCAGGGAGAACACGGCCTTGTCCTGGTCGGGCATCTGCAGCGTCAGGTAGTACGGCGGCTGCTTGACGGCGGTGTTGTTCTGTTCCGGGTCCGCCGGGTTGACCCAGAAGTCGTTGCCGGAGAAGAACTCGGCCGCCGTGGTGACGTGGTACTGACCCAGCAGCGTGCGCTGCACCTTGAAGAGGTCCTCGGGGTAGCGCAGGTGGCTCATCAGGTCGCCGGAGATCTCGGACATCGGCTCCAGGGACGTGGGGAACACGGACGACCACGCCCGCAGCACCGGGTCCTCCGGGTCCCACGCGTAGAGCTTGACCGACCCGTCGTAGGCGTCCACGGTCGCCTTCACGGAGTTGCGGATGTAGTTGACCGTCTTCGGCGCGAGGGTCTCGATGGAACCGCTCGCCTCGGTCAGCGAGTCGATCGTTGCCTCCTCGAGCGACTGGCTCGCGGAGTACGGGTAGCTGTCGCTCGTCGTGTACCCGTCGACGATCCACACCACACGCCTGTCGACCACCGCCGGGTACACGCGGCCGTCGAGCTCCAGGTACGGGGCGACCTTCGCGATCCGGGTGCGCGGGTCGCGGTCGAAGAGGATCTGCGAGTCGGGCGTGACGCGGCTGGAGAACAGCAGCTCCTGGTCGCCGAACTTCATGGCGAAGAGCAGCTTGTTCCACAGGTTGCCGATGCTGGGGCCGGCCGAGAAGTCCTGCGTCGGGAAGGTCGTCGTCTGCGCGCCCGTGCCCGTCGTGTCGTCCGGGAAGTCGAACTCCCAGCCCTCCGTGCCCTGCGGGGCGCCGACGACCGAGTATGTCGGCGACTCCTGGCCGAAGTAGATGCGCGGCTCGTAGGGGCCCATCCCGCCCGTCGAGGGGATGCCGCCCTCCCAGAAGGCCGGCGCGCCACGGGCCCCGCGCGTGTTGCCGTAGGCCGCGACCACGCCGAACCCGTGGGTGTACACGGTCCGCTCGTTCACCCAGTTCTGCTGGCCCTCCGGCAGGCCGTCCAGGCTGAGCTCACGTACCGCGATGACGGTGTCACGGCTCTCGCCGCCCACGTCGTACCGGTCGACCGAGAGCGAGTCGGGGAAGTTGTAGAAGCCGCGGATCTGCTGGAGCTGCCGGAACGACGGGGAGACGATCTGCGGGTCGAGCAGCCGGATCGACGCCGTGGTCTCGGCGTCCGCGCGCAGCGCGCCGGGGGCCGCCGTCACCGTCGCGTCGTACTCGCTGACCTGGACGTCGGTCAGCCCGTAGGCCTGGCGGGTGGCGTCGATGTTGCGCTGGATGAAGGTGGCCTCCTTGTCCTGCGCGTTCGGCACCACCTGGAAGCGCTGGACGATGGCCGGGTAGATGCCGCCGACGACGATCGCCGAGATGATCATCAGGCCGACGCCGATCGCGGGCAGCCGCCAGTTGCCGACGAAGGCGTTGGCGACGAACGCGCCGGCGACCACCAGCGCGGCGACCGCGAGGATCGCCTTGGACGGGATCACGGCGTGGACGTCGGTGAAGGCCGCGCCGGCGAAGGAGACCCGGTCGTTCGCCGTGGTGCTCTTCATCAGGGTGGAGTACCGGTCCAGCCAGTAGCTGACGGCGATGAGCACCATGAGCGTGGCGCCGAGCCCCGACAGGTGGACGCGTGCCTGGCGCGTGGTGCGGTGCCCCTTGGCCGACGCGCCGATGCGCAGGCCGCCGTAGAGGTAGTGGGTGGCCAGCGCGGCGACGCCCGAGAGGACCGTGGCCGTGATCGCGAACGAGACGAAGAATCGCAGCGCCGGCAGCGCGAACATGTAGAACCCGAGGTCGTTGCCGAACTGCGGGTCCGGGGTCCCGACGGTCTGCCGGTGGAGGAGCAGCTGGATCGTCTGCCAGCGCTGCGCCGCGGCGCCGCCGCCGAACAGGCCGAGCACCACGGGCCCGGCGATCATGACGAGCCGGCGGAGCGGCTCGATCGCCTCGCGGTACTGGTCGAGGTTGGCCTGCTCCGTGGTGGACGGCGCGTACACAGGCCGCGCGCGGTACGCGTACTGCAGGCTCGCCCACACCGCACCGGCCATGACGACGAACCCGATGATGAACAGCGCGGTCCGCGTGCCCCACTCCGTCCACAGCACCTGCGCGAAGCCGACCTGGTTGTACCAGAGCACCTGCGTCCACAGCTGCGCGAGCGCGAGCAGCAGCAGTCCCAGGGCGACCAGCACGAGGATCGTCGGGACGAGGGGTCCGCGGCGGCGCCGGCGGGGGACTGGTCGGGGCCGGGGGGTGTCGGCGAAGGTCACGGTTCCTCGTCGTCGTCAGGGATCTCGGGCCGCCCGAGGGCGGGATGCCGCCGGATCGGTCCCAGGGCCAACGCGCGGCCCGACGCCCAGGTTCCCACACCGATGCGACGATGGCCGCATGTCGTTCGACCCCACGTCGCCCACGTCCCCCGCGGCCGCCAGCGCCCTCGCCGACGCCGTGCGGGAGGTGGAGCGGCACGTCGCGGACGCGGGCTGGGACGGTCCCGTGCGGGTGTTCGCACTGGTGCGCACCCAGGCGGCGCTGGAGGCGGAGCCGACGCTCGCGGACCAGCTGGCGGCCGACGTGCTCGACGCCGCACGGGCCAACCCCTGGCACCTCACCTCCGTGGAGCAGGAGGGCCTCCCGCCGGCCGACGACCTCGAGACGCTGCTCGCGGGACTCGCCTGGCCGGACACCGTCGACGGAGCCGCGGTCACCGTGGAGCGGGTGGTGCTGCCGCCCGCCGCCGAGGCCGCGATGCCCGCCGCCCCCGGGCCGGCCCTGCGCTACCTGCGCACGCACCCCGACCGCACCGACGTGCGCATCGCCGTCGGCGTGCTGCGGGACGGCGCGAGCTGGTGCGCGCTGCGCACGCGGGCGCACGACTCGGACGATGCGGTGGCACAGGGTGCCGACGTGGTGCCGGGCCTCGTCGCGGCGGTGCGTTCGACCCTCGTCTGACACCGGCTCGACGCCGGCGGTTCGGCGCCGCTCAGCCCTCGTCCGGCGACTCGCCTGGCGCCTCGTCCGGCGACTCGCTCAGCCCTCGTCCGGCGACTCGCCCGGCGCCTCGTCCGACGCCTGGCAGGTCGGCAGGCCGGCGCCGTCGCCCGCGCCGATCGCCGTCATCGCGTCGACGGCGTCCGCCAGGGTCGCCACCTCGACCACCGACAGGCCCGCGGGCACGTGCCCGACGACCTCGCTGCAGTTCGCCTCGGGCGCGAGGAACCACGCCGCACCGTCGCGCGCGGCGCCGATGAGCTTCTGGCGGATGCCGCCGATCGGCCCGACGTCGCCGGTGACGTCCATGGTGCCGGTGCCCGCGATGTGCACCCCGTTGGCCTCGTCGTCCGGCGTCAGCTTGTCGACGATGCCGAGCGCGAACATCATTCCCGCGCTGGGGCCGCCCACGCCGTCGATCGAGATCTGCACGTCGATCGGGAAGTCGAAGGCGGGGTCGACGAGCACGCCGATGAGCGCGCCGCCGTCCTCCCGCGCGGTGGTGACCACCGGCACGTCGAGCCGCGAGCCGTCGCGGACGACGCCGAGCGTCACGGTGTCGCCCGCGGCGACCTCCGCCAGCCGGGCGACCAGGGTCTGGTAGTCGTGCAGGTCGACACCGTCGATCGCCACGAGCACGTCGCCCTCGCGCAGCCGGCGCGCCGCGTCCGTGCCCTCGACCGTCTGCGCCACCGTCAGCGTCGCCGGCACCTGGTAGCCGAGCTCGACGAGCGCCGCGACCGTCGCGTTCTCCTGTGACGACGTCATCTCGGACGCGTTCTCCTCGTCGATCTCCTGCTGCGTCTGCCCAGTGGGGATCACGTCCTCGACCGGGCGGACCACGCTGGCCGACGACAGCCAGCCGCGGAGCACGCCGGCGACCGACGAAGGGAAGTCGGGCGAGCCGGTCGCCGAGACGGTGGTCAGCCGCAGCTCGCCGGTCGAGTCGAACGTCTCCGCGCCGGAGATGCGGATCAGCGGCGTCCCGTCGTGCTCGCCCAGCACGTCCGTCGTCGGGCCTGGCATCGTCACCGCATAGGGGGCGGGGAGCACGACGAGCACCGCGAGCAGAATCGACGAGACCAGCATCCCCGCCGCGAGCAGGAACGATCGCGGCGTCGGTCGCTCGCCGTCCATCGGGGCCGCCTGCTGCTCGATGCCGTCCTGCACCCGCAGATCATCGCAGCCCGACCAGTGGGCCCTGTGCGCCCTCAGCGGAACGGGGCCCGCGGCCCGTTGCCGCGGGACCGGGCGCGGCTACCGTGGTCGGACCGTCTCCCCAGACGCGCAGCCATAAGTGGTTCCACGGGAACGAAACGTAGGGAAGGCCGAGACATGAGCCCGAGGCCGCACCCGGAGTGCAGTGGACGGTGGGGGGCGCCGCAGGCGGCACCCGCCGGGAACGAAACGTAGGGAAGGCCGAGACATGAGCACAGACCGTCCCGTCCCCGGTGAGTCCGGCGCGTCCGGGTGGGAGCAGATGCTCCGCTCGCTCCTCGGCCCCGCGGCCGACGAGGTGCTCGCGCAGCTGCGCGAGCACGGGTTCGATCCCGACGCCGTCGCGCCCGGCATGCCCACCGACCCCGCGATGCTCCAGCAGATGGTCGCCCAGGTCCAGCGGCTGATGGCGTCCGGCGGCGACGAGCCCGTCAACTGGGAGATGGCCCACGAGCTGGCCCGCCAGCAGGCCGGCTCCGGGGGCGACCCGTCGCTCGGCGCCGCCGAGCGGCGCGCGGTCACCGAGGCGTTCTCCGTGGCCGAGCTGTGGCTCGACGCCGCCACCGACCTGCCCGCATCCGGTGCGGACGGCCGGGCGTGGAGCCGTGCCGAGTGGGTCGAGGCGACGCTGCCGACGTGGCGCACCGTGACCGAGCCCATCGCGGGGTCCCTGGCCGCCGCCCTCGCCAGCGCGCTGGGCGAGACCGTGCGCGAGGGGCTGGGCGTCGAGGCGGAGGGCTTCGACGTCGGCCAGATGACGCGCCGGCTCGGCCAGATGGTCTTCGGGCTCCAGGTGGGCCAGGCCGTCGGCACCCTGGCGCAGGAGGTCTTCGGCACCACCGACATCGGTCTGCCCCTTGTCGCGGCGCCGGCCCCCGCGCTCGTCCTGCGCAACGTCGAGGCATTCGGCGAGGGGCTCGAGGTGCCGACCGACGAGGTCCGGCTGTTCCTCGCCGTGCGCGAGGCGGCCGCGACCCGCCTGGTGGCGCACGTGCCCTGGCTGCGCGCGCACCTGCGCGGCGCGGTCGAGGCGTACGCCCGCGGCATCAGCATCGACATGTCGCAGCTCGAGGAGGCGGTGCGCTCGATCGACCCGACCGACCCCGCGGCGCTCCAGGAGGCCCTGTCCTCCGGCGTGTTCGGGCCGCAGACGACACCCGCCCAGGAGGCGACCCTCGAGCGGCTCGAGACGTCGCTGGCGCTCGTCGAAGGCTGGGTGGACGAGGTGAGCGCCGCGGCCGCGGCTCCGCACCTCACCCACACCGTCGCGCTGCGCGAGATGCTGCGGCGGCGCCGGGCCCCCGCCGGCCCG
>CAZBIO010000176.1:0-26620 GCA_964491965.1 uncultured Cellulomonas sp.
CGCGTCCGCCCAGGCGAGGTCGCCGGTCGCCAGGGCGAGCCAGGTGGCAGGGTCGGTCTCGACGACGTTGGGCGGCGTGCCGCGCGTGTGGCGTGGGCCGGCGATCGCCTGCACGGCGCCGTCGGGCGGGACGCGCACCTCGACGGAGTTGCCGGGGGCGAGGTCGGCCAGCTCCTCGAGGGTGAAGCGCACCGCGGTGCGGCGGTCCGACGACGACGCCGCGGGGCCGGCGGCGCGCCACGCCGTGAGCGCGAGGCGGCCGGCGGCGGGGTCGGTTCGGCGGCGGGGAGGCACGGGAGCATTGTCGTCGCCAGCGCTCGACGAGCCGAGGCGGTGGCGGGTCCGCTCAGTCACCCGAGGTCCTGTGACATGACAGTCCGCTGAGGGCTGAATCGCTGACCTGGGGTTTTGGTGGTGCTTGTCGGATGTCTGAGCTAGACTCGCACATGTGTTCGATAGCGACTCTTGGCCTGCGGCGGCCCGGTATGCCGCCGCGCGACGCGGGCGCGGGAGGCGCGCGGATGAGGTCGAGGCGCATGGACCCGTTCCTGAACCCTCCCCAACAGCCTCCCCCGTGGCCGTGGTCCGACCCTCGCACCTTTGTGTCGACGCCGAAGCGGTCCGCGGTTGGATCGCAGCGCTTGGCGCTCGGCCCGGGGACCTCGACGACGCCGGGTTCACGGACCTCGACGACGCGGCGCTCGTCGACCTGATCCGCGCCCTCGAGGACCTGAAGTCTGCCGCGTCGGCCGTGCAGGCGCGGGCGAGCGTGGCGTTGGACGTCTCGCAGCGGGCCATGCAACGAGCCGCCGGGGTGCCGAGCGAGCTGCTGGGGCGCGGCGTGGGGGCTCAAGTCGCGCTCGCGCGCCGGGAGTCGCCGCACGCGGGTGGCCGCTACCTGGGACTGGCCAAGGCACTCGTCGCCGAGATGCCACACACGCTCGCGGCGCTGTCGTCCGGTGTGCTATCGGAGTGGCGGGCCACGCTCCTGGTCCGCGAGTCGGCGTGCCTGTCGAGGGAAGACCGCGCGGCGTTCGACGAGGAGATCGCCGGCGATGCCGCGGCGCTGGCCGGACTCGGGACACGTGCACTCGTCGCGCGCGCCAAGGCCGTCGCGCTCCGGCTCGACGCCGCCTCCGTCGTCGCCCGCGCGAGGCGAGCCGAGGCGGAGCGCTGCGTCACCATCCGCCCCGCGCCGGACACCATGACGTACCTGACCGCGCTGCTGCCGGTCGCCCAGGGCGTCGGGGTGTACGCCGCCCTGGTCCGCGCCGCCGACTCGGCCCGCGCCGCCGGTGACCCGCGATCGCGCGGCCAGGTGATGGCCGACGAGCTGGTCGCGCGGATCGCCGCGGGCGGGGTGAGTCCGGTCGCGGCGGGCGGGACGACCACGGGAGCCCCCGTCGGCGACGATGCTGACAATCGGCCCGTGACGCGGCTGGAGGTCCAGCTGGTCATGACGGACCGCACTCTCCTCGCTGGCGATGACGAGCCGGCCCACATTCCTGGCTACGGCACCGTCCCCGGTGCATGGGCGCGCAACGCGGTGCTCGACGCACTCGATCCGTCTGGCGCCATCGATCGATCTGGCGCCCTCGACCCGCGTGGCGCGCGCGACTCGCACGGCGCTGCTCCCCCGCCAGCCGGGCGAGTCGCTTCGACGTCACCGCTCGGCCGGCTCGAGGTCTGGGTCCGGCGGCTGTTCACCGCGCCCACGACCGGGCAGCTGGTGGCCATGGACTCGCGCAGCCGATTGGCACCGCCCGGGCTCGCCAACCTGATCCGCGCTCGCGACGGCTCGTGCCGGACGCCGTACTGCGACGCGCCCGCGCGGCACATCGACCACGTCGTGCCGGACGCCGACGGCGGTCCCACCGACGCGGCGAACCTCCAGGCGAAGTGCGAGCGCTGCAACCACGCGAAGCAGGCGCCCGGCTGGCAGGAGGGGCCCGAGTCGACGGAAGGCCCACGGGGAGCGCCGCCGGTGGTGGTGACGACGACACCCACCGGGCACCGGTACGCCTCGCACGCACCGGCACTGCCCGGCGCGCCGCCAGCACCCGGTCACTCGACGCAGCCCGGCCCTGCGGCGGTGCCTGCTGCACCGACGCATCGACCTCGCCGGAGCCCACAGACGCGTCGCCCGCGACCGACCAGCACCAGCGCCCTCAGGCGCCCGCCGCGTAGTCCGGGCCGCCCGTGACGCCGAGCGCCTCCTCGAGGGAGCCGATGCCGTTCGCCGACATCCAGCCGGCGAGTTCGCGACCGACGTACCGCAGGTGCCACGCCTCCGGCGCGAAGCCGGTGACCGCGGTGTTCTCCGGCGTGTACCGGACCAGGAACCCGTACTCGGCGGCGTGCGCCGCCACCCACCGCCCCTCGGCGGTGTCGGCGAAACAGGATTGGAGATCGCACCCCGGCTGGGAGGTGCCATGGAGGTCGAATGACAGGCCCGTCTGGTGCTCGGAGTAGCCGGGCCTCGCCGAGTACTTCTCGGCGTGGGCGAACCCACGGCGGGCCTCGACATCGGCCCGGATCGCCGCCTGCGCCCCGTACGACCGGTACGCGGTCCGCAGGCCCATGCGCACGCCGTCGGCCTCGGCTGCGGCGAGCATCGCCTCCAGGTCGGCCTGCACCACCTGGCGCACGCTGGCCCCGTCGACGGTGACCAGGTCGGTGGGCGCGTAGTCCGAGGGAGCGATCGGGTGCTGCTTGTTGACGATCACCCAGATGCTGGCGGGGTCGGTGGTCGAGTGGGCGGCGAGGTCGATCCCGGCGGCGGTGGGCTCTGGGGTGCCTGTCGGTGTCGGCGTCGTCGGCGCTGGCGCGGTCGGGTCGCCGTTGAACGTCACCAGAGGCGACGCCGGGGCAGCCTCAGTCGACGTGCTGGGCTCGGCGGCCGGACTGCCGCCGTCGATACCCGCCGCTCCGCTGACCAGGGCCCACACGGTCAGCCCCGCGACCACGGCCACGACGGCCGAGACGGCGACCGTGCGGTGGCGCCTGGGGTACCGCGGTGGTCGCTGCACGTGCCGATGCTAGGACGCGAGCCCGGAAGGCCTCCGGGACGGGGTTGGGTCCTACGGCCCTCGACGGACGCTGCGCACGCCGCGACCCTCGGCGCCATGGGGGCAACCGGATGGGCAAGTAGGCACGTAGGCGGCGCAGCGCTGATCGTCGCGGCCGTGGTTCTTCTCGGCGCGTGCTCGACGGGCGGCGCCAGCGGGGGCGAGACGAGCTCGGCGAGCGCCGCCGCCGCACCCGGCACCGTCAGCATCGACCTCGACGGCCGCCCCTTCCGGCTCCACGTTCCAGACGGCTACGCCCCCGGCACCCCGGTGCCGCTGCTCGTCGGGCTGCACGGCTACACGTCGAACTCGACGGAGCTCGACGGCTACTTCGGGCTCATGGCCGCCGCCGACCAGCGCGGATTCCTCCTCGCGCTGCCCGACGGCCTGACCAATCCACAGGGCGAGCAGTTCTGGAACGCCGTCGAGGGCGCGTGCTGCGACTTCTACGGCGCCGACGTCGACGACTCGGCCTACCTCTCCCACCTGATCGAGACCGTCCGCTCGTCGTACGCCGTGGACAGGGTCGCCATGCTGGGCCACTCCAACGGCGGCTACATGACGCACCGCTTCGCGTGCGACCACGCCGACCAGGTGGATGCCGTCGCCGCCCTCGCCGGCCCGCTGCCCGCCCGCAGCTCCCTGTGCCACCCGAGCGAGCCGGTGTCGGTGCTCCACATCCACGGCACCGCCGACGACACGGTGCCCTACGGGGGCAGCGCCGCGCAGTCGTCGGCCTCGGCGGAGGAGACGGCGCGACGCTGGGCCGAGCTCGACGGGTGCGACCCGACGCCCGACGAGCCCACGGCGCTGGACCTCGAGTCGACCCTCGAGGGCGCGGAGACCACCGTCATCCGCTACGCCGAGGGCTGCCGCGACGGCAGCCAGGTGGAGCTGTGGGCGATCGACGGCGGCGGCCACGTTCCCACCTGGACCGACGCCGCGACCCCGGCGATCCTCGACTTCCTGCTCGGCTGAGTCAGGTCAGCTCGAACAGCACCGACCGCGCCGCGACGGACGCCGTGACGAGGCGCGCCCGCACCGCCTTCCCCAGCGGCAGGGCGCCGTCGGGTCCCGGCCGGGCCGCCGCCCGCACCGCGGGGCGCTGCACGACGATCTCGCCCCGCTGCTCGGCCGGCGGCACCGCGCGCCGGCGCGGCCCCGCGATCACCACCGCGTCGAACTCCTGCCCGACGTGCGCCTCGAGCAGCGCGGCCTCCACGAGGTCGATCCCGCCCCGCGTGTAGCCGTTGGCCCGCCGGCTGGTGGTCGCCATCGTCTCGGGCAGTGCGGGCAGCGCGGCGAGCACCCACTCGGGCACCGGTGCACCGGCGCAGACGGCGAGGCACACCTCGGTGCCGTAGCGGTCGACGAGCCGGCGCAGCGGCGCGGTGACGTGGGCGTACGGCGCCGCGATCGCCGAGTGCCGGGCGTCGTCACCGGCCGGCGCCACGGCGCCGTCGGCACCGCCGAACGCGTGGTACCCCGCGCCGCGGAACAGCGTGGTCGCCGCGTCGAGGAACGCCTCGTCGGCCGGACGCGTCGCGTCGAGGTTCTCGAGGAAGCCGCGGTACGGCAGCGTCCGGGGCCACCGCAGGCCCAGCGCCCGGGCGGTCCGCCGCAGCCGGCCGATGTCGCGGCCCTGCGCCGGCGGCATCGTCCGCAGCACGCCGACGCCGGAGTCCAGCATCAGCTGCGCGGCCGCCATGCCGGTCAGCAGCGACAGCTGGGCGTTCCAGTTCTCCACCGGCAGCACCGCGCGGAACCGCAGGTCCCACGTGCCGTCGTCGGCCCGCGCCGCCTCCTGCTCGGGGACGTCGAGCGACACCCCGCCGCGGTCCCGCTCGATCGCCTGCCGGCGCCGGCCGACCTCACGCAACGCCCGCAGCACCTGGACCGCCCCCAGCGGGTCCGGCCCGCCGTCGATCGCGGCCTGGGCCTCGTCGTACGTCAGCCGGCCCCGGCTGCGGACCGTCGCCGGCTCCACGCGCGCGTCGACCAGCCGGGCGTCCTCGTCGAGCGCGAACGTCCACAGCGCCGCGGGACGCACCTGGCCGGGCAGCAGGCTCGCCGCCCCGGCGGACAGCGCGGTCGGGTGCAGCGGCACGCTCCCGTCGGGGCCGTACGCCGTGGTCCCCCGCTCGTGCGTCTCGCCGTCCAGCGCTCCCCTGGGCACGACGAAGGTGGGCACGTCCGCGATGGCGTACCGCACGGTCCACCCGTGGCCACCCCACTCGACGTGCAGCGCCTGGTCGAGGTCCATCGACCCCGCGGGATCGATGGTGACGAACGGGACGTCGGTGCGGTCCACCCGCGGGATCGCCCGGCCCGGCACGTCGGCTGGGCCGCGAGCGGCTGCCGCGTCGGCCTCGGCCTGCGCCGCGGCGCCGAACGCGGTCGGCAGCTCCAGCTCGGCCCGCAGGCGCTCCAGGGCAACCGTGAGCCTCCCGTCGAGCTCGGGCGCGAGCCTGAGCCGGGAGGTTGGCATCAGCCGAAGTGCTTCGGCAGCGTGCCTTCGGACGCCTCCCGCAGCTCGGCGAGCGGGACGCCGAACAGCCCGGCGATCTCGACCGCAGGCTCGTCGACCGTCTCCCCGAGCCGGATCGCCGGCACGCCGCGCGCCACGCAGAGGTCGAGCAGCCGCTGCTCCTCGGAGCCGCCGACCGCAACCAGCACCCGGGCGGTCGACTCGGCGAAGAGCGCCGCGAACGGGGTGATGCCGTCGCGCGCACACAGGGCGTCGAGCGACACCTCCACACCCACACCGAACCGCATCGCCGACTCGACGAGCGCCTGCGCCAGCCCGCCCTCGGACAGGTCGTGCGCCGCGTCGACGATCTCGTCGCGCGCGCCCTCCACCAGCACCGCGGCGAGCCGGCGCTCCGCCGCAAGGTCCACCGCGGGCGGCGTGCCGCCGAGCTGGCCCAGCGCCACGTCGGCCCAGGCCGAGCCGTCGAGCTCGTCGCGCGTGGTGCCCAGCAGGTACACGGCCTGGCCCGCGACGGTCCAGCCGGACGGCACCGCGTGCGCCACGTCGTCCATCACGCCGAGCACGCCGACCACCGGCGTCGGGTGGATCGCGGTCTCGCCGGTGGTGTTGTAGAGCGAGACGTTGCCGCCGGTCACCGGCACCTCGAGCGCGGCGCAGGCGTCGGCGAGGCCCTCGATCACGCGCACCAGCTGCCACATCGAGTCGGTGCGCTCCGGGCTGCCGATGTTGAGGCAGTCGGTGACGGCGAGCGGCCGCGCCCCGGCCGCCGCGACGTTCCGGTAGGCCTCCGCGAGCGCGAGCTGTGCACCGGCGTAGGGGTCGAGCTGCGCGTAGCGGCCGTTGGCGTCGGTCGCGAGGGCCACCCCCAGGCCGGTGGCCTCGTCGACGCGGACGACCCCGGCGTCGTCGGGCTCCGCGAGCGCGGTGTTGCCCTGGACGAACCGGTCGTACTGCCGCGTCACCCACGACTTCGACGCGAGGTTGGGGCTGGCCACCAGCGCCAGCAGGGTCGCGCGCAGCTCGTCGGGCGTCGCGGGCCGCGGGTACCGGGCGGCGCCGTCGGGGCCGGACACGGTGTCGGCGACGAGCGCGTCGAGCCACTCCGGCCGCGCGTACGGGCGGTCGTAGACCGGCCCCTCGTGAGCGACGGTCTTCGGGTCGACGTCGACGATGCGGTGCCCGTGGTGGTCGATCGTCAGCCGGCCGTCGCCGGTGACCTCGCCGATCACCGCCGTCTCGACGTCCCACCGCCCGGTGATCGCGAGGAACTCCGCGAGCTGGTCGGGGCGGACGATCGCCATCATCCGCTCCTGCGACTCGCTCATGAGGATCTCGCCGGCCGTCAGCGTCGGGTCGCGCAGCAGCACCTTCTCCAGGTCGACGTGCATGCCGCCGTCGCCGTTGGACGCCAGCTCGCTCGTCGCGCAGCTGATGCCCGCCGCGCCGAGGTCCTGGATCGCCTCGACCACGCCCGCCGCGAACAGCTCGAGGCAGCACTCGATGAGCACCTTCTCCATGAAGGGGTCGCCCACCTGCACGCTCGGCCGCTTGCTCGGCTTGGAGTCGTCGAACGTCTCGCTCGCGAGGATCGACGCGCCGCCGATGCCGTCGCCGCCGGTTCGTGCCCCGAAGAGCACGACGAGGTTGCCGACGCCCGTCGCGTTGGCCAGGTGCACGTCCTCGTGGCGGAGCACGCCGAGGCACAGCGCGTTGACCAGCGGGTTGCCCTGGTACGAGGGGTCGAAGACCGTCTCGCCGCCGATGTTGGGCAGCCCCAGGCAGTTGCCGTAGCCGCCGACGCCCGCGACCACGCCGTGCACCACGCGCGCGGTGTCCGGGTGGTCGATCGCCCCGAACCGCAGCTGGTCCATGACGGCGACCGGCCGCGCGCCCATCGAGATGATGTCGCGCACGATCCCGCCGACGCCCGTCGCGGCGCCCTGATAGGGCTCGACGAACGACGGGTGGTTGTGGGACTCGACCTTGAACGTCACGGCCCAGCCGTCGCCGATGTCGACGACGCCGGCGTTCTGGCCGATCCCGACGAGCAGGTGCTCCCGCATCGCGGGCGTGGTCCGCTCGCCGAACAGGCCGAGGTGCTTCTTGCTCGACTTGTACGAGCAGTGCTCGGACCACATCACCGAGTACATGGCGAGCTCGGCGTTGGTGGGCCGGCGGGCGAGCAGCTCGCGGATGCGCGCGTACTCGTCGGGCTTGAGCCCGAGCTCGGCGAACGGTTGCGCGGCGTCGGGAGTCGCGGCGGCGTGGGCGACCGTGTCGACGGTCTCGGAGAGGGTGCTCATCGCCACCGAAGCCTACCGGCGGCCCCGGTTCGCAGGGCCGCCGGTCCAGCGTCAGACGAGCAGGCTGCGCGCCACCGCGGTCGCCATCGACGGCGCCAGCGGGAGGCGAGGCACCAGCGTGGTCTGGAACGCGTGGTAGAGGTCGGGCTTGCCCGGCCAGACGGTCGCCGACGGGGTGTTGTCCGCCGCGAGCTGGTGGCGCCACGACCCGTGCTCGTGGTCGAGCAGGTACCGGTCGGCGTAGTCCCAGCACCGCGCGTACCAGTCGGCGTACTGCTCGTCGGACGTGCGCTGGTAGAGCGCGGCGGCGGCGTTGATCGCCTCCGCGACCACCCAGTGCAGCCGGTCGCGCACCACGGGCGCCCCGGACCAGTCGGTGGTGTAGACGAAGCCGTCCGCACCGTCCGGCGCCCAGCCGTCCGTGACCGCGCGGTCGAACAGCCCCCGGGCGCTCGCCAGCCAGTCGGTGCCGGCCTCGGCACCCGAGGCCTCGAGGTGCAGCAGCAGCCGGGACCACTCCAGCCCGTGCCCCACGGTGGCCCCGTACGGCTTGAACCGGTCGTCGGGCTGGTCGCGGTTGAGCTCCGGCTGCGGCGTCCACGCCGCGTCGAAGTGCTCCGGCAGGCGCCACTGGTTGCCGGAGGCCTTCGCCACCGCGAACGCCCCGATGCGACCGGCGCGGTCGCGCCACACCTGCTCGCCCGTCGCGTCCGCCGCGGCCAGGTAGGCCTCGACGGTGTGCATGTTCGCGTTGAGCCCGCGGTAGCCGTCGAGCTGCGTGAAGTCGAGGTTCCAGGTGTCGACGACCATCCCGGCCTCGTCGTCCCAGAAATACTTCTCCGAGATCGCGAGCGCATCGGCGAGCAGCGCCGAGCCGCCGGGAAGGCCGGCGGCCGAGGCGGACGCCCCGGCGAGCACGACGAACGCGTGGGCGTACGCCGACTTGTCGTCCGCGGGGGTGCCGTCGGCGGCGAGCGAGGTGTACCAGCCGCCGTTCTCGTCGTCGCGCAGCGGGCCGGTCAACCCGGCCAAGGCCGCCTCCGCGACGGGCCGCGAGCCGGGGATCCCCAGCAGCGAGCCGATCGAGTAGACGTGCACGGTGCGGGCGGCCACCCAGGTCTCACGCCCGCGGTCGAACAGCGGGGTGCCGTCGTCGTCGAGCCACGCCGCGCCCCCGCCGGGGTAGGGGGTCTGGCGGCCGAACGCGAGGAGGTCTTCAGCGTGCCGCGCGAGCCAACGGTGATGGGCCGGCAGCAGTGTCCACGATGTCACGGCGAGTGACCCTAGCCCCTACCGAAGCTGCTTCTCCGGGATCGCTGCGCCGGCCGCGGCACGCGCGGTCCGGCGGTAGGTGCGGGCCTCGTCCTGCCGGGCCCGCTCGGCGCCGGAGGCGATCGGCGCACGCAGGTGCTCGGGCCCGTAGCCGAACGCGTCGACCAGGTCCTGGGCGTGCGGCCGCAGGCGCTCCAGCAGCCGGTCGCGGTACGACGAGACCGTGCGCGCCCGCCCCGCGGACAGCCGCCCGTTGACCAGGTACCACGCGAGGTGGCGTTCGACGAGCGTCAGGCCGAACAGGTCGCGCAGCCAGGTCAGCACCTGGCGCGTGCCCGGGTCGGGAACCGTGGCGAGGGCCCGCGTGAACGCCTCCCACTGGACCCGCTCAGCGTGGGCGCGCGCGGCCTCCACCAGCTCGTGCTGGTGCGCGTTGAGCAGCGCGGCGGCAGGTCCGGGCGCCATCCGGCGGGCCGGCGCCAGGGCGGCGGCCAGGTCCGCGACCGTCGTCTCGACGCGGTCCGTCAGCAGCTCGCGCTGCGTCGCCTCGTCGCGCAGCTCGTTCGCCGAGCGGCGCGCGTCGCCGGCGTCCGACAGCGTCTGGGCGGCTCGCACCAGGAGCGTGCGGTAGCGCGCGGCATCCGCGGCGCGCTCGGCGACGATCCGCGCGAGGTCGGCCTTGGACCCGGCCTTGAGGGCCCGGCCGTAGTCGGTGAGCAGCCGCTTGGCCACCAGCTGGTAGAGGACGGTGTTGTCCCCCTCGAAGGTCGCGTACACGTCGAGGTCCGCGCGCAGCCCGACGATGCGGTTCTCGGCGAGGAAGCCCGCGCCGCCGCACGCCTCGCGGGAGGTCTGCAGGGTGTGCAGGGCGTGCCACGTCGACGTGGGCTTGAGCGTCGCGGCGAGGGTCTCGAGGTCCTCGCGCGCGCCCGGCGTGTCACCGCGGCCGGAGAACACGTCGTCGAACGCGGCGAGCAGCTCCTCGTGCGCGTAGGCGGCCGCGTACGTCTCCGCGACCAGCGGGAGCAGCCGGTGCTGGTGCTCGCCGCGGTCCAGGAGCACCACCTCGTCGTCGTCCGGGCCGGCGAACTGGCGGCGCTGGTTGCCGTACGTCACGGCGATCGCCAGGCCGACCTTCGCGGCATTGACCGCGGCGCCGTCCAGCGACACCCGGCCCTGCACCAGCGTGCCGAGCATGGTGAAGAACCGGCGGCCCGGGCTCGCGATGGGCGACGTATAGGTACCGTCGGGCGCGACGTCGCCGTACCGGTTGAGCAGGTCGGCGCGCGGCACGCGGACGTGGTCGAACCACAGCCGGCCGTTGTCGATGCCGTTGAGCCCGCCCTTGACGCCGTCGTCGTCCCCGCCGACCCCGGGCAAGAACTCGCCCGTCGCGGCATCGCGGATCGGCACGTAGAACGCGTGCACGCCGTGGTCCACGCGTGGCCCGCCCGGCGCCGCCGTGATCAGGTGCGCGAAGACCACCGCCGCGGTGCCGTGGAGCGCCGCGTTGCCCAGGTAGTCCTTCCACGCGGCCCGGTTCGGGGTGTGGACGACGAACTCCTGCGTCGCCGGGTCGTACTCGGCGGTGGTCGCGATCGCGTCGACGTCCGAGCCGTGCCCGGTCTCCGTCATCGCGAACGCGCCCGGGACCGCCAGCGACATCGCGCCGGGGAGCAGCCGGGCGTGGTGGTCGGCCGTGCCCAGGTGCAGGATCGACGACGCGAACAGCCCCCACTGCACGCCCGCCTTGATCTGCAGCGAGGGGTCGGCCGCCACGAGCTCCTCGAACAGCGCCAGGCTGCCGCCGTGGTCGTCGGCCCCGCCGAGCACGGCCGGGAACGCGCGGTGCACCTCCCGCCGCTCGACGAGCGCCACCAGCTGGTCGAGGACCCGCGCGCGGTGCTCGGCCATCGTCAGGCCCTCGACCTTCTGGAACCGCGGGTCGGCGACCAGCCCGCGGGCGGTGCGTCGCAGGTCGGCGTACCGGCCCAGCAGGTGCCCGGCCAGGGTGGTGACGTCCACCTCGGGCGCCGGGACACGCGGGGTGCTCCGGTGGTCGGCGAGCGCGGTCATGACTCCTCCTTCGAACGCGTGGTCCGGCGCGCCAGGACGCCCACCGGTCCGGCCCACAGCCAGCTGGTCACCTGCGCGGCCAGCTCGTCACGCCCCGGCACGCCCGCCTCGCCGCGGTGCGCCAGCCACCATTCGCCGGCGCCGCGGACGAACCCGACGGCCCCGGCCGCCCAGACTCCGGCGTCCGCGGCCTCGTCGGACAGCTCGCGGACGAACGGCGCGGCGACCATCTCGGTGACCGAGTCGAGGAAGTGCTCCACGGACCCGTTGCCGGTGACGAACGCATAGACGTTCGGCGAGGACTCGACCATCCCGAGGTAGACGGACACCATCGCGCGCAGGCCCTCGCGCGGGGTCTGCTGCGCGGCGAGCGCGTCCGCGAGCGCCGCCGCGATGTCGTCGACCACCAGCTGGGCCACCGCGACCTGGAGCGCCGCCTTGTCGGCGAAGTAGCGGTAGACGAGCGACTTCGACGTCCCGGCGTCGGCGGCGATCTCCTCCATGGAGACGTCGGGGCCGCGGTGGTGGACGCTGCGGCGCGCCTGCGCGACGAGTGCCGCGTGGCGCGCCTGCCGGTGGCCGTCCCAGCGCGTGGCACGGCCGTCGGTCCGCGGACCGACGAGCATCCGGCCGGTCGTCGTCGCACCGGCCCGGCGAACGGGACTCACGGAACCGACGGTATCAAGTACCATCGGTCCTGGACAGATTTTCTAGGACTTAAGACCCGGTCCACTTCGGGGACCAGCACATCGACGGCGATGCGAGGAGACGGATGTCCACCACCCCACGACCCGCCTACGTCCTCGGCGGCAACCGCATCCCCTTCGCCCGCGCCGGAGCGCAGTACGCCGGTGCGAGCAACCTCGACATGCTGACCGCCGCGCTGGACGGGCTCGTCGCCCGGTACGGCCTGGCGGGCGAACGGCTGGGGCAGGTCGCCGCCGGCGCCGTGCTCAAGCACAGCCGCGACTTCAACCTGACGCGCGAGGCGGTGCTCGGCTCGCCCCTGGACCCGCGCACGCCGGGCGTCGACACGCAGGAGGCGTGCGGGACCAGCGTCGAGACGGTGGTGACGATCGCCAACAAGATCGCGCTCGGCCAGCTGGAGTCCGGGGTGGCGGGCGGCGTCGACTCGGCATCCGACGCGCCGATCGTCGTCGGCGACCGGCTGCGCTCGGCGATCCTCGCGGCCAACCGCGCCAAGTCTGCCGGCGCCCGCCTCCGCGCGCTCGCCCGGGTCCGGCCCGCGGACCTCGCGCCCGTCGCGCCCCGGACCGACGAGCACCGCACCGGGCTGTCGATGGGCGAGCACCAGGCGATCACCACCGCGCAGTGGGGCATCTCGCGGCAGGCGCAGGACGACGTGGCGCTCGCGTCGCACCGCAACCTCGCGGCCGCGTGGGACGCCGGGTTCTTCGACGACCTGGTCTCCGGTTACCACGGCCTGGCGCGTGACGGCGTGCTGCGCGCGGACACCTCGCCGGAGAAGCTCGCCGCGCTGCCGCCGGTGTTCGGGACCAAGCTCGACACCCCGGCGACCATGACCGCCGGCAACTCCACCCCGCTGACCGACGGCGCCGCGACCGTGCTGCTCGGCAGCGCGGACTGGGCGAGCGCACACGGCCTGACGCCGCTCGCCGCGGTGGTGGACGCCCAGGTGGCGGCCGTCGACTTCGTCCACGGCGAGGACGGGCTGCTCATGGCCCCGGTCTACGCGGTGCCGCGCCTGCTGGCCCGGCACGGCCTGACCCTCGACGACTTCGCGCTGATCGAGATCCACGAGGCGTTCGCCTCGACCGTCCTGACGACGCTCGCCGCGTGGGAGTCCGACGAGTTCGGCCGCGAGCGCCTCGGGCTGCCCGGCGCGTTCGGCACCGTGCCGCGCGACCGGCTCAACGTGCGCGGCTCGTCGCTCGCGACGGGCCACCCGTTCGCGGCGACCGGCGCCCGCATCGTCGCCACCCTCGCCACGGCGTTGCACCGGCTCAGGGCCGAGCGCGGGTCCGACGAGCCCGTGCGGGGCCTGGTCTCGGTGTGCGCCGCCGGCGGCATGGGGATCGCCGCGATCCTCGAGGCGGCGTGACGTGGGCGACGCGTATCTCGACCTGGTGAACCGCGGCCCCGGCGCCGCGATCGCCGCCAAGCTCGGGCTACCGCGTCCGGCGCCGCTGCTGCGTCACCACCCGGGCGACCCGATGGTCGTCGGCCCGGCGCTGGTGCTCGGCGGCGGGCCCGACGCCGACGCGGTAGCCCGAACCCTCCTGGACTGGGACCTCGCCGTGCACCGCCGCGCGGAGCCGGACACCCGGTACGGAGCGATCGTCGTGGTGCTGACCGACCTGGCGCACCCGGACGGCCTCGCCGGGCCGGCGCTGGAGGCCGGGTCCGCGCTGCGCGCCCTGCTCCCCCACGGCCGCGTGGTCACCGTCTCGCGGCCGGCCCTGGCCGGCGACGCCCCGGCGGTCGCCGCCGCGCGGCAGGGGGTGGACGGCCTGCTGCGCTCGCTCGCCAAGGAGCTGCGCTCCGGGGCGACCGGCAACGGCGTGGTGGTGGCCGCGGACGTTCCCGTCACGGCGCCGTCCGCGCTGGCGGCGCTGCGGTTCTTCCTGTCGCGCAAGAGCGCGTTCGTCGACGGGCAGCTGCTCGACGTCGACTCCGAGGCGGGCACGCTGCCGGACTGGGAACGTCCGCTCGCCGGCCGGGTCGCCGTGGTCACCGGCGCCGCGCGCGGCATCGGTGCGACGGTCGCCGACGTCCTGGCGCGCGACGGCGCGACGGTGGTCGCCGTCGACGTCCCGGCGGCCGGCGAGGCGCTGGCACGGGTCGCCAACCGCGTGCGCGGCACCGCTCTGCAGCTCGACGTCACCGCGCCCGACGCGGGAGTGCGCATCCTCGAGCACGCCCTGACCCGGCACGGCGGCCTGCACGTGATGGTCCACAACGCCGGCATCACGCGCGACAAGCTGCTGGCCAACATGACCCCCGACCGCTGGGAGCCGGTGCTCGCCGTCAACGTCGCGGCGCAGCTGGCGATCAACGAGGCGCTGCTGACCAGCGGCGACTTCACCGACGCCCCGCGCATCGTCGCGACCGCGTCGACCAGCGGCATCGCCGGCAACCGTGGCCAGACCAACTACGCAGCCTCGAAGGGCGGCGTCATCGGCGCGGTGCGCGCCACGGCGCCACTGCTCGTCCCGTTGGGCGGCACCGCCAACGCGGTGGCGCCCGGCTTCATCGAGACCGACATGACGGCACGGATGCCGGCGCTGACGCGCCAGGTGGCGCGGCGGCTGAACTCCCTGCAGCAGGGCGGCCTGCCGGTGGACGTCGCCGAGGCGGTGGCTTTCCTCGCGTCACCGGCCGCCGGGGGGATCGTCGGGCGCGTGCTGCGGGTGTGCGGGCAGAACATGGTCGGTGCCTGATGGACGAGCTCGTCCTCCCCGAGGTCCCCGCGCTGCCGGGGCTGTACGCGCGGGGCGTGGCCGCCGCCGCCCGGCTGGCCCTGGCCCGTCGCCGCGGCACCGCGCCCGACGAGCTGCCCGGGCTGGCGTACGCCGTGCGCGGCGTCGCGGTGGACCGCGCGCGGCTGTCCGCCTACCAGGGGCTGCTGGGGCTGCGGACCGCCGACCGCCTGCCGGCGGGCTTCGTCCACGTCCTCGCGTTCCCGGTGGCGACCGCGCTCATGGTCCGCCCGGACTTCCCGCTGCCGCTCGTCGGGCTGCTGCACGCGACCAACCGGGTGACGCAGCACAAGCCGCTGTTCCGGGAGGACGTCCTCGACGTCCGCGCGTGGGCCGCCGGGCTGCGGCCGCACCGCTCCGGCACGGCGTTCGACCTGGTGGCCGAGGTGCGCCGTTCCGGGCACGACGAGGTCGCGTGGCGCGGTGAGTCGACGTACCTCGCGCGCGGTGTCCGGCTCGCCGGCGACGACCCGCCGCCCGCCGACGAGCGCGTCCCGTTCACCCCGCCCCTGCCCACGGGCCGGTGGCGACTGCCCGCCGACACCGGCCGGCGCTACGCGCAGGTGTCCGGCGACCGCAACCCGATCCACCTGTCGGCGGCCACCGCCCGGCCGTTCGGGTTCAGGCACGCCATCGCGCACGGCATGTACACCGCGGCGCGGGCGCTGACCGACGTCGGCCCGGCCGCGGGTCACCGGTTCGTGTGGACCGCGGAGTTCGCGTCGCCGGTCTACCTGCCGGGGACCGTGTCGGTGCGCGTCGCGCCCGAGGGCTCCGGTTTCGCCTACGCGGTGTGGAGCGGCACCAAGCCGCACCTGACGGGCACGGTCGAGCCGCTGGAGTAGCCGCTGCAGGTGCCCGCACGGGCAGGCGCAGCACTTCCACCGCGCGCCGCGAGCCCGAGAGCCCTGCACGACCTGCTCAAGGCATCAAGCCCAGCGCCTTGACCCTTCCGGAGGTCTCCAACGCCGAGAACCCGGTCACAGTTGGTTCGTCGATGCTCAGGGAGTCGTCGCGCAAGGTGATGGCCTCACGGCCGAGGTAGGCGCCGGTTGCGTTCGAGATCAGTAGCACGGTGACGGACTGCTCAGCCTGCGTCGGGTCTGACGGCAGGGCGACCGCGATGGCGGGGCGCCCGAGCCGGTCGACGGTCGATCCGAGATCGCGGAGCGGCTCCTCGCCGGCGAGCACGGTCCATATTGCCGAGGCGAGTTGTGGCGTGACGACGTACTGGTCGTAGATCTGCTGGACGGCGAGGGTGAGGCACTCGGTTTGCCACCGGGCATCCTGGTCGCAGGGCAGCCCAACCTGGGTGGCCACGAGTTCGGCGCGCAGGTCAGCCGGTGCAGTCGACAAGCGCGCCGTGAGTCTGGCGTCGATGGTCCCTGGCGGCAATGTCTCGCTCCCGGAGGGCTCGATCGAGCCGACGCCGTCGTTTGCGAGCCGTCCGTCGAGACCGAGCGGAGTGTCGCGCTGCTGATCCACACGCACCGCACCGTCGGCCGCGAGCCACCAGCGGGTGATCGTCGGGTAGACGACCGCGTTGAGTTGCCCTGGGGAGTTGACGTCCGCTCCGAACAGCCATCCACGGGTCGTGACGTACTGCACGGTGCCGACCCCGTCGGGCTCCGATGCGGATGCGGCGGCGTTGGCGGCCTGTGTGAGCACACCTGTGGCCGAGGGGGCTGCGACGAGATCGCCGGGGCCGGCAGAGTCGTAGGTGAGCATGGCCGGAGTGGTTGCGGCCGAGGCTGGGGCACTGTGCAGAAGCCCGTACAACCCTCCGAACACCGCGACCGCGGCGACTGCCGCAGCGACCAGAAGGGCGCGTCGGTGGTTTGTTGCACACAGCCAGCGGGTGGCCGAACGCGCGGACCGCGACCTTCACCTCGTCGACGGGCAACTGACGTGAGCGGCAGGCGCAGGTCCGTGCCGGCGTTCTCCTTCGCCGACGCCTTGTACGAATCGGCCCACGCCTTGGGCGCGCATCCGGGGCGGGCCGCACTCTCGATGCTGTGCATGGTGATCGGCGTGGCCGCGGTCGTCGCCGTCGCCACCCTGCAGTCGAGCGCGAGCGAGGCGATCGCCCGCCAGTTCGACTCCCTCGGGGCCGACGACCTCACGCTGGAGGCCGTGCCTGCGGCCGACGGCACACCCACCGCATTCGACGAGGCCGCGCTGTCTCGGGTGCGCGCCTTGCCGACGGTCGCCTCGGCGTCGAGCGTGGCATCGCTCGGAACCCTGGATGTCGCCGTCTCACCGTTTCCCGGATGGGTCGGGACATGGACCACGATGACCGTGAAGGGGGTGTCCGACGGCGCCGAGACCACCCTGGGCGCCTCGCTCGAGCGCGGGCGCTGGCCCACAGCCTTCGAGTATTCCTCCGGTGCGGCGGTGGCGATGGTCGGCGCCGGCGCCGCGGGACGCCTCGGGCTTGGCGACTTCGCCGAGCTTCCCGACATGCTGATCGGCGGGGTACACGCGCGAGTAGTGGGTGTGGTCGAGGCCGCCGGTCGCGCCGCTGAGCTCTCTGACGCGATCTGGCTGACCGAGCGGGCGGCTGCCCAGATCCTGGGGAGCCCGCCGGACACGATCGAGGTCACGGCCCGCCCCGGGGCCGCGAGCGCTGTCATGCGGGATGCCGCGCTGGCCGCCGCCCCGGCCGACCCTGGGTCGGTGGGCGTGGAGTCGGCCATCGGCCTGGACATCACGCGCCGTGGTGTCGCCGCCGACCTCGACGGCCTGACGGCCGCACTGAGCCTGCTCATCCTCATCGTCGGTGGGGTGTCGATTGCGGCGATGACCCTGGTCTCCGTCCTGGCACGGACCCACGAGATCGCGGTTCGACGCGCCGTCGGGGCCAACCCCCGACACATCTTCGTCCTGGTGCTGACGGAGTCCGGTCTGGTCGGCGTGGCGAGCACCCTGCTCGGCCTGGCAGCCGGGATGGCCACGGCAGTGGGTATCTGTGCGGCCCGGAGCTGGCCCCCGGTCGCCGATCCGGTGGTGCTGTGGCTGGTGCCGACTGCCGCCCTGCTTCTCACACTCCTCTCCGGCATCGTCCCGGCGGCGAGGGCGTCGGCCGTACCGCCGGCTCTTGCGCTGCGCAGCCTCTGACTGCCCCGCGCGGCCCCACGCGCGTCAACCCCCCGCTCGCTCGCGCAGCCTGGCGCGGACCGTCGGCCACTCGTCGGCCAGCACGGAGAAGTAGGCGGAGTCGCCGCGTGCGCCGTCGGGCGGACGCGGTGGCTGCGCAGCACGCCTCCGGCACGCCACCCAAGCGCCTGATGGCGTTGATCGAACGGGTGCGTGTGGCGCTCAGGGTGTCACGGCCGCACGCGCCGTCGGGCGATCGCACGCACCACGAGCCGCGCGGCCGCCCCGAACGCCAGCACCACGATGCCGAAGCCGACGGCGCGCGCCGGCAGGCAGAGCACCAGCGCCGCGCAGGCCGCGAGCCCGAACGCCTGCACCCAGCGCGGGCTGGTCCGCTCGTCGGGCCCCTGCGTCCACGCGGCCGCGTGCCCGATCCCGTAGTAGACGAGCACGCCGAACGACGAGAAGGCGATCACCCCGGCGAGGTCGACGGTCAGTGTGAGAACGACGACGAGGGCGCCGATCACCACCTCGGCGACCCACGGGGTGGAGCGACGCCGCTCGACGAGCGCCAGTGGCGCAGGCAGCTCGCGGTCGCGCGCCATCGCGAAGGCCGTCCGCGAGACGCCCGCGAGCAGCACCAGGAGCGATCCGGAGGCCGCGACCACGGCCGCGACGCGCACCGCGGGCACCAGCCACGGGGCGGCGTTCAGGGCCGCGTCCGCCAGCGGGGCGGAGGAGGCCGCCGCGCCCGGCGCCCCGAGCACAGCCAGCACCGCGACGCCCACCGCCAGGTAGATCACCGCGGTCGCGGCGAGGGCGATGCCGATGGCGCGCGGGATCGTCGTGCGCGGCTCCCGCACCTCCTCGCCGAGCGTGGCGACCCGGGCGTAGCCGGCGAACGCGAAGAACACCAGGCCGGCGCCTTGGAGCACGCCGAACACGCCGCCCTCGCCCGGCCAGACGAGCAGTGCATTGTCGCCCCCACGCGCCGCGGGCGCGGCGATCACCAACGTCACCAACACGGCCAGGACGAACGCCAGCAGCACGCGCGCCACTCGGGCGGTGCGCTGGACGCCCGCGAGGTTCACCGCGACGAGGACCACGACCACCAGCGCCGCGAGCGGCCGCCGCCACGGGTCGTCGACCAGGTACGTCGCCACGGTGGTGGCCATCGCGGCGCAGGAGGCGGTCTTGCCGGCGACGAACCCCCACCCGGCGACGAACCCGGGCCAGGGCCCCAGCCGCGCGCGGCCGAAGGCGTAGTTGCCGCCGCTGGTCGGCATCGCCGCGGCCAGCTGGGCGGTGCTCGTCGCGTTGGCCCCGGCGACCAGCCCGGCGAGGACCACCGAGACCAGCACGGCGCCGCCCGCGGCGGCGCTCGCCGGGCCGAGCACCACGAACACCCCGGCGCCGAGCATCGAGGCGAGCCCGACGACGACGGCGTCCCCCGTACCGAGCCGCCGTGCCAGCTGTGCCATCACGGCGCGGAGGGTACGCGGCCTGCGTGAACGCCCGGTGGACGCCGGCTCAGTCGACGGCCGGCCCGCAGGCGGCCGCGGCGGTGGCCGCGAGCGCGTCGAGGCCGCCGACGAGCGCCGGGCGCGAGTCGTCGGCGACGGCCCAGCAGCCGTCGACCACCTCGTACCGCGCGCGGGGGCCCTCCGCCAGGTAGGCGGCGACCGCGGCGACCAGCCGGTCGACGTGCTCGCTCGTCGTCCCGGCGCCGATCGAGGCCCGGACGGCGCCGTGGGACGCCCCGAGGTGCGCCAGCAGCGGGTGGGCGCAGAACCGGCCGTCGCGCACGCCGATGCCGTGCTCGGCGGACAGGTAGGCCGCCACCAGCCCCGCGTCGGCGTCGCCGACGGTGAACGTCACCACGCCCACCGGCTCGGGGCTGTCCGGCCAGATCCGCGCCACCCGCACGCCGTCGATCGCCGACAACCCCGCGACGAGCCGCCCGCGCAGCGCGCGCTCGTGCTCGTCGAGCGCCCCAGCCGGCAGCGCGGCGAGCGTCTCGCACGCCTGCGCCAGCGCCACGGCGCCGAGCACGTTGGGCGAGCCGGCCTCGTGCCGCGCCGGGGCGGGCTGCCACAGGGTGCGGTCCACCCGGACGTCGCGCACCGCGCCGCCGCCGGCGAGGTAGGGCCGGCCCTCGTCGAGCCAGTCGCGGCGCCCGACGAGCGCACCCGCGCCGAACGGCGCGTAGGTCTTGTGCCCGGAGAACGCCACGTAGTCCACGCCGGTGGCCGCCAGCGAGAAGCGGCGGTGCGGCACCAGCTGTGCGCCGTCCACGGCGACGCGTGCGCCCGCGGAGTGCGCCGCCTCGACCACCGGCGCCAGCGGCAGGGCCTCGCCGGTGACGTTGGAGGCCCCCGTCACAGCCACCAGCGCGTAGTGGCGGCGTGCCAGCTCGTCGCGCACCGCGTCGAGCGTCGCGGCGACGGTCGCCTCGATGGGCAGCACCGTCTCGCCGCCGTCCGCCCGGCTCCAGGTCAGCAGGTTGGCGTGGTGCTCCAGGTCCAGCACCAGCACCCGGCCCGGAACCACGGTCGCCAGGAGGTTGAGGGAGTCGGTGGTGTTGCGGGTGATCACCGCGACGTCGGCGGGCCGGCCGCCGACGAACCGGGCGATCGTCGCCCGCGACTGCTCGTAGAGCGCGGTGCACACCTGCGACAGGTACCCGGCGCCGCGGTGCACCGACGCGTAGAGCGGCAGCACCTCGGTGACACGGTCGGCCACCGCGGCGAGGGCCGGTGCGCTGGCGGCACCGTCCAGGTTGGCGTACTCGCGGGAGCCGCCGCCGACGAGCGGCACCGCCACACCGGCACCGCAGACGGGCAGCAGGGCGGCGACGTCGTCGGGCGGCGCGGCGGGGCCGGCGGTGTGGGAGGGGTGGGCGGCGGTGCTGGCGGCACGGTCGGCGTGGCGGGCGGGACGGTCGAGCGTGGTCGTCATCGGGTACTCCCAAGGCTTCGTGGACCTCGGGGGTGAGGCCCGCGCTTGCCGGCTCCGGGTGGCGCGCGGCCTGGTCGTCACCCGGGGCACCCCGCCGCGGAGGAGGGTTGCCGGCCAGCGAGCCGGGGCTTGACGCTGGCGCTCTTGACCTAAGGGCCGACCATAGACCATGGGCGAGGCCGGACGCACCCATGCGGGTACCATCGCGGCGACCATCCAGAGCGGCCGAGAGACCTGGCTCGTCGACGCCGCAGCAACCCGCCTTCGGGACAGGGTGCTAACGCCAGGACCGATGGAGGAGCAATGAGCTACGCCGGTGACCTGACCCCTGCACAGGCCTGGGACCTGCTCGTGTCCGACGAGGACGCGCTGCTGATCGACGTGCGCACCCGCGAGGAGTGGGACCAGATCGGAGTCCCGGACACGTCCGGACTGCCGCGCGACGCGGCATTCGTCGAGTGGATCAGCGGCCCGCTCCGCGTCCCGAACGCCGCGTTCCTCGAGCAGGCCACCGCCGCCGGCGTGGCGCCCGGCCGTCCGCTCGTCGTGCTGTGCCGCTCCGGGGTGCGCTCGATCGCCGCCGCCGAGGCGCTGACCGCCGCGGGCTACGGCCCCGCCTACAACGTGCTGCAGGGCTTCGAGGGCGACCCCGGACCCGACGGCCTGCGCGGGCACTCCGGCTGGCGCGCCGACGGCCTGCCGTGGCGGTCGCTGTGAGCCTTCGCGTCCCCGGCCCCGGCGACTGGGACTCCCACCGGATCGACCGCTCGACGCTTCGCCCCGACACGCTCGCCGTGCGCGGCGGCCTGGTCCGCAGCGAGTTCGACGAGGTCAGCGAGGGGCTGTTCCTCACGCAGGGCTACGTGTACGGCCGCTCCGCGGACGCCGAGGCGGCGTTCGCCGGCGAGGCCGACCGCTTCATGTACTCCCGGTACGGCAACCCGACGGTGTCGACGTTCGAGGAGCGGCTGCGCCTGCTCGAGGGCGCGGAGGCGTGCTTCGCGACGGCGACCGGCATGTCCGCGGTGTTCACATCGTTGGCGGCGATCGTCGGCCAGGGCTCGCGGATCGTCGCGGCGCGGGCGCTGTTCGGCTCGTCGCTGGTGATCTTCGACGAGATCTTCGCCCGCTGGGGCGTGCGCACCGACTACGTCGACGGGCACGTGCCGTCGCAGTGGCAGGAGGCACTGGCGACGCCGGCGGACGTCGTGTTCTTCGAGACGCCGTCCAACCCGATGCAGGACCTGGTGGACGTCGCGGCCGTCTCCGCGCTGGCGCACGCCGCCGGGGCGCTCGTCGTGGTCGACAACGTGTTCGCCACCCCGGTGTTCAGCCGGCCGCTCGAGCTCGGCGCGGACGTCGTCGTCTACTCGGCGACCAAGCACATCGACGGCCAGGGCCGCGTGCTGGGCGGCGCGATCCTCGGGTCCGACGAGTACGTGCACGGCCCGGTGCAGACGATGATCCGCAACACGGGACCGTCGCTGTCGCCGTTCAACGCGTGGGTGCTGCTCAAGGGCCTGGAGACGCTGTCGGTGCGCGTGCGCCACCAGGCGGCGTCCGCGCTGCGGGTGGCGCAGTGGCTCGAGGCGCACCCCGCGGTGGCATCCGTCCGCTACCCGTACCTGCCATCGCACCCACAGCACGAGCTCGCCCTGCGGCAGCAGTCCGGCGGCGGCACGGTGGTCACGCTCACGCTGCGCACGCCCGACGAGCCCGAAACCGCGAAGAAGGCGACCTTCGGCGTGCTCGACGCGCTGCGGGTGATCGACGTCTCGAACAACCTCGGCGACGCGAAGAGCCTCATCACGCACCCGGCCACCACCACGCACCGCAAGCTCGGCGCGGCCGGGCGCGCGGCGGTGGGCATCGGCGAGTCGACGCTGCGGCTCTCGGTGGGCCTGGAGGACGTCGACGACCTGATCGAGGACCTCGGCCAGGCGCTGGCGACGCTGGCCTAGCGCCGACTCGTCGGGTTGTCACCGGCTCGTCGGTGTGAATCGACGAGCCGGTGCGGAACCGACGAGCCGAGCGGTGCGCAACCGCCCGCGCGCGGTTCACTGTGCGCATGGCACAGGGACGACGGGTGCTCGACACGGCCCCGGCCGTGCGGATCGGGGTGGCGGCGGCCCTCGGCGTGCTCGCCGGGCTGCTGTTGACGTGGCGGGACCCGGTCGCCGCCGTGCTCGGCGCGTGGGCGGTCGCCGGGCTCGTCTTCGTCGGCTGGACGTGGCTGCTCGTCGTGCCCATGGACGCCGAGGCGACCAGCGAGCACGCGCTGCGCGAGGAGCCCGGCCGGACCACGACCCACGCGATCGTGCTGCTCGCCGCGCTGGCGAGCCTCGGCGGGCTGGTCGCCGTGCTCGTCGGCGGCGGGCTGCGGGGCGACCCGGTGGCGACGGCGGCGGTGCTGGCGGCGATCGTCGCCTCGTGGGGTGCCGTCCACACGGTGTTCGCGCTGCGCTACGCGCGGATGTACTACACGGCACCCGTGGGCGGGATCGACTTCCACCAGGAGGCGCCGCCCCGGTACACGGACTTCACGTACGTCGCGCTGACGGTCGGCATGAGCTTCGCGGTCTCGGACACGGACGCGGGGAGCTCCGCCTTCCGCCGCACCGCGCAGGTGCACGCGCTGCTGTCGTACCTGTTCGGGACGGTGATCGTCGCGCTGACCGTCAACCTGGTGGCCGGACTGGCGGGCTGAGCTACAGCTCCTTGGCGAACCAGAGCAGCCGGTCCTGGGTGGGCCAGGAGTCGCCGGTGGGCGCGACGATCCGGTAGCCCGCCGCCAGGTACATGGCGATCGCCGGGTGCTGCCGGAAGCCGGTGTTGAGGGTCAGCGCCGTCAGGCCGCGCGCGCGGGCCTCGTCCTCGACGGCCCGCAGCATCAGGCGCGCGACGCCCCGGCCGCGGGCGGCGGGCAGAGTGAGCAGCCGCTCGAGCTCGCCCCAGTCGGCAGGCCGGCCCTCGGGGCGGGCGGAGAGGGTCAGCGTCCCGACCGGGGTGGCGCCGTCGCGCACGACGAGCACGACGAGGGCGCGTTCGGCCTCGGCCTCGTCGGTCGCGGCGATGGTCCCGTCGTCCGCGAACCAGCCCACCGCGCCGTAGAACCCGCGCAGCACGCCCGCCATCTCGCGCCGCAGCGCGACGGCCTCTGGGTCCGTCCAGGCGAGGCGGTCGACGACGAGCCCCTCGACGCCGTTCCCGTTGCGCTCCCGCGGCGTGGGCCGCGCCGCCAGGTCCTTGGCGAACGCGCGCGACATCGTCTCGTGCTCGTAGGGCGGGAACCGGTCGATCGGCAGGTAGCCGGCGGACAGGTACAGGCCGATCGCCTCGGGCTGGAGCACGCCGGTCTCGAGGACCAGGCGGGTCAGCCCGCGCGCGGCCGCGCGGGCCTCGAGCTCGTCGACCACCCGGCTGGACAGGCCACGCCCGCGGTGACCCGGCAGCACGAACATCCGCTTGAGCTCGCCGGTGCCCGTTCCCAGCTCCGGGGCGTCGCGCAGCGCGCCACAGGCGGCGGCCGTGCCGTCGTCGTCGCGAATCACGATGACGTCGAGGATGTCCTCGCCGGTCATGTCGTGGCCGATGTCGTCGTCGCCGTAGCGGTCACGCAGCTCCGCCTGCTGGGCGGTGCGCAGGGCGAGGAAGTCGGGGTCGTCCCAGCCGACGAGGTGGACGGTGGTCACCCGACGAGCGCGTGGAGGACGGACGTGAAGAACGCCAGGCCGTCGGTGCCGGTGCGCGGGCCCTTGGGGCCGTCGGGTCCGAACCCGGGTTCCACCGCGTGCTCGGGGTGCGGCATCAGCCCGACGACGTTGCCCCGCTCGTTGGTGACGCCCGCGATGTCGCGCCGCGACCCGTTGGGGTTCCAGCCGGCGTAGCGGAACACGACGCGGCCCTCGCCCTCGAGCCGGTCGAGCTCGTGGTCGGCGACGACGTACTGGCCGTCCTGGTTCTTCAGCGGGACGGTGATGTGCTGGCCCTTCGCATACTCACGGGTCCAGGCGGTCTCGTTGTTCTCCACCACCAGCTCCTGCTCGCGGCAGACGAAGTGCAGGTGGTCGTTCTTGATCATGGAGCCCGGCAGCAGGTGTGCCTCGGTGAGCACCTGGAAGCCGTTGCAGATGCCGAGCACCGGCAGGCCGCGGCCCGCGGCCTCGACGATCTGCGTCATCACCGGCGCGAAGCGGCTGATCGCGCCGGCGCGCAGGTAGTCGCCGTAGGAGAACCCGCCGGGGAGCACCACGGCATCGACGCCCTTGAGGTCGGCATCGGCGTGCCACAGGGAGACGGCCTCGCCGCCGGCCAGGCGGACCGCACGGGCGGCGTCCCGGTCGTCGAGCGAGCCGGGGAAGGTGACGACGCCGATCTTGCCCATCAGGCCGCGCCCTCGCCGCCGTCGGCGACGTTCACCACGTCCTCGATCACCGGGTTGGAGAGCACCTGGATCGCGGCCTCGCGGGCGGCGGCGAGGACCTCGTCGGTCACCGGGCCGTCGACGCTGAGCTCGAAGCGCTTGCCCTGGCGCACCGCATGGAACTGCCCGAAGCCGAGCCGCGGCAGGGCGCCGGCGACGGCCTTGCCCTGGGGGTCGAGGATCTCGGGTTTCGGCATGACGTCGACGACGACCAGTCCCACAGCACATCTCCCGGGGGCGCGAGGTTGGGGGTCGCGCACATCCTAACGGCGAGGTCGGGAGGGGCGGTGGGGGCGTCCGCGTGCAGCCCCTCGGCCGGTGCGACCGCTCGGGAAGGGCCGCTCAGGCCGTGGCCGGGTCCACGGGCGCCGGGGGCAGCGGGGCAGCGGTCGTTCCCGCCGGTTCGCCAGCGCCCCAGGCCGGCAGCACGCCCTGGACGAGCGAGTCGACGGGCAGCGGACCGGATTCGAGAACCAGCCAACGGACGTCGACCGCGGCGAGGTCGGCCGGTCCCCGCACGGCGGCGATGGCGCCGACGACAAGCAGAGGAAGCACCAGGAGGGAGAGACCCAGCACGATCGGCGCTGCGCTCAGCATGAGGTCCGGACCGCCGGTGGGCGCGCCGACGACGAGGACCATCACCGCACCGCACCACACCACCACGACCGTCCGGCGGCTCGTCACCACCATCCGCCGCGCGGGCTGCGGCGGGCGTGCGGGCACCTGTGCGCGCCAGTGGAACCCGAGACGCCCGGCCGCCAGAACGCCCAAGGCGAGACACGCGGCGAGCGCGATGGGCGAACCCGAGCGCGTGAGCGCCGTGACCGCGGCGGACACACCGGCGACGGTCGCCGCGGCGAGGGCTACCGGCGGGAGCAGTGATCGCGCCGTCAGGCGATCGCGGAGTGCCCACCCGCGCCGCATGTCCCACGGCGTCGGCGGATCCCCTGGACGCGCGACGAGGTGCCGACCGGCGGCCTCCCGCTGGCGACGTGTGCGTGGCGCGAGCAGAACCACCGTCAGCCAGATCGGCCAGAACACGAAGTCGAAGGCTTGGGCCCGGTCCCCGGCGATGCGAATCGCGGCAGACACCGTCACCATCACGCCGACGACGACGAAGGAACGCCACTGGAACATCGGGCTGGCGATGTCGTCCGCCGCCCAGCCGCGGTGCTGCCACGGCACACCGCCCAGGCCGAGGCGATAGCGCGCGCGAACCAGGAACGGCGGGCGCATGCGCCGCCGGGTCACCAGCCCGTTGGCCAGGAGGCCCAGCCCCGATCGGAGGTCGAGCCGCGTCGCGCCGGGGCCGGCCAGGTCGGCGAGCAGCCCGACGACCTCGTCGGCCCGGCCCATTCGCCAGCGGCGGGGGTAGCCGACGAGCCAGCGCCGCACGGAGCGCTCGAATCGCGGGTCGATCGAGCGGGTCGCCGCGCGCCCCCGAGACGCGGCGGGGCGGCTCATCCCGCGCC
>CAZBIO010000177.1:0-5712 GCA_964491965.1 uncultured Cellulomonas sp.
CAGCGGCCGGCTCAGCGGCCGGCTCGTCGGCGCCGCCGGGCGCCTCCTGCTCGGCAGGGGTCACCGCGGCCTCGTCGGGCGAGGCGGGGGCGGGTGTGGCGGGCCGGGCTGCGGCACGGGTGGAACGGCGGCGGGGCTTGACCTCCGGCGTCGCTTCGGGCTGGACGTCGGGGGTGTTCGGCGAGGTCACGCTGGGTGCTCCTGGGTACCCGGAAGCGCCGCGCCCACACTGTCGAGGCGCCGCCCGGGCGGTCGGTCGTCGCTCACGCGCTGCGCGCGGCGACGGAAGTCGTCGGTATCGCCGCTGCCCCGCGGGTCGGCGCCATCGCCTGCGACCCGCCTGGTGTGACCCCCGATCGGGGGCACCACAGGGGCGGAGCGGCGGCTGGCGCGCACGACGCGCTGGAGCTGCGGACCTTCTGGGTCGGAGACGGTGTGGGACGCCTCCTCGCCGCCGTCAGTATGTCACAGGAAGGTCTCGACGACGGTCCTGGGCTCCCGGCGTGGCACACGTCGGGCTTTCAGGTTCGGATGGTGAACGCGTGACATAGGTCCCGAATCTTGTAGGACTAAGGTCCCCGGTGGCGCGGACGCGCGGTTCTAGCGTCTGAGCAGGTGATGCAGGTCAGTGAGGACTTGTGTCGCCCTTCCCTATCGAGGACGAGTACGGAGAGGCTCCGTGGCAGCAGACGCGCTCGACCTGGCCCGCTGGCAGTTCGGCATCACCACCGTCTACCACTTCATCTTCGTTCCGCTGACGATCGGTCTGTCGACCCTCGTCGCGATCATGCAGACGTTCTGGGTGCGCCGTGGCGACAAGAAGTGGCTACGCCTGACGAAGTTCTTCGGCAAGCTCCTGCTGATCAACTTCGCGATCGGCATCGCGACCGGGATCGTCCAGGAGTTCCAGTTCGGCATGAACTGGAGCGAGTACTCGCGGTTCGTCGGTGACATCTTCGGCGCGCCGCTGGCGCTCGAGGCGCTCATCGCGTTCTTCGTCGAGTCGACGTTCCTGGGCCTGTGGATCTTCGGGTGGGACAAGCTCCCCAAGAAGGTCCACCTCGCGACGATCTGGCTCGTCGCGGGTGCGTCCGCCCTGTCGGCGTACTTCATCCTGTCCGCCAACTCGTGGATGCAGCATCCCGTCGGCGCACAGTTCGACCCCGAGACGGGCCGCGCGACGATGGTGAATCTCGCCGCGGTGCTGACCAACCCGACGGTGCTTGCCGCCTTCCCCCACACCATCGGGGCGGCGTTCCTCACCGCAGGCACGTTCGTCGCCGCGATCTGCGCCTGGTGGATGGTGCGCCTGGTGCGCGCCGGCGACGAGGCCAAGGCGCGCGAGGTCTACCGGCCCGGCCTGCAGTTCGGCCTGGTGGTCATGGTGATCTCCGCGGTGGTCGTCGGTCTGTCCGGCCACTGGCAGGGCCAGCTGATGTTCGACCAGCAGCCGATGAAGATGGCCGCGGCCGAGGCGCACATGAACACGGGCGATCGCGTGCCGCTCAGCCTGTTCGCCCTCGGCGACCTGTCCAACGATCCGGACTCGGTGCGGCGCTTCGGTGAGATCCCCGGCGTGACGAGCTTCCTGGCGACCAACGACTGGAACGCGGAGCTCCAGGGCGTCAACGACCTCCAGCGGCAGTACGAGGACACGTACGGCGCCGGCGTCGACTACGTGCCCAACCTCGCCGTGACGTTCTGGTCCTTCCGCCTGATGATCGGGTTCGCGATCTTCGCCGGCGTCCTCGCGGTCCTCGCGCTCTGGCTGACCCGGCAGGGGCGGGTCAGCGGCAACGCGTGGCTGCGCCGCGCGGCCCTGTGGTCGCTGCCGACGATCTTCCTGGCCTCGTCGGCCGGGTGGCTCTTCACCGAGATGGGCCGCCAGCCCTGGGTGGTGGCGCCCAACCCGAACCCCGAGGGCGTCGACATGGTGTGGCAGCTGACGGCACGTGGCGTGTCGCCGCAGGTCGGCACCGTCGCCGTGGTGCTGTCGCTCGTCCTGTTCACACTGCTCTACGGCGTGCTCGCCGTCGCCTGGTACCGGCTGATCCGCCGGTACACGGTCGGCGGCGTCGAGGACGACCCGCACGACCCCAGCCCCGACAACCCCGACAACCAAGTGACGGACGAGGCCGACAAGCCCCTGTCCTTCGCGTACTGAGGTCACGACATCATGAGCCACGAGACGCTTCAGATCATCTGGTTCGTCCTCATCGCCGTGCTGTGGACCGGGTACCTGGTCCTCGAGGGCTTCGACTTCGGCGTCGGCATGCTGCTGCCGTTCCTGCCGAAGAACGAGCGCGAGCGGCGTGTCGCCATCAACACCGTCGGCCCGCTCTGGGACGGCAACGAGGTGTGGCTGCTCACCGCGGGCGGTGCGACGTTCGCCGCCTTCCCCGAGTGGTACGCCACGCTCTTCTCCGGCGCCTACCTCCCGCTCTTCGTCATCCTGCTGGCACTCATCGCCCGCATCGTCTCGTTCGAGTGGCGCGGCAAGATCACCACGCCGGCGTGGCAGAAGACCTACTACTGGGGCCTGGTCCTCGGCTCGTGGATCCCGGCCGTGCTGTGGGGCGTCGCGTTCGGCAACCTGGTCGCCGGCCTGAAGATCGAACTGGTGACCACGACGATCAGCAACGTCGACGGCGAGGTCACGCGCCCGACGCGTCAGTACACCGGGACGTTCTGGGACCTGCTGACCAACGGCTACGGCTTCGCGCTGTGGACCGGCGTGCTCACCGCGGTCGTCTTCCTCGCCCACGGCGCGATCTTCCTGTCGCTCAAGACCACCGGCGACCTCCAGGCCCGCGCCGCCGCGGCCGCGTCGCGCCTGACCCTCGTCGCGCTCGGCGTCGGCGCCGCCTGGGCGATCTGGCTCCAGCTGGCCTACTCGGACAAACTGTGGACGTGGTTCCCGCTCGTCGTCGCCGCCCTCGGCCTCGTGGCGTCGGCCTGGTTCACGCGGGTGCGGTCCGAGGGCCGGGCGTTCACGGCCTCGGCGGTGACGATCGTCGCGGCGGTGGTGCTGATCTTCGGCGCGTTGTTCCCCAACGTCATGCCGTCGAACGTCGACCCGGCGTCCTCGCTGACCATCCACAACGCGTCGTCGAGCCAGTACACGCTGACGATGATGAGCTGGGTCGCGCTGGTGATGACGCCGATCGTCCTGGCCTACCAGGCGTGGTCGTACTGGGTGTTCCGCAAGCGGATCGGCGTGCAGCACATCCCCGAGGCGACGCCGGTGACGTTCGCCGACATGCGCGCGCTCGCCACGTCGTCCGACGCGCGGGTCGGCGCCAACCCGGTCAAGTGATGCGCCGCCGGGGCGCGGCGGCGTGAAGCCCCTCGACCCCCGGCTGCTGCGGCACGCACGTTCGGCCCGCGGTTACCTGGCGCTGACCGTCGGGCTGGGACTGCTCACCGCCGCGCTCGTCGTCGCCCAGGCGCTGCTGCTGGCCGGCGGCGTCGGGCGGGCGGTCCAGGACGGCGCCGGGTTGGACGAGCTCGCGGGGTCGGTGGCGTGGCTCGTCGCCGTCGTACTGGCCCGCGCGTCGGTCGTCGCCGTCCAGGAGCGTTTCGCGCACCGCGCGGCGACCCGCGCGATCGGCGAGCTGCGGGCGGGAGTCGTCGCGCATGCCTTGGCCCTCGGCCCCCGCTGGCTCGCCGCCGGCCGCGGCCCAGAGGTGGTGACCCTGGCCACGCGGGGCCTCGACGCGCTGGAGCCGTACTTCGTCCGCTACCTGCCGCAGCTGGTCCTCTCCGCGACCGTGACACCGGCGACGATCCTCGTCGTCCTCGGCCTGGACTGGGTGTCCGCCGCGATCGTCGCCGGCACCCTGCCGCTGGTGCCGGTGTTCATGTGGCTCATCGGCACCATGACGGCGGGGCGGTCGCAGCGCGGGCTCGCGGCGATGTCGCGGCTCGGCGCGCAGGTGCTCGACCTGCTCGCCGGGCTGCCGACGCTGCGCGCCTTCGGCCGCGAGGCCGGCCCCGCCGCACGGGTCCGCGCGCTCGGCGACGCGCACCGCCGGGCGACGATGGGCACGCTGCGGATCGCGTTCCTGTCCGGGATGGTGCTCGAGCTGCTGACCACGCTGTCGGTCGCGCTCGTCGCCGTGTCGATCGGCGTGCGGCTGGTCGGCGGCGGGCTCGACCTGGTCACGGGCCTCGCGGTGCTGATCCTCGCGCCGGAGGTCTACTGGCCGCTGCGGCAGGTCGGCGCGCAGTTCCATGCGTCGACCGACGGCGTCGCGGCGGCCGAGGCGGCCTTCGCCGTCATCGAGGCCCCCGCGCCCGCCGCCGGAACCGTTCCCGCGCCGGACCTGCGCGGCGCAACCGTGCGGCTGCGCGGTGTCACCGTCCGCTCGTCGGGCGGCAAGACACCCAACAGGCTGGACCTGACCGTGGCGCCGGGCCGGGTGACGGCGCTCGTCGGGCCGTCCGGCGCGGGCAAGTCGACCACCGTGGAGGTGCTCCTCGGCCTGCTGCGGCCCGACGAAGGCACCGCGGAGGTGGTGGCGCCGGGGGCCGCGCCCGTGCCGATCGCCGACCTCGACCGCGCCACTTACTGGCCGCAGGTCGCGTGGCTGCCGCAGCGGCCTGTGCTCGAGCCGGGCACGCTGCGTGAGCTCGTCGGCGGCGCGTCGGACGACGAGCGAACGGCCGCGGCGGCGCGCACCGGGCTCGACGCCGTGCTCGGGGGGCTGCCGGCTGGATGGGACACCGCCCTCGGCGCTGGCGGCTCGGGCCTGTCGGTCGGCCAGCGGCAGCGCGTCGCCCTGACGCGCGCGCTGTTGTCCCCCGCCCCGCTCGTCGTGCTCGACGAGCCCACCGCGCACCTCGACGCGGCGGGCGAGCGGGTAGTCCTCGACGCGGTCGAGGCGATGCGCGCCGCCGGGCGCGCCGTGCTGCTCGTCGCGCACCGCCCGAGCCTCGTCGCGACCGCCGACACCGTCGTGACGGTGCACGCCGCCGCGCCCGCGGACGCCGCCGCGGCCTCGGTTGCCACCGTGCCCTCGTCTGGCGCCGCTCCCTCGTCTGGCGCCGGGCCCCGGACTGCCGCCGCCTCCCCGGACGTGAGGCCGTGACGCGCCCCCTCCCCGCCGCGGTCGCGCGGGCGGCGGACGACGACGGGCGCGGGCGACCGCCCCGCGGGACGCTGCGCCGCGCGGTGCGGCTGCTGGACGTCGAGCCCAAGCGAGCGCTGCTCGCGGTGCTGCTCGGGACCCTCGCGCTCGGCTGCGCAGTCGCGCTGGCGGCCGTCTCCGCCTGGCTCATCGCGCGCGCGTCGCAGATGCCACCCGTCCTGGCGCTCTCGGTGGCGACGGTCGCGGTGCGCGCGTTCGGCATCGGGCGGGGCGTGCTGCGCTACGTCGAGCGGCTCGCCTCGCACAACGTGGCGCTGCGCGGCATGACGACCCTGCGCGCCACCCTCTACGAGCGGCTCGCCGCCGGCCGGGCGGAGGCGACGCTGCGGCTGCGCCGCGGTGACCTGCTGGCGCGCGTCGGCGCCGACGTGGATGCCGTCGGGGAGGTCGTGGTGCGCGGACTGCTCCCCGGGGCCGTCGCGCTGGTGCTGGGCGTCGGCACGGTCACCGCGATGGCGTTCTTCTGGCCCCCGGCCGCGGCGGCGCTGGCCGCGTGCTTGCTGCTGGCCGGGGTAGCGGCGCCGCTCCTCGCCGCGCGCGGGGCGCGAACGGCCGAGCGGCG
>CAZBIO010000178.1:0-14030 GCA_964491965.1 uncultured Cellulomonas sp.
GGGGTCGATCGCGCGACTATCCGCTGCCGATCCTGAGGGTCGAGCGGGAGGGGCAGTCTGAGTAGCGCCGGTCGGGCCGTCGTCGGCCGCGCGCCGCCACCCCGCCCCGGCACAATGACCGGGTGCTCCCCCGGTTCCTGCGGCGGCCCGTCGCCGCACTCTCGCGGACGCGGGCCTTCCGCTCGCTCGGCCCGCGGCTGATGCCACCCCTCGAGAAAGTCACCCGCTGGTTCACGCGCGGAAGGACGCCGCTCAGCGGCGCCCTGGTGCCCTCGCTCGTCCTGCACACGGTGGGCGCACGGACGGGCGAGCCGCGGCGCACCGAGCTGATGTACTGCCCCGACGGCGACGACATGCTGGTCACGGGCAGCAACTTCGCGCGAGACACCCATCCCGCCTGGACCGCCAACCTGCTGGCGCACCCGGACGCCGCCGTCGAGGTCCGGGGACGGCGCATCGAGGTCACGGCGGCGCTGGTCCCGGCCGACGAGCGCGAGGCGACCTGGACCCTGCTCGAGCGCAACTGGCCCGGCTACCGCGGCTACGAGCGGTCGGCCGGCCGCGAGCTGCGGATCTTCCGGCTCACGCCGCGGGCCGCTACTGCCAGCGGAACAGCCTGACGCCCAGCGGCAGCAGCACCGCCGTCCAGGCCGCCAGCACCACGATCCGCAGCGTCGGAAAGCCGTCGGAGAACCAGCCCGCGTTCATCGCCTGCGCCGTGGCACCCAGCGGCGTGAACGTCGCGATGGCGGCCACCGTGTCAGGCATCACCGGCCCCGGCGTCCAGACGCCGGCGAAGAACAGCATCGGGAAGTACAGCAGCGAGCCGATACCCGACGCGGCGCTGCCCTTCGACACGCGGGACGCGATGAGGATGCCGAGCGAGAACATCGCCCCGACGCCGAGGACGAAGGCGGCCAGCACCGTCCACGGGTGCGCCGGCGCGGCCAGGCCGAAGACGACCTGCCCGAGGACCAGTGCGACGACCGCGGCCACCACCGTCGCGGCGAGGTGGATGAGCAGCTGGACGGCGATGATCCCCTGCGGTCGCATCGGCGTGGTCGACAGCCGCCGGAGCACGCCGCGCTCGCGGTACTGCGCGAACCACACGGGCATCGTCGTGAGCGCCGGCGTCGCGATGGACACGGCGAGGATCACCGGCAGGTAGGCGGCGATCGGCGTCAGCCCGACCCACGGCTCCCCCAGGTCCTCGATCGGCTCGCGCATCCCCGGAATCGCGAAGCCCACGCCCACCAGCAGCACCGTGGGGAACACCAGGGCGAAGAACACCGTGGCGCCGTCGCGCAGCCACACGCGGAACTCCGTCGCCAGCAGCGTGCCGAAGCCGCGCCCGACGATCGAGCGCGGGCGGCCGGGCGCCGCCGGGGTCACTGCGGTCATCGCCGGGCTCCTTCCGGGACGGCTGCCGCGTCGGGGTCGTACGCGCGGCCGGTGACGGTGACGAACACGTCCTCGAGCGTGCGGGGCACGGTGCTGACGTCGTCGGGCACCAGGTCCGCGGCGGCGAGGGCCTGGACCACGGCGAACAGGACGCGGCGGCTGCCGGTCACCTCGACCACGCCCGCGCCGTCCGCGACCGCGGACACGTCCGGGTGGTCGTCGGCCAGGCGGCGGAGCACGACGAGCGTCCGCTCCCGCTCGCCGGCGGCGGGACGCAGCCGCACCTGCCGCTCGTCGGACAGGCCGTCGACGAGCGCGGCGGGCGTGCCCTGCGCGACGATCCGGCCCTCGTCGATGACGACAAGCCGGTCGCACAGCCGCTCGGCCTCGTCCATGAAGTGGGTGACCAGCAGGATCGTGACGCCACGGTCGCGGACCCGGTCGACGAGCTCCCACGTGGCGCGCCGCGCGGCCGGGTCCAGCCCGGTGGTCAGCTCGTCGAGGATCGCGATGCGCGGGTTGCCGACGAGCGCGAGGGCGATCGACAGCCGCTGCTTCTGCCCGCCGGAGAGGCTGTCGTAGCGGGTGCCGCGCTTCTCCGCGAGGTCCAGCACCTCGATGAGCTCGTCGGGGTCCGCCGGGTCCGGGTAGAACGACGCGAACAGGCGCACCGCCTCCGCGACCGTGATCTTCGCGTGCAGCGACGACTCCTGGAGCTGCACGCCCAGCACGTCGCGCACCGCCTCCGGGTGCGCCTGCGGGTCCTGGCCCAGCACGCGCAGGGTGCCGCCGTCCGCCTGTCGCAGGCCCGCGATGCACTCGACGGTCGTCGTCTTGCCGGCGCCGTTGGGGCCGAGGATCCCGAAGATCTCGCCCTCGTGGACGTCGAACGAGATCCCGTCCACGGCCACCTTGGGGCCGTACGTCTTGCGCAGCCCGGCCGCGCTCACCACCACACCGTTCACCGCTACCCCCTGCTACGCGTGCACCCGGGCGATCGCGGACCGCCGGGCGATGAGGACGAAGGCGGCGCCGACGAGCGCCGCAAGTGCCAGACCGATCCCGGTCACCCCGCCCACCGTCAGGTCGACGACGTCGAGGAACCGCTCCTTCGGCTCGGACTGCGTGGCCGCGAGCGTCAGCCCGACGAGGACCGGGCCGGCGGTCACCGGGAGCGTCAGGGTGCCGACCCAAGCCCCCACGACGGAGCCCCACCGGGCACCGGCCGCGTAATACACCGTGCCGACCAGCAGCCCGCAGAGGTTGCCCAGCAGGAAGGTCAGGCCGTAGTCGAGCACCATCAACGGCCACGACCGGCCGGTCGCGTCGAACGCGGCGTCCTGGAGCACCCAGTCCCAGCCGAGCCCCCTGTGAACCAGCCGCTCGAGGACCAGGAGCGTCGCCATCACCGACGCGTTGACCACCGCGAGCGCGACGGCGGAGAGCACGGCGGTCGCCGTGTAGCTCCGCCGCGTCAGGCCGGCGGCGACGTGCACCCGCACGTACGTGGTCGCGACCATGATCTGGAGCGAGAACGGGAACCACACGCCCGCCTGCCGGCCGAACGAGACGACGGACAGGTCCTCCTGGTCGAACGCCGCGAGGATCGCGTTCACGACGACGGCCGCGACGGCGACGATCCCCCAGAACCACCCCAGGAGCAGCAGGTGGGTGCGCAGCAGGCGCCGTGCGGCGTGGACCAGCGGGGGCCGTGCCGGGCGCGCCAGGGTCGCGGTCACGAGGCGTCCTCCTTCTCGCCGTCCACGGTGAGGTGAACGAACAGGTCCTGCAGGGGCACCGGCCCCAGCTCGAGGCCCGCGGCGCGGGCGGCCGCCGCGGACTCGTCGTCCACCGTGCCGACCACCGTCACCTGGGCGGTGCCGCCGAGCGCCTGGCGCCCCACCACCCGCCGCCCGGCGACGAACGCCTCGACGGCGGCCCGGGGGCCGGTGACGGCGACGCCCTGCGCGCGCAGCGACTCGGCGTCGCCCGTCAGCAGCACGCGTCCGCGGTGCAGCACTACGACGTCCTCGAGCAGGCGCTCGACCTCGTCGATCAGGTGGCTCGACAGGACGATGGTGCGGGGGTGCTCCACGTAGTCGGCGAGCAACGCGTCGTAGAACGCGTACCGGCTGGGGGCGTCGAGGCCCAGATGCACCTCGTCGAGGATCGTCAGCGGCGCGCGGGCGGCGACGGCGAGCGCGATCCCCAGGGCCGAACGCTTGCCGCGCGACAGGCGCCGCGGCTGGGAGCGCGGGTCGAGCTCGAACGTGTCGAGCAGCCGCTCCGCGACCTCCCGGGAGAAGTACGGCCGCGCGCCGGCGACGAAGTCGAGGTTCTCGCCGATGCGGGCGTCGTCGAGCAGGTCCCCGGACTCGCGGACCAGCAGGAGGTGCGGCGCGAGGCGCTCGTTCTCCCAGGGGTCCTCGCCGTCCACCAGCACGGCGCCCCCGCTGGGGCGCCGGAAGGGCGCGACCACGGAGGCGAGCGTCGTCTTACCCGACCCGTTGCGGCCGAGCAGGCCGGTGATGACGCCGGGACGGATGTCGAGGTCCACCCGGTCGAGGGCGACGGTGCTGCCGTAGCGGACGGTCAGGCCGCGGAGGGTGACGCCGAGGCCTTCCGGCGCCGCGGCCGCCGCCCGGGGCGCGCCGGTGGTGGCGCGGGTCGTCGGGCCGCTCATCGCTGTGCCCCCGTCCGCGCCCCGGTCGCCGAGGCCGAGCGGAGCCGCGCGACGACCTCGTCGAGCGGGATGCCGAGCACCCGGGCCTGGTCGGCCACCGGGTCGACGACGTCCGCGAAGAACCGCTCGCGCCGCTGCGCCAGCAGGCGCTCGCGCGCTCCGGTCGCGACGAACATGCCGATCCCCCTGCGCTTGTAGAGGACACCCTCGTCGACGAGCCCCGCGAACGCCTTCGCGGCCGTCGCCGGGTTGATCCGGAAGGTCGTGGCGTACTGCGTCGTGCTCATCACCTGCTCCTCCTCCGCCAGATCCCCGCGCAGCACGTCCTCGCGGATCTGGTCGGCGATCTGCAGATAGACGGGGTCACGACCGTCGAACACTGGCCCTCCCGTCCTCACTGGTTCATTACTCGACTAATGAACCATCGAACCAACGCGGGCGCAAGCCCTGCGGAAATGTCGGGCCGTCACAAACCGGTCGACATCGGGGCATACCGGGCGCATAGTGGCGGGACGTAGGTCTTCAGTCCCCATCCTGGAAGGAAGAGCCCGTGCGCACCACCACACTCCGGCGCGCCCTCGCGCCCGCCGCGACCGTCGCACTCCTCGTCGCCGTCGCCGCTCCCGCCTCGGCCCGCGGCGACGGCATCGCCGCCGAACACCTCGTCGGCCCCCTCACCTTCGACGTCACCGGCAACGGCAGCCTGGTGGTCGGCGAGGCGTTCCTCGGCGCGCTGACCTCCATCCCGCGTGGCGGCGATGCCACGCACCTCGTCGGGCCCAGCGCGTTCGACATCGCCGCGGTCAGCGTGGACCAGAACCAGGTGACCTTCGGGCAGACCACCCTCGGGCCCGACGGCTTCCCGATCGCCGCCTCGCTGATGCGGCTCGGCGCCGACGGCACGCCCGTCGAGCTCGCCGACCTGCGCGCCTACGAGGACGCCACCAACCCCGACGCGGTCAACACCTACGGCATCGACGCCGGGGCGCTGACGCCGGAGTGCGCCGCCACCGTCCCGCCGTTCCTGCTGGCGGGGCCCGGCATGCTCGACTCGCACCCGTACGGCTCCGTCACCCGCGGCGACGTCACCTACGTCGCCGACGCCGGGTCCAACGACGTCCTCGCGGTCAGCCGGTCCGGCGACGTCAGCACCGTCGCGGTGCTGCCGCCGGTCACCGTGCCGATCACGGCCGGGGCCGTCGCCGCGCTCGGGCTCGACCCGTGCCTCGTCGGCGTCCCCGTGTCGCTCGAGCCGGTGCCCACCGACGTCGAGGTCGGCCCCGGCGGCCTGCTCTACGTCTCGTCGCTGCCCGGCGGCCCGGAGGACGGCAGCCTCGGCGCCAACGGTTCGGTGTACACCGTGAACCCGCGCACCGGCGACGTGACCCTGCTGGCCAGCGGCTTCGCGGGCGCGACGAACGTCGCGGTCGGCCCGGGCGGCACCGTCTACGTGGCAGAGCTGTTCGGCAACCGCATCGCGCAGGTCTCGCCGGGCGGGGCGGTGTCGACGTTCCGCGAGGCCTCCTCGCCCGCGGGCCTGGAGGTCGCCGGCGGCCGGCTCTACGCCTCGGTCGACGTGTTCGGGGACGCCTCGATCGTCTCGTTCCCCGTGCCGTGACGACCGCGACGCCGGGCCCGGTCGGGCGGGCCCGGCGTCGCGGTTCGCGTCAGGCGGTCCGGCGCGGCGTCGCGCGCGTCGATGGCGCGGCTCGCGTCAGGCGGTGGCGAACCGCTTCGCAGCCAGGAGCTCGGCGATCTGGATCGCGTTGAGCGCGGCGCCCTTGCGCAGGTTGTCGTTCGCGACGAACAGCGCGAGGCCCCGGCCGTCGGGAGCGCCCTCGTCCTGCCGGATGCGCCCGACGAAGGACGGGTCCTGCCCGGCGGCGGCGAGCGGCGTTGGCACGTCGCCGTCGGCGAGCACCACACCCGGCGCGTCGGCCAGCAGCTCGTAGGCGCGCTCCGGGGTGATCGGCCGCGCGAACTCCGCGTTGATCGACAGCGAGTGGCCCGTGAACACCGGCACCCGCACGCACGTCCCGCTGACCAGCAGGTCCGGGATCTCGAGGATCTTGCGGCTCTCGTTGCGCAGCTTCTGCTCTTCGTCGGTCTCCCGGCGGCCGTCGTCGACGAAGCCACCGGCGAACGGGACGACGTCGAACGCGATGGTCCGCGGGAACTTCGCCGCGGCCGGGAACGTGACCGCCGAGCCGTCGTGCGTCAGCGCGGCGACGTCCTGCGTCACCGCGGCGCGCACCTGCGTGTCCAGCTCCTGCACGCCGGCGAGGCCGGCCCCGGAGACCGCCTGGTAGGTGGAGACGACCAGCCTGCGCAACCCGGCCTCGTCGTGCAGCACCTTGAGCACGGGCATCGCGGCCATCGTGGTGCAGTTCGGGTTCGCGACGATCCCCAGGGGGATCTCGTCGAGCGCGTGCGGGTTGACCTCGCTGACGACGAGCGGCACCCGCGGGTCCTTGCGCCACGCGGAGGAGTTGTCGACGACGATCGCGCCGGCGGCGGCGAACCGCGGCGCCTGCGCCGTGCTCGTCGAACCACCGGCCGAGAACAGCGCGATGTCGATGCCGGACAGGTCCGCCGTCGCGACGTCCTCGACCACCACGTCGGCGCCACGCCACGGCAGCGTCCGGCCGGCGGACCGCGCCGACGCGAAGTACCGGATCGAGCCGACCGGGAAGTCCCGCTCGTCGAGCAGCCGGCGCATGACGCCGCCCACCTGGCCGGTCGCGCCGACCACCGCAACACTCAGGCCGTTGATGCCCGTCATCGTCCCGTCCCTCCGTACACCACGGCCTCGCCGCTCTCCACGTCCAGCCCGAAGGCGGTGTGCACCGCGCGCACCGCGTCGTCGAGCGAGTCGGCGCGCGTGACCACCGAGATGCGGATCTCCGAGGTGGAGATCATCTCGATGTTGATCCCGGCCTCGGACAGCGCGCCGAACAGCCTGGCCGAGACCCCCGGGTGGCTCTTCATGCCGGCACCGACGAGCGACAGCTTGCCGATGGTGTCGTCGTACTGGAGCGACTCGAAGCCGATCTCGGCCTGCACCTCCGCGAGCGCGGTGGTGGCCATCGCGCCGTCGCTGGCCGGCAGCGTGAAGGAGATGTCGGTCAGGCCGGTCCGCGCCGCGCTGACGTTCTGCACGATCATGTCGATGTTCACGCCGGCGGTCGCGACCATCTGGAAGATCTGCGCGGCCTTGCCCGGCACGTCGGGGACGCCGACCACGGTGATCTTCGCCTGCGACCGGTCGTGCGCGACGCCGGAGATGATCGGCTCTTCCATGGACTCCTCCTGGGTGACCAGCGTCCCGGCGCGCAGGGAGAACGACGAGCGCACGTGGACCGGGACCTTGTAGCGGCGGGCGTACTCGACGGAGCGCAGGGCCAGCACCTTCGCGCCGGATGCGGCGAGCTCGAGCATCTCCTCGTACGTGACCCGGTCGATCTTGCGGGCGCAGGGCACGATGCGCGGGTCGGCGGTGAAGACGCCGTCGACGTCGGTGTAGATCTCGCAGACGTCCGCGGTGAGGCCGGCCGCGAGCGCGACGGCGGTGGTGTCGGAGCCGCCGCGGCCCAGCGTGGTGACGTCGTTGGTCTCGGCCGTCACGCCCTGGAACCCGGCGACGATCGCCACCTGGCCCTTCTCGATCGTCTCCCGGATGCGCGAGGGGACCACGTCGACGATGTGCGCCCGGCCGTGCACGGCGTCGGTGATGACGCCCGCCTGCTGGCCCGTGAACGACTTCGCCTTGACGCCGAGGTTGTTGATCGCCATCGCCAGCAGCGACATCGAGATGCGCTCGCCCGCGGTGAGGAGGATGTCGAGCTCGCGCTGGGGGGGAAGCGGCGTCACCTGCGCCGCGAGGTCGAGGAGCTCGTCGGTGGTGTCGCCCATGGCCGAGACGACTACTACAACGTCGTTGCCGCCGCGCTTGGCCTCGGCGATGCGCTTGGCGACGCGCTTGACGGCCTGCGCGTCGGCGACCGAGGACCCGCCGTATTTCTGCACGATGAGTGCCACGTGCGTGCTCTTCCTTTCGCCGGCCGCCGTCTCTTTCAACGGTCCGCCGGGTGTGGGTGCTTGCGGGCGGCATCGTAAACACTCTCTCCGCGGTGCGGAACGCGATTCCGCCCCTCGGTCGCCCGCCCCGGCGTGGCGCTCCCTCCTCCCCCCACCCTCCTGCCCCCACCCTCCTGCCGGCATCACCGGCTGCCGACCGGGCGACGAGATGAGCACTTCCTCGCCAGATGAGCACGAGGAACTGCCCATCTCGCGTGGAAGTGCTCGTCTCGATGGGCGGCGCGAGACGCGGCGGCAGCGCGACCGGGCGACGCGAGACGCGGCGGCAGTGCGACCGGGCGACGGGTGGATGGTGGCGCCTCGGCATTCCATCCCCGGTATGAGGCCGCGGGCGCGCGCCGGCCCGTAGCGTGGCGGCATGCCCGACGAACCCGGCACCCGGTCCCCCGGCGTCACCGCTCAACCCGGCATCCACACCCCCGGCGTCAGCGCTCAACCCGGCATCCGGTCCCCCGGCGTCAGCGCCCAACCCGGCATCCGCACCCACGGCGTCACCCGCTCGTTCGGCGCCGTCCAGGCCCTCGCGGGCGTGGACCTCGTCGCGCGGCCCGGTGCGGTGACCGCGCTCGTCGGGCCCAACGGCTCCGGCAAGACGACGCTCCTGCTGGTGCTCGCCGGCCTGCTGGTGCCGGACTCCGGCACGGTCTCGGTCGCCGGCCACGACCCCGTGAGCCAGGGCCCCGCCGCGCGGGCCGTCACCGGCTGGATGCCGGACGCCTTCGGCACGTGGGACTCCCTGACGTGCCGCGAGGTGCTGCGGACCTTCGCCGACGCGTATCGCATGCCACCGCTCGTCGCGCGCGACCGCGTCGGCGCACTCCTCGAGCTGGTGCACCTCTCCGAGTACGCCGAGCGACCCGCGTCCGTCCTGTCGCGCGGCCAGAAGCAGCGCCTCGGCCTGGCCCGCGCGCTGATCCACGACCCGCAGGTGCTGCTGCTCGACGAGCCCGCGGCCGGCCTGGACCCGCGCTCGCGCGTGGACCTCCGCCTGCTGGTCCGGCGCCTGGCCGACGAAGGCAAGACGGTGCTCATCTCGTCCCACGTGCTGTCCGAGCTGGAGGAGATGGCCGACGACGCGGTGTTCATCTCGCGCGGACGCACCGTGCCCGGCGACCCGATCGACACCGCCCGCTCGCAGCGGACGTGGCACGTGCGCGCCCTGCGCGTCGGCGCGCTGCGCCATTGGCTCTCGTCGGTGGGAGCCGCATGGCGGCCCGACGAGGACGGCGCTCCCGCGCCCTCGTCGTACGCCCCGCCGCCCGGACCGGTGGCACCCGAGGACGACGGCCCCGGCGGCGTGCTCCTCGAGGTGGACGGCGACGAGGGCGCGGCCCGGCTGGTGCGCGACGCGGTCGCGGCGGGCGTGCCACTGGTGTCCCTGGCGCCCGCCGGCGGCGCGCTCGAGCAGGCGTACCTGGCGCTGGAGGAGGAGCGGCGATGACCTCGACGACGGTGCACGTGGTCGAGCCGCCCCAGCCGGCGGCACCCGCGGTGGCGCACCCCGGCGCGTGGCGCGTGACGTGGCACGGCGTGCGGACGGTCGCCCGGCTCGAGCTGCGCCAGCGGGTGCGCTCGACGAAGTGGATCGTCGCGCTGGTGGTGTGGTTCGTCGTCGTCGGCGGCATCACGCTGCTGGCGACCGGCGCACTGAGCAGGACGCTCGGCGGCGGGACGGCGACCGACTCCCGCGGCCCGTTCCTCTTCGCGATCGTCACCTACCTGGTGCTGGGGCTCGGGCTGATCGTGACCCCGACGCTGACCTCGACGGCGATCAACGGCGACCGCAACGCCGGCACGCTGGCGACCCTGCAGGTCACGCTGCTGTCGCCCGCGGAGATCGTGCTCGGCAAGCTCGCCGCGGCGTGGATCTCGGCGATCGCGTTCCTCGTCGCCAGCGTGCCGTTCTTCCTGCTCGCGCTGGGGCTCGGCGGGACGCCGGTGCGCTCCCTGTTCGCGGTCCTCGCGCTGGTGGCCGTGATCCTCGCGGCGATCTGCGGCATCGGTATCGGGCTCTCGGCGTTCACCGCGCGGGTCGCCGGGTCCACCGTGGCGACGTTCGCCGTCGTCACCGCTCTGGCGGTCATCTCGCCGATCCTCTTCGGCATCACGTTCGCCTCGATCCAGGACACCGCGGAGGTGCGGGTCTGGAGCTCGACCTCCCACTCCTCCGGGCCGACGGGGCCGGAGGACTGCGAGTGGGAGACGGTGTCCCGCACCGTCTTCCACACCGAGCGCACGTGGTGGCTCGTCGCGATCAACCCGTTCGTCATCGTCGCGGACGGCTCGACCGTGCCCGAGGTGCGGGGCGGCTCCGCAGAGTCGCCGTTCTCCGCCCTGCGCCGTGGCGTACGGGAGGTGCGGTGGGGCGCCGACCGGCCGACGAACGAGTGCTGGAGCTGGAACACCGGCGAACGGTTCGACCCGCCGGAGGGCTTCCCCGACCCGTCCACCTCGCCGATCTGGCCGTGGGGCCTCGGGTTCACCGTGCTGCTGGGGGCGGGCGGCGTGTGGACCGCGGTGCGCCGCCTGTCGATCCCGCAGCGCACGCTCCCCAAGGGCACGCGCGTCGCCTGACGCGGGAGGCCCCGCTCAGCCGCGGCCGGGCTCGCCCGGCCGGATGCCGTGCAGCAGGTCCAGCGCCGCCAGGACCTCCTGCGTCCGGCCGCTGCCGACCAGCTCGCGGATGCGCACCGACGGCCGGTGCAGCAGCACGCCGGCGAAGTGGCGCAGCGCCGCCTCGGCCTCGTCCCCCGCGCCGCGCGAGCGCGCCCGCGCGATCTCGTTGTCGAGCGTCTCGGACACCAGGGCGCGCAGCGCGGTGATGACGGGCGCCACCGCGGCGTCGAGGGCGAACTCCGAGGCCGCCGAGCCGACGAGGGCGCGGGCCTCGTCGTGCGCCGACGCGTGCTCCAGCGGCGCGTGCACGGCGATGGTCTCCAGGTCCAGCACCTCGACGCCCTCGATGCGGCCCACCGCCGGATCGACGTTCCGGGGCATGCCGAGGTCGACGACGAGCAGCCGCCGGCCCGGCGTGATCGCGGCCGCCGGGAGCACCACGCCCGTGCTCGCCGTGACGACGAGGTCCGCGGTCGCGACGGCGGCGGACAGGTCCGTCTCCAGAGCCAGGCCGCGCTTGGCGGCGAAGGCGGCGCCCTGCCCGGACGGCGAGAACACCCGGATGTCGCCGGTGCCGCGCTCCCGCAGCGCGGCGACCGTGGTCCCGGCGTAGCGGCCGGCGCCGACGACCAGCACGGTCGCGGTCGACCAGTCGCCGACGCGGCTCGTCGCCAGGTCGAGCGCGAACCGCACCAGCGAGCGCCCGGTGCCGTTGATCGCCGTCCGGTTCTTGACGCCCCGGCTGGTGGAGACGGCGCGCTGGAACAGCCGCTCCAGCTCGCCGGTCGTCGTGCCCTGCCCCCGGGCGGCGTCGAGCGCCCGCCCCACCTGGCCCGCGATCTCCTCCTCGCCGACGACGACCGACTCGAGCCCGCTCGTCACGGCGAACAGGTGCACGGCGACCGCGTCGCCGCGGTGCACCGCCAGCGAGGCGCGCAGCTCGTCGGACGCCAGGCCGCTCGCGTCCGCGAGCGCGTCGAGCATCGGGTCGATGGGCTCCGCGTCCTCGTCGACGTCGAGGTACGCCTCGAACCGGTTGCACGTCGCCAGGACCACCGCACCGGCGGCCTTCGGGGCGGCGGCGAGGAGGGCTGTGGTGGTGCCGGGCACGTCGAGCGACAGGCGCTCGAGGAGGTCGAAGCTCGCGTTGCGATGGTTCGCGGACAGGCACAGCAGCACGCCACCAGTGTCCGCTCTGTCCCGCGATGCTCACGCCGCGCCCTCGGGCCGGGCCCGCCGGGCTCGGCGACACGCCGACGCGGTGAACCGCGCCCGCCTCGGTGTCGTTCCCCGCGAGGGGGGTTCGACAACGGTTCGGCAACCTCGAGGAGGCGTGTGTCATGACAACGAAACTGGGCGTCGTCTCGGCCGCACTGGTGGCGGCACTGAGCGTGGCGGTGGCCGGGTCAGCGAGCGCGGCGGGAACCGGCACCTTCGCTCAGGTGAACCTCGTGTCCGACCAACCGGGCGTCGCGCCGCTCACCGATCCGGAGCTCGTCAACCCGTGGGGCATGTCGCACGGGCCCAACACCCCCGTGTGGGCGTCGGACAACGGCGCCGACGTGACGACCCTGTACCGCACGGACACGGCCGGCAGCCCCGTGACCAAGGTGCTCACGGTCGCCATCCCGGGCGGCGCCCCGACCGGGCAGGCGTTCAACGACACGACGTCGTTCGTCGTGCCCGGCACCGGCCTTCCGGCGCGGTTCATCTTCATCGGGGAGGACGGCGACCTGTCCGCCTGGAACGGCGGGGGCTCGGCGGTCCTCGTCCACCACACCGACGGCGCGGTCTACAAGGGCCTGACGCTGGTGAACAGCTCGTCCGGGCCGCTGCTGCTCGCGGCGAACTTCCACGACAACCGGATCGACGCGTTCGACGGGTCGTTCAACCTCGTGTCGACGCCGGGAATGTTCCAGGACCCGTCCCTGCCCGCCGGCTACGCGCCGTTCAACGTCGCGACCATCGACGGCCGGGTCTTCGTGACGTACGCCAAGCAGGACGCGGCGCGGGAGGACGACGTCGCGGGGAAGGCGCACGGGTTCGTCGACGTCTACACGGCCGACGGCGCCTTCGTCGACCGGTTCGCCACGCGCGGCGTGCTCAACTCGCCGTGGGGCCTGACGATCGCGCCGGCGACCTTCGGCCAGTTCGCGGGCGACCTGCTCATCGGCAACTTCGGCGACGGGCGCATCCACGCGTTCGACCCGCAGACCGGCGAGGTCCTCGGCGTGCTCCGCGGCACCGACGGCGGGCCGCTGGAGATCGACGGCCTGTGGGCGCTGATCGTCGGCGACCCGGTGGCGGGCGGCACCGAGTCCGTGTGGTTCAGCGCGGGGCCCGACGACGAGCAGCACGGCCTGCTCGGCCTGCTGCAGCCGGCCGGCTGACCCCGCAACCCGGGCGGCGGGGGCACGGCGCGGTGACCGGTCTGTACCGTTCACCGCGTGCCCCTGCCGCCCGACCACCCGCTCGTCACCGGCTTGACCGCCGCGTCGCCCCTGGTCCGCGCGTGCCGCGGCGACCGGCCGGAGATCCCGCCGGTGTGGTTCATGCGGCAGGCCGGGCGGTCGCTGCCGGAGTACCGCGCCGCGCGCGAGGGCGTCGACATGCTCGACGCGTGCCTCGACCCAGGGCTGGCGAGCGAGCTGACGCTCCAGCCGGTGCGCCGGCACGGCGTCGACGCGGCGGTCTTCTTCAGCGACATCGTGGTTCCGGTCGCCCTCGCCGGGGTCGACGTGCGAATCGTCCCGGGCCGCGGTCCGGTGCTCGGCACGCCGGTGCGCACGCCCGACGAGGTCGCGGCGCTGCCGCCGCTGGACCCGGCTGCCCTGGCGCCGATCCGCGAGGGTGCGGCTCGCGCGGTCGCGCGGCTCGGCGCCACCCCCCTCCTCGGCTTCGCCGGGGCGCCGTACACGTTGGCGTCGTACCTGGTCGAGGGCGGGCCGTCGCGCGACCAGCTGCGCGCCCGCGCGCTCATGCGCACCGACGCGGAGACCTGGGCGACCCTCCTCGACTGGTGCGCCGGCCTCGCATCCGCGTTCCTGCAAGCCCAGGCGGCCGGGGGCGCCTCCGTGGTGCAGCTGTTCGACTCCTGGGCGGGGTCCCTATCCGTCGAGGACTACGCGACGCGCGTGGCGCCGCACTCCGCGCGGGCCCTCGCCGGCGTCCGCGAGCTGGGCGTGCCGGTGATCCACTTCGGCGTCGGGACGGGCGAGCTGTTGGCGGCGAT
>CAZBIO010000179.1:0-28437 GCA_964491965.1 uncultured Cellulomonas sp.
CAAGCCGGGGCGGCCAGCACCAGCCCTCCGGCTCCGGCCGAGTAGACCGCGGCAACGACGACCGCCAGCGCGGCACCGATCGTCCCCAGTTGGACCCCGGACAGTCCCAGCAGCACCCCGCGACGCTCGAGGCGGCCGAACCTCGTCGTCGGCTCCGGCGCGCTCATCGCGGCTCACCGCCCGCCGGTGGCCGCGGCGGCGCCGGGGGCGGAGCCGCTGCGGCTCCGGCGCCGGCCTCTCGTGCGGCGCCAGCTGCCGCGGTCCCGCCGCGCGCCGCGGCACCGACCCCACCGGTCATGGCCGACAGCGCGACATGCTGGGCGGCGAACTTCGTCGTGCCCGCCGCCGAGTGCGCGGTGCGGCTGATCGGGTTGGCGGCCACCGTCTCGTGCATCACGGAAGCGGCCTCCAGGCCGGACCAGTGCACGAACCGGAACGTCAGCCACGGTGCAAACACTGCGATCGACAGCAGCAGGACCCCGACGAGCATGTCCGACAGCCCGGCGGACTCCTCGGACGGCGCCTGCCCGCCGACGACCGGGCCGGTCCCGGTGAACGCCGAGGCGCCGACGACGAACGTCACGACGATGACGACCTTGCAGAACACCAGCGCGCCGACGACCTCCAGCCAGCGGCGCGTCCACGCCCGCGTCTGGTCCCACGCCGACCCGGCGAACGCGATCGGCGCGAACACCGCCACCAGGACCAGGGCCGCCTTGCGGAACAGCAGGACGCCCCACAGCAGCAGGAACCCGACGATCAGCAGCAGGCCGATGAGGATCTGCAGCGCCGGCGACAGCGTCGCCAGGGTGGTGAACCTGAAGAACTGCGCCGCGGCGGAGGCCACCGTGTATCCGGCGGACCGGGCGATGTATGCGCAGATCTCGTCGACCGCGGTCAGGGCCAGCTGCGCGACAGCCAGTGCCAGCGCCGAGCCCAGGAGCGCCTTGCCGACCCCGACCACCGCACGCGCCAGGCCGCCCGGCTCACGGCGCAGCACCGACGAGATCACCTGGATCACGAACAGTGCGACGACCCCGGGCAGCGCGATCGACGCGATGACCGCCACGTTGGACCGGAACCAGCCGGCGCCGAGATCGATCGCCGTCCCGGCATCGAGAGCGGCCAACGCGAGCTCGCCGACCTGCGCCGCCCCGGCGACGAACGCGGACCCCAGGCCGCCGAGCACGTAGTCCGACGCCGCGCCCTGCACGCCGTCCGTCAACTGGCAGACGAACGCGATCGGCCCGACGCACGGATCGAACGCTGCCCAGGCCATGTCAGATCTGCCCGCCCAGGCCGGAGAAGAACGCGACGATCGCGTTCGCCCCACCGATCAGCAGCGCCCCGCCGGCCGAGATCAGCACGCCGGTCTTCGCCCCGGACGCGTACCCGTAGTTGCCCTGCTGCCGGGCGACCGCCCAGACGATCACCGAGACCACCAGGCCGGCGACGCACGCCACCAGCCCCCAGGTCAGCAGAGCGCCGACGATCTGACGGAGCACCGCCAGGCCCGGCAGGCCCGACTCGTTCGGAGTGATCCCCGGGTCATCCGCCGGGAGGAGCGTGAAGAGGACTGCGGTCGACTGCATGGCACACCCCGCGAGGGTCCAGGGCGCCCAACGTCAGGGTGCCTCTGGTAACAGGTGTGCAGCGGACGACGAACACGCGACGGGGCGCGTCACCCGCCTGCGAAGTTCAGCCTCGACACCGTGTCAGCGGCGGGTGCCACACTCCCGCCGTGGGGGAATACGAGGGCGTCCGCTGGACCTGCCAGTTCTGCGGCACCACCGGCGTTGTGCCGCACCTGGCCGCTCTCGACGTGACGCGCTGCACCCTGTGCGGCAGGCCCGTCGTCCCCGCACCCGAGCTCGGGCGGTCGATGCGGACAGGCCGACACGCGGAGGAGACGGAAAGCGACACTCCCTCGGCGATCTCCGCGCCACCGAGCATCCCGTTCGACGACCTGCCACGGACACCGTCCGGGCGGACCCCTCAGTGGATGCTCGACGAGGCAGCGGGCAGGCGCGCCGAGCCGGCTCCGTGGCGCTCATCGGCTCGATCGCTGGACGACACAGTCCTTTCGTCGGCACGGCGTCGTCGGAAGACGGGGCGGTCGAGAGGTCAGATTACCGCGGCGGTTATTCTCGTGGTGCTCGTTGCCTCCAGCTGGGGCTTCCATTGGTGGCAGTCGACGCGGACCCTCGACACGGCGCAGTCGCCGCTGCCAGCGGTACTGGGCCGACCACTCGTCGCTGACCCGACGACGCCGAGCCCGAATCGCGCCCCGAACAGCCCGACGCCGGGCTTCGAGGAGGCGAGCAAACCCCTCGGATCCGCACCCAAACTCGTCTGGGACGGCGCACCGTACACATTCATCAGCACGCAGACGGCCCCGACCGGCGAGACCGTCCCCGTCGCCTGGTCGCCGTGCCGCCCGATCCACGTCGTCGTGAACACCACCGGTGCGCCCGACAACTCCGAGACGTACGTCAGGGTGGTGATGGGTGAGATCACGCGGGCCACGGGACTGCAGTTCACCTACGACGGCCTCACCGACGAACCACCGACCGAGAACCGCCAGCCCTACCAAGCGGATCGGTACGGCGACCGCTGGGCGCCGGTGATCATCGGATTCGCCAACAAGGAGCAGATCCCCAAGCTCGACGGCGAGGTCGCCGGAGTAGCCCAGCCCATGCCGCTCACCCGAAGCGACCTCGACTACTCCGTCATCACCACGGCCTCGCTGTGGCTGGACACGACACTGCTCGACGAACCCGGAACCTCCAGCGGCCCCGCGTGGCTGCCGGTTCTGCGTCACGAGTTCGGTCACGTCATCGGACTGGACCACGTCGACGACCCGTCGCAGCTGATGAACCCCAAGTCCGTCGCCGGCATCGATGACTACCAGTCCGGCGACCTCTACGGCCTCGCCCAACTCGGAAGGGGCAGGTGCGCGCCGGACTTCTGACGCGCTACGCGATGTCGGCCAGATCGGCAACACAAAGCAGGGACCCGCAGCCGGATTCCCCTCTGCTGTTCTCCGTGTCTCGCTATGTCAACTCACTTCGAGCAACTCGACGACGAGTTGAGCAAGTTCGGGGCCGAGGGCAGGCCACGCCTGTGGTGTTAGCCTGCATTCCTGGCCCACTGCACTGATCTTGCGATGGAGTTCGTTAAGGCGATCGAACTTCGGCAGCGCAAGAGAATTGAGCATTGCGGGGCCTATCGTCGTTGTCGAACTGCGCCGGGCGATTGCGTCCTGGGCCGGCCGAGAGTTGACGAAGGCAGCGACGAAGTCGGCTTCCTGCAGCGACGATGTGGCCAGGAAATTGACCTTGTTGTTTGGATAGCACGTTGTATTGAACCCGAGCGCCGGATCGTGGCGTGGCTGGTACACGGCGGCAGGCGGTCGCGACGACGGTTCCATGTAGCGGCACAGGACCAGGACTCGCTCGCGTCCCATGTGGCGCCACGCCGTGCCTTGGATGCCCCAGGGGTGGTCGTCATCAATCTTCATGTCGTACGCGCTGCGGCCCTTGAGCTGGTCGAAGTATGGCTCGAAGAAGTCATAGAGCCGTGGTGCGTCCCGGAGGGCGTCTTTGCGGCTCAGGACCTGACCGGGGTGGTCTGGGTCGTGCGGCACGAGGCAGTACACGCCCGATGACTCGACGCGGAACGGTGCGACGTTGGCACCACGCACAAGGGGCCAGAGGTATCTGGCCTCGACCAGCGCCTCCGTCGGTGCTAGGTCCCTTGTGTTGCGGCCGAGCTGTGGGGACGTACGAATCTGCACGAGTCCCCCTGGGTAGGGGGCAGGACTGATGACTTCACAGAAATAGATTCCGTCGGCCCCACGCGTATGGAACCCCTGGCCCCAGGTGTACCCGGGGACAGTGATGGGACGGGCGGCGTCCACGGAGCCCTCGGGGAGCGCTGGACGCCATCTCGATGCGATGTCCTTGGGGTCCACAGGGCCAAGTACATGCTCGGCAGTCTCGAGTACCTTCCGCGCAGCCTGCAGTCCCATGTCAACTGGCAACGAGGCTCGTGCTTTCGACCTGGTCCACTTCGTGGCGATGATCGGAAATACCGGCGGAGCGCCCGACCGGACGTACAGTGCGATCGGCTTGTTGGCCGCGTCGGCAAACGGATTGAGAGTTGAAAAGTCGTCAACGAATACTGGTGCGAAGCTCCGGGCCGCAGGTGTGCCGACCGCGAGCGTGCATCTACGTATCGCACGGCCCCCAGGCTCGTTCAGCAAGACACCTTCCGGCATTAGCAAGGCGACGATGCCAGAAGGGCAATAGGTGTCGACTGCGCGAGCAAGCAGCAGGCTGGAGATGTCTGCCATGGGCGTACCCCCGCCCTTCTGCTTCGACTGCCAGAGACCCCAGCGGCGCCACGTGGATTCCGACCGCTCGCGCCACTCAAGGGGAAGATTCTTCCAGGAGATCCACGGCGGGTTTCCTACGACAATGTCCACGGGTTCAAGGACACGAGGAGCAAATGACTGCTCAATCACGTGCGCCCAGACGCCGTCTTTGCCCTCGACATGGAGTTTGTAAAGCTTGATATACAGTTCGATGGCAATCTCAATTGTGCTTTGCGTATCGGCGGCTTCAACCCCCATTGTGGGGAACTCGGCTCGAAGCCTGTCGGAGAACACCTCGACGCTTCGTCCGCGCTGAATTGAGTCGTCGGTGATTCGGGCGAGGCCTGAGACCGCAGGCAGGGTGGCAAGCGACGGCGGAAGTGATATATCTCCGATCACTAGAGGCACCGTGACTGCTGCGTTCGCCTGGTCTAGTCGAATCTGCCCAGTGGGCTCCTCGGGAACGAGGATGCTGTCTGCCTGGAACACGTTGAGACTTACCTCTGGAAGGTGGTCAACCAGGTCTCCAAGGGTGAGGAGCAGGTTAACCCTTGCCATCAGCGGGCTAACGGGGTTGACGTCAAAGCCCGTAACCGAGTCCACGGCACGACGAGCGACCTCTTCTGGTGTCATGCCTTCAGCGCGGGCGGCGTTGATAGTCCGTCGCATCGCGGCGACAAGGAAAGTTCCCGAGCCGCATGTGGGATCAAGGAATCGGAGTTGGCTCGAGTTGGAGGTTGCGCTGAGCTCCACGGCCTTCTCGACCACTCGCTCGGCGATCCACTCGGGCGTGAAGAACTCTCCGAGTCCCTTGCGGAGTTCACGCGGAACGATCCCAGTGTAGAAGTCGCGCAGCAGGTCGGAACTCACCCTCGTTGCATGCGCAAGCCTGGCCCAGGCAAGTTGCGCGAACGCGCTGACGAGTTCTCTAATGGCGGCACGCAGCTCCGGATCCTCTCTGGCGGCGTCGGCGTACCAGCCAAAGAGATCGCCACCCATCATTCTGGGGGCGCGCATCTCGACCGCGAACTGGCCATTCTCAAGCCGCTCCAGCTCCGTTGCAAAGTCCTCCGGGCGCAGCGCCGCCCATTGGGAGGGTCGACGCTCCGATGTTCCGCGCAGGAGTGCGAGCGACTCGGCCGCGATCAATTTCGAACATAGGGCTACGTACGTGTGAAGCGTGAAGATCGCGACTGCATATCCCGCGGTGGCCAGAGCGGCGTCGAGTACGCCAAGCATCTTGGCATGAGGCGCCGGCCACCTACTGTGCTCGGCGTCGATGCCGTACGACACGCCAGCAAGGGCGAGCCACTGACGGAAGAGGATGTCTGTCCGACCGTCAGATGCGCGTTCTTCGACCGATCGCGCCATCGCACGAAGCAGTCGACGCCCCTGTGTAGTTGTGGGACCCAGCCGGTTCATCAGGGTTCGCGGGTTGACTGGGTCGAAGGTGATCGTGTCGAGAAGGTCGAGTACGCGAGCAGCCGATGCTTCTGAGTTCCGCCGCCACTGGAAGCGATCTTCAGCGGGGCCGGCAGGCTCGGCCAGGCTCTCCTCCGTGAACGGAGCGTCGGGAACATCGCGCAGGATGCCCCACCAGTACCCGTCCGTGATCAGGACGACCGAGGCTCCGATGTGCTCGTCAGCGAGGTAGCGGAGAGCCTGTTCCGCATGGTGACGTCGTCTTGAGTTGGTCTCGAGTTCTCGCGGCGCCTTGTACTCGATGAGTGTTGTGCCGAGCAGCGTGTCAAAGCGGCCGCTGCTGCTGGTCCCTTCGTGACGCAACTGAGCCTCATCAAGACCAACGACCTCGACGCAGTACGGGTGCAGGACTGTGTAGAGGCCGTACCGGAGCTCAGCCTCGTTGCTGTACGGCCTTGCTGCCGCCGCGTAGAGGCGTTTCGCCCACTGCTCTCTTGTGTAGGTCAGCTGCACGTGCCCGACCATAGCCGGGGGCACGGACAAGACATCACCGCGTGTGCACGACACTCTCTGAGATCCGGGAGGCTGTCGACTCGGCAGCGTTGCGGCATGTTGCCCTGTCTGCCTCCCGGGTGTGGCCGGCCGTTTCGGTAGCCGAAAGGGCGAAGGGGCGTGGAGGATGGGCCCAAAGTCAAGTCGCTCACTCTCTGGCCGCAGTTCTGCCGACAAGCAGGATGAACGCGCCGAGGCTCTCCAGCTGGTCGGGGCGGGTGGGCAGGTAGTCGGTCAGGGCGGACGAGTGGATGATGCGGGCGCTCCACTGGCCGCGGCTGATGGCGACGTTGAGGCGGTTGCGGTCGAGCAGGAACTCCATGCCGCGCGGCACGTCTCCCGGAGAGGAGGCGGCCATCGACACGATCACCACGGGCGCCTCCTGGCCCTGGTACTTATCGACCGTGCCGACCTTGGTGTCGGCGTAGCCGGCGGCGTCCAGGGCGTGACGGATGGCCCACACCTGGGCGTTGTAGGCGGCGACGACGAGCACGTCGTCCGGCGTGAGCAGCCGGGAGCCTCCCTCGTCGTGCCACTGCCGTCCGACGAGCCCGGCGACCTGTGCGACGACCTCGTCGGCCTCTTCGTGGGAGACGACGGTGTTGCCGGAGTGCTGAATCGGCACGCCATGCACGCCGGGGTCGATGCCGTCCAACCGGCGGGCGGCTGCCTTCGGGGCGGCGGTCAGGCGACCCTCGTAGGACAGCACGGACACGGCCTGGCACAGGTCGGGGTGCATCCGCCAGGACCGGGGCAGGAAGTAGCCGAGCTCGTCGGGCAGGGTGTCGTGGCCGAAGGACAGCCAGCCGAGCGCGGACTGGTCGACGGGTTCGGGGTGGGTGCCTTGGGAGACCTGCGGCAGCTGTTGCGGGTCGCCGAGCAGCAGGAGGTTCGCCGCCGCACCGGCCACGGCCAGGGTGTTGGCGAGCGCGAACTGGCCGGCCTCGTCGACCACGAGCAGGTCATACCCGCCCGCCGGGACGCGCTTGGCATTGGTGAAGTCCCAGGCGGTGCCGCCGACGAGGAACCCTTCCGCCTGGGCGGCGAAGAACCCGGTGAAGTCGGTGCCGAGCACCGTCCACGCGGGAGTGTGTGTGGTGGTGCCGGGTGAGGTTGGGCCGGGCTTCTTGCCGATGCGGCTACGGGGCAGCCCGGCGTCGACGGCCCCTTGCAGGAAGTTCTCGACGACGGCGTGCGACTGGGCGACGATCCCAACCTTCCAGCCCTGCTCGACCAGCGTCTTGACCACCCGGGTGCCCAGGTAGGTCTTGCCGGTGCCGGGCGGGCCCTGGACCGCCACGTAGGAGCCGTCCAGGTCGCGGAGGGTCGCGACGATCGCGTCGCCGAGGTGCTCGGCGTCGGCCGGCCGGGTCAGGCCGTTGCCCAAGCGGGTGCGCGGCGGGCGACGCAGCAGCAGGTCGACCGCGGCGCAGTCCGGGACGTCCGGCAGGTGGTCGACGACCTGCTGGACCAGGGTCCGGATCGCGGCCTCGATGCCTTTGGTGCTCGGGCCCGGAGTGGGTGCAAGGCCCATCGGCAGCTCGTCGTGCCCGACGCCGTCCTTGGGGACGCCGCCCTCTTCGACGGTGACCACGTCCACCTCGTCGTCGCCGCGCGCACCGACGGCGGTCACCGTAGTGGTGCCTGGCCACCAGCCGCGCAGCCCCCGCTCCGTAGTCTTCGCGCCCTCAGGGACCGGCGGGTCGTACAGCGTGTAGGCCGTGGCGCCCGGGCGCAGGTCCGAGCCCGGCTCCAGGCGTCCGACGAGCTGCAGCACCCGCTTCTGCTTGTGAGCACGCTCTGGCACGTGCCAGTCCCGGACCACCGTGACCTCGTCGGCCACCAAGGTGGAGCGCTTGTCGGTCCATTCCGCCGGGTCGGCGCTGAGCCGGTCGTAGTGCGCCCACCAGAACGGCTTGGCCTCCCGCCAGTGGTACCCCAGCGCCGCCGCGAGCATCGCCGCCGCCTGCCGCTCCGGGGTTCGCGGACTGGGCGGGGCGTCCGGCGGGTCCGCGAACGCCATGAGCGGGACGTCCAGCGGGTCGACGACGAGGCCTTCGTCGTCTTCCTCTTCCTGGGCCGCCGCCTCGTCGCCGGCCGCGGCGGCGGGCTCCGGCGACACTCCGAACTCGGCGCCACGGGCCAGCAGCCAGTCGCGCAGCTGGAGGGTGGAGATGCAGTCGGTGCGGTTGTAGTCGCCGATCTGGTCGAGCTTGGCGTGCCAGCCGGCCAGGTCGCCGGTGTCCCGCAGCTCACAGGCGTTCGCGTACTCGACGATGGACTGGTCGGCCTTCTTCACGTCCCCCACGTGCGCCATGCCATACACATGCTCGACGTTCTTCAGCGAGTACGCCCGCTCGCCCGTGCGCAGACCCGCGCGCACCGTCGCGTACAGGTCGACCAGCACCCCAGCGCGCAGCAGCTCGTCCAGCTCGTCCTCGAACACCCCGTGCCGGCCCGCCAGCCGCAGCAGCGCGAAACGCTCGTACGGGGCGTAGTGGTACACGTGCATACCCAAATGCGCCGCCCGGCGGGCCAGCAGGTAGGTCATGAAATCGACCATCGCCTGCTTTTCGCCCGCGCGGTCGTGCGCCCAGAACGGGCGGAACACCGGCTCGCCGTCGCCGATCGGCGCCTCAATGACCCCGAACAGGTACTCCAGCCCCCAGACGGCCGAACCGTCCGACCCGACGTTGTCGTCGGTCCACAGAGGGTCGCCCTCGAAGTCGAAGAAGATGTCGCCCGCGTCCGGGACCGGCAGCGTGCCGAGCACCGCGGGGTCGGTGATCTCCCACTTGACCACCAGCGGGTCATCTTCGCCGCGGCTCGCGTTCGCCTCGTCCTGCGCCGACTGCAGCCGTGCCTGCCGGCGCAGGTTGTTCAGCGTCGTCGCGCCGATGCCGTCCACCGAGCCGCTGCTGGTCGCCAGCGCCTCCAACGTGTGCACGCCAACGGTCGCCAGCCGGGCCCGCTGGGTGACCGTCAGCCCGGCGACCAGGAGCGCGTCGCGGGCCTGGTCGACGAACGGCGCGCACGCCTCGCACCGCAGGCACGCCTTGACCCCCGGCGCACCCCACGCCAGCGGGGAGTCGGCCGCGACGCGCTCATCGACCAGTGCCCGCAGCCGGGCCATGCGCTGCTCGAACACCGTGATGAGGTCGATGGTGCGGAACTCGCTGACCGCTCCGGACCCGAGGATCAACGCCACCCGGTCAGCGACCTTGTGGCCGGTCTTGGCGAGCTGGTGGGCGTAAGCGGCCAGCTGCAGCAGGGCTGTGACCTTCTCGCTGCGCGCCAGCTTGGTGTCCTGCACCTGCCACGTGTCGCCGTCACGAACCAGGAAGTCCGCCCAGCCGACGAAGTCACCGTCGAAGAACCCCGCCTGGTAGATCACGTCCGCACCGGAGTCGAGAAACTTCAGCGTCTTGGCGTGCGCGGCACGCAGCGCTTCGCCGTTGCCGTACGCGCTGGACTTGGGGCGGGCGACCGACGCGACGCCGCCACCGGTTGGGTTCGGGAACAGGCCGAACCGGCTCACGTACCCCTTGAGGACCGACTGCTCGTGCTGGTCGCCCAGGGCCGCGACCCGCTCCAGCATCGCGTCCGGCGCCGCCTCGACACCCGACACGCGAGCCAGCCGCGCGTCCAGGCCGCGCAGCACCGCGAACTCACACGCCGACGCCGCCGTGAGGTCACTCGCCGACAGCACCACCTGGCCGCTATCCAGCACGAACACACCTGAACCGTAGCGACGCGCGCCGACGTCGATGTCTCGTTCGGCGCCACCCGATGTCGGCGATCGGCCCTAGCCTCCTCTTCTGCACGTGGGGGTTTGGAACTGGGAGATGTCGGGAGAAGATGGCGTGCTCTGGCCGTTCGTCGCGATCGGCGCGGCCGTGGTCGCCCTCGCCGCAACCGCGGTAGTCCACGGCCGGTTCACGTCGGCCAAGCGACTTCGTCGCCTGCAGGAGGCGGCCGAGCCGTTGCTGGAGCAGCTTCGAGCCTGGCGCTCTCACGCCGAGAGCGACGTTGCCGGTGCCGTTGTGGCCGGTCGGTGGATCACGCGTGACACCCGGGAGGACTGGCTCAGGGCTGCATCCACGCATCGAAGGGCCTCGAGGCCGACTTCATCGTGCTTCCGAACGTCTCGTGCGGTACCTACGGGTTTCCCAGCGAGGTCGTGAACGACCCGGTCCTTGCCCTGGCCATGACCGAGGCCGACACCTACGCGTACGCCGAGGAGCGGCGCCTGTTCTACGTCGCACTCACCCGCGCACGCAGACACATCACGATGACCGGGGTCCACAGGCGGGAGTCGGCGTTCCTCGCCGAACTGCTCAATGAGCGTCGTCTCGATATCTCGCCACTGAGCACCATCAAGGCCGTCGAGGCTTGCCCGAACTGCGGCAGAGGCACTCTCGTGGTTCGCCGCCAACGCGCCACCGGTCGACCGTTCCTGGGGTGCAGCGCCTTCCTGCAATGCCGGTACACGCGGAATCTCTGATCCGGTCCATGCGAGTTCGGGGTCGAGCCTCGCCATCTACGCCGACAGTTGATGCCTTAGTCGCCGGGCGGCTCCCGCCGCGGCGGAGGCTTGCGCTGGAGCGACTCGGAGAACGGATCGATGGCCAGGCCTTGCATCGCGGCATCGAGGGCCTCGCGGCGCCTGCTCGGCCGCCGGCGCCCCAGCAGAACACGGTGCGAGCGCGGCGAAGCCCAATCGTGTCGCAGGTACCTGCTGTACTGGAACGCTACGTCACGGCGAAGAACTGGAGGAGACATGCGCGCGGGGCGTAAGGCGCAGAGCGCAGCGAAGGGCTCAGTGCAACCCGGCGACCTAATCCCCGATGCGCGCCTCAAGCCTGGTGAAGTCGACCGGTTCGACAACGCCGCGATCGCCAACACGGTCGCCGACGTCGCGCTGACCGTCGATCCGCCGACCAACATCGCTCTGTTCGGCCCATGGGGATCGGGCAAGTCGAGCGTCTACACGATGATCGACCAGCGCATCAAGGACCTCGACAAGCAGGCCCGCGTCGTGCGCTATGACGCCTGGAAGTACGGCGGCCGCGACCTGAAGCGCAACTTCATCGCCAGCGTCGCGGAGGGACTGAGAGTCAAGGAGCCAGCGTTCGAACGAGAGCTCAGCGTTCCCGCCGAGAACACAAACCTCGACCTGAAAGGCTGGCTGAAGGTCAACCGGGGCTCGCTGCTCCTCGGCCTCGCACTCGCCGTCGGACTCGCCGCCTTCTGGATCGTGGTCCTCGCGGGCGCGAGATCCTGGCTGAGCCACATGAGCTTCGTGAACGCCGCCCAGGGGCTGGTCGTCGGCTCCGGCACAGTGTTCGGGCTGGCCCTGGCCGCCTTGATCGTCGGACCCAAGGCGCTCGAGGGTGCGGTCGTCAAGACGGTCACACCCCCACCATCCGGGGATGACGAGTTCGCGACGCGCTTCCGCGACCTGCTCAAGGTCGCGAAGTTCAAAGAGGACGAGCGCCTGATCGTCTTCATCGACGAGCTCGACCGCTGCAGCCCCGACGACGTTGTCGCGACCCTGATCGACCTCAGGACGTTCCTCGAACTCCAGGGCTGCGTCTTCATCGTGGCCGTCGACCGGGACGTCGTCGAAGAGGCCCTGGGCAAAGTGCCACAGGCCAAGCCTGTACGAGGAGACGAGCCGTACTACGCGACCCGCGGCGCCTTCCTCGACAAGATCTTCCAGCACCAGATCGCCCTGCCTCCGCTGCGGACACGCACCCTCACGCTGTTCGCCCGCGACCTCGTCAAGGAGCAGGGCGGGCTCTGGCAGGAGCTGCGTGACCACGACCAGGATCTGTTCGACCTGGTCGTGTTCGCGCTCGTGCCGGTGCACGTGCGCAGTCCTCGCCGTGTGAAGGTGCTGCTGAACGCGTACGCCACGAACGTGCGCATCGCTCAGTCTCGCGGTATCGACTGGCTGAGCCGCGCCGCGGAGATCGCAGTCCTCACCGTCTTGCAGACCGAGTTCCCCGAGGTGGCCGCCGACCTGCTGCGTGTTCCGCGCCTGCTGGCTCTTCTGCGTGGCGCGGAGGTCGACGATGCGAACGAGGTGCGCCGAGTCGTCGACAAGTACGCGCCGGTGCGCGCTGCCGCACTGGGCACCACCGACGCTGGAGTTGCCGCGGAGCGCGACGAGGCCGCCGACGAGGCATCGGCCGAGAAGGAGGGAGCCCCCAGTCTTGAGTTGGCGAACCCGGCCGGCGACCTGCTGAGCGACAAGTCAAGCCGGGCGCAGGTCGACGTCGCCCGGGAGACCCTCTACACGCAGCTAGGTGCGTACCTGACCAAGATCGCAGCGGCCAACATCACCGACCCGCGGCGCGACCTCTTCTACCTGCAAGCCGCCGGCCAACGCGACGGCCTGGCCGACCCCGAGCTTGGGGACGTCATCGACGCCGCCGCCGACACCTCGCCCGACAGGGTCGTGGCCGCATTCGACAGCCAGCCCTCCAGCGTGCTGGCACTCGCGGTGCGGCTGCTGGTTATCGAAGGCGACCAGGGGGTCGGCCCGGGACGGTTCTTCGCGTACGAGTCCGCCTGCCGCCTCATCGAGCGGCTCGACTACGACGACCTCATCGCCGTCGCAAAGGACGTCGCGCCTGTCGTCCTGCCCAACTCCGCTGCCGCACGCTGGCCGTCGCAGGCGCTCCCTGGAGCGCTGCTGCTTGCGTCGACTGCTCGCCAGGCCAAGACGATCCGGGCCTTGGTCGGGCAGCTGCGCACCGCGGATGATGACGATCTCCTCGCGCGGGCGGCACGGATCCTCCCGGGTGCCGACCAAGCCACAGCCGCATCCGTCCACACACTGCTGGCCGAGGCCTACGCGCCGCGGCCGTCGCCCCTTCATGGCGCGCTGCGAGGTCTGCCGCTTGAGGCTGCGCTGGCGTTGTGGGCCGACGCACAGGACCGAGTTCTGGCCGCACTCGGGCAGCTGGAGCACCCCGGTGTCGATGCCCCTGCCGCGGCGCTGGCACCCAGGCGTGGCGCCGCGGCTCGTCCAGCTGCACCGGCCACCGCGAGCCCACCAACCGGTGAGGGTCGCCAGCGCCTGCGCGGACTGCTCGCAGCAGCAAACGAACGACCGGACTCGGAGGAGTTGACGTCCGAGATCTACCGCGCCGCTCAGGAGAGCACCGACGATCTCCTGCGGGCCGAGGCCGAGCAGCAGGCCGAAGCAGTGCTCAACAACATGGCTGACGCCGGCCGGGTCACGCGCCACGTGCTGACCGGGATGCGGTCGGCCGAACCCGAGTCGTGGGGCACCTGGACGTCCCTGCTGCGCGGCCCGACTGGAGAACCTGCGCTCGGCATGGAGGCCGCAGATGTGCTCTCGACGGTGGTTCTGCCCTGCATCGACACGATCGACGTGGACGCGCTCGACCAGGTCCGAGCCGCGGTCGTTGCCCTCCTTCCTCATGTCGACCAGGGGGCGGCCGAGCCCATCGGACAGGCGCTCAACACCCTGCTCGTGAAGTTTCGATGGAACGCAGCTTCAGCCGACGACCCCGACTGGACCTTGCGCCGACGCAGCACGCTGGCCCTCGCACGGCTACTGAGGACCGTCGTCGGTGACGACTACGTCGATGAGCTCATCGCCGCCGACGTGTTCACGCCCGTGCGTGAACAACTCCTGGACGAGGCTGCCCAGACGGAGCTGCTGGCGCGTATCGACCACCTCGAGCCGGGCCCGGCCCGGCAGCTGTCGGCGCGCCTCGACACGCACCCGGTTCGTGAGGGTGAGGAGCTTGCCCAGCTGCGACTGCGCATGCGTACCCGGACCCGCTTCGACGGCTTGCCAGTGGAAGTCGATGAGCTGTCGGTCCTGGACGACGCGGCCGTCGCTTCGGAGGTGTTCACCGACTGGCTGCGGCTGCAACCCGCTGGCACCGATGTCGCTCAGGTGGTATCGAGGGTTTCGCCTACCAGCGCGTCCCTGAACGAGTGGGCACGGCGGGCCACCGACGAAGACCGCACCGCCGTGTGGATCGCCCTGGAGCAGACGCACGCCCACGAAAGGCTGTTGCGGGCCGTCGGCGGGCATGGGGTGACCGGCGCCGTCGCGGAGCACATGACACCGAAGGTGCTGGAGGGCTCGCGTCAACAGGACCGTGATGATCAGGTGGCTCGCCTAAGGACCGCTCACGTCGTCGCGCAGAACGGCAACCGGGGCGCCAACGGTGCGCGAACCGCCAGTGAGCTGGCGAAGTCGTTGCTGGACACCGGAGTGGGCGGCAACGCTCGGCTCGCTTGTCAGGTGATCGTCTGGGCCGGCGGGCCTGCCCACGGGTACCAGACCAAACTCCGGCCGCTGTTCGACTCCGCGGTCGAACGCCATGACGGCAAGTTCAGCGGGTCGGACAAGAGCTACCTGGAGGACCGCGGCTTGCTGACCAGGAGCAGGAAGGGCCTGGGCAAGCGGCTTCGCGGCCACTGAGCAGGGGCGGGCGGGTCCCCAGAGGGACCGGATGGTTCCTGCTTTCGTACCAGCGTGCATGCCGTGACCACACTGCTGCGGGCGCGGGCCCGCGCACCAGTTCCGCAGCGTTCGCGCTGCTGAGCCTGTTCGGATTGGCGGGATGAATCGGTCTTGCGCGGACTGGGCTCGCGACCAGCCGAAGCGGGTGCCGTTGGCTATGCAAGCTCGGGGTCGAGTCGCGCCATCCCCTCGGCGAGTCGATGACGGAGTTGCCGGGCGGCTTCCGGCCCGGCAACTGCTTCCGTCGCGGCGAGGGCTTGCTGCTGGAGCGGCTCGGAGAACGGCTCGATGGCTAGGCCCCGCATCGCCGCGTCGAGGGCCTCGCGATGCTGTCCCGACTCGTGGAGCAGGCGTGCCAGGAGATGCGTGGCATCGGCGATGGCGCTGGTCATCTGTTGGATGTCGTAGTCGGCCCAGGGGAACTGGCCGCCGCCGATGCCGCGGAACGGTCGGTCGCGGACGAGGGCCAGCGCCTGGGTGAGGCGGTCGATTCGCTCCTCACCGTGGTTGGCGAGCGCGTTGGAGATCAGGCGCTGGAAGCGGGCCCAGTCGGTGGTGACCATCGGGCCGAGCTGAAAGACCCCGTCGTCGCTGGCCTTGGGCAGCACGTCCTTGCCGACGCGATCGCGGGTCCGGTATGCGAGGGTGGCGCGGGTGCCGTGCTGGACGCGTTCCCCTTCCCAGAGGACGTCCTCGAGGTCCGCGCCGGTCGTCGGGCCGTGCAGCGCCAAGTAGACGAGGAGTTCTTTCATCCGTGGGGTCAGGCGCTTGGCGGTGGCTGGTAGTCCTCGGAACTCGATCGGCCCGAGCACGTCGATCGACACCTGGGGTTCGTCGTCCTCGCGAGGCGGCGCCGGCGGATTTGCCAGAGCCAGCACGGCGGCGTCCTCGGCGCGGGTCGTGGTCGGCTCCCGGGGCGTGCGGCGGGGCTCGGGTGGCAGTGACGTGACGAGCACCGTGCGCAGTTGCTCGGCGTGCTCCGTGGTGAGTCGCTGGGGCTGGTAGTCGATGCCGAGCGGTTCGAGGCGCGCTTCTCCGTGGGCGGTGACCTGGATCATCCAGGCGGCGTCGGTCGGTTGGCGGGTGATGGTGACGACGCCGCTCCATGGGGCGCTCGGTGCGGCGTGGAGTGTGTGCTCGACGTAAACGTAGGGCAGCCACAGGTCAGCGGCGTCCCCGTCCCCGCGCAGCTGGAGAGTGTCGTCGTGCCCGGCGGCGGCGAGCCCGGCGGCGATGTCGGCCTCGATCCGGGTGCGGTCGTCGTGGGCGTCGGTGGTACGCAGGCGGAAGTCCTCGAAAGCGCCCTCCAGGTTGGCGAGGGGTTCGTCGACGTGGATGGCGAGTTGGGAGGCGAGGTCGGAGGTGGCGGTCTCCATGACGAGGGCACGCACGGCGTCCCCGGCGGCGGTTTCGTCGCCGACGATCGCCAGGGTGCCGGCGGCCGCGTGGGGGAGGATGACGGTGGCCTCGTCGGTGTGGCCGAGGACGACGAGCAGCGGGTAGGGGTTGGCCTGGCTTGGATCGTCGACGAGTTGTCCGGCCGCGACGTCGGTGGTGGCGGCGACCCACGTGCGCGGCTCCGGGGCGCTGAACGGTGCGACGGGATCGGGGGCGTCGTCGAGGAGCAGCAGCGTCAGATGGTGCTCGTCGAGCAGAAGGGCACCGATCCGGGGCAGGTCACGGCCGGCGTCGAAGCAGCGGTGGGCGAGGCTAACCAGGGTGGCGCGAATCGCGTCGATGCTGACCGGCGTGGTGGCGGCGCGCAGGGCGCGTTCTGCCGCCGCAGCAGGCGAGGTCGGTTCGGGCAGTGGGATGGTCTCGCCGACCTTGCGGGCACGTTGCTGGAGGTGGCGGCGCCGGGCGATCTCGCCGACGATGCCGACGGCGCCGAGGGCCGCGAAGCCGAGGAACCATGTGCTCGTCGGTCGGGCCTCGTCGGCCTCGTCGGTCAGGTCGTCGAGAACCGGGGTGTCGTCGGCGGCGGCGGCGAGCGTGGGCGTGGCCTCCACAGCCGGCGGTGCAGCGGCCTCGTGCGGCGCCACGGTCGGCTGACTCGGCGGTGGCGTGATGGTCGTTGGGTTCGTCGTCGTCGTCGGCTCGGTCGGTTCGGTGGTGGCGGCGGCATCGGACTGCGGTGGAAGCTCGGTGACCGTCGGCGTCCCGCCGGGTAGTCGCAAGACCCAGCCTGGTCGGATGAGGTCGGGGTCGGTGAGTCGTGCGCCGTCGGGCTGTGACACGCCGTGGTTGAGGTCGGCGATCTTCGGGTAGCGGTGGCCGTCGCCGAGGTGGTCTGCGGCGATGTCCCAGAGGGTGTCGCCGGGTTTGACGACGATCGTGGCGTCGTCGGTGGTCCGGGTCGTTGCGGCCGGCACGGCATGCCCGACCGAAGCGGCGTGCTCGACGTCGGTGGCGTCGGCGGGGAGCAGGAGGACCCAGCCGGGCAGGATCCAGTCGGCGTCGCGGAGTTGACGGCCGTCGGGTTGGGTGCGGCCGAGGTTGAGGTCGCGGATCTCGGTGTACCGCAAGGGGTCGCCGAGGTGGTGCTCGGCGATGTCCCACAAGGTGTCGCCGCGCCTGACGGTGATCGACGGCAGCTGGTTGATCTGCGGCGCTGACGTCGTCGCGGCGGGTGCTGCCTGCGTCGATGGCGATGCGGGTTCTGCCGTGTGCGCGGCGGGCGCCGGGGTGGGCGGGTCGACGGGCACGACGAGGGCGCTGGCGGCCGCCGGAGCAGCGGGTGCGGTGAGAGAGGTGGCGGTGGCTAGCAGGAGCCCGGCGGTGGCGATCAGGCGGGAGGCGGTGCGCTGGAAGCCGCCGAGCAGTGGGATGGACGGTGCGCGCAGTCGCCGGGCGGAGGCCGCGAGTTCGACGACGACCGCGGCGCTGAACGCGGCCCAGGTGATCCACGCGACGGCAGCCAGCACCAACAGCAGGAGCGAGCCGTCATCGGGTGAGGTGACCTGGTCCCACAGCTGCCCCCAGCCCGGCGCCCCGTCGGGCAGGTAGACGGGTGCGAGGGCGACGAGCGCGGCGGGGATGCCGACGACGAACGCGAGCAGCGCGAGCGTGGCGCCGAACCCCCGGGCGACGTCTCGGCCGGCGCGGGTGGTGTGGGTTGTGGTCATGTGCCACCTCCGGTGATGGCGCCGACGAGGACGGCCTGCGCGTGTGCGGTGACGGTGAGCTGGTCGATGCCGATGAGGGAAAGGAACGCGGTGGGTGCGGTGCGGGTGACCGTGACGGTCAGCCGGGTGCGGTCGTCGGACACCGTGACCATGCCGGTGGCCCCGGCCGCTGCCAGGTAGTGCTGGGCGGCCTGGATGGCGAGGGCCCGGTCGACGCGCCCGGTGGTGCCGGCGGCGGCTTCGGCGGTGTTGAGGGCTTGGCCGCCGGCGCGGGCGGCTTCGGCGGCGGTGGCGGCGGCTTGCTGGGTGGCGCGCAGCTTGGCGCCGCCGTCGGCGACCAGGCCGATCAGCAGCAGCAGGCCGAGGACGCTGATGGCGAAGAAGACCGTCACCGATCCCTTGTCGGGTTCGGCGTGCAGCCGGGCGCGCAGGCGGGTCATCGGGTGCGGTACCTGTCGATCGGTGAGGTCGCTGAGCCGGTCATGGTGTCGGTGCCGGGCAGGCCGGGGATGGCCAGGTCCGCCAACGACACGGTGCAGGTGACCGTCACGGTGATCGCGGCGTCGGTACTCAGGGGTGCGGCGAAACCGGCAGTGTCGACGGCCACGTCGGTGGACACGCAGTCCGAGTCGGCGAGCTCGCGTTCGGCGGAGGCCAGGGCTGTGGCGCGGGCGGCGTCGGCGGTGCGGGCCAGCGACGCGTCGCGGGCGGCGGCGCGTGCGGCCTGTTCGACGGTGGCCGAGGAGGTCTGGACCCGTCCGGCGAATACAAGCGCGCCGAGCAGCAGGAGCAGGGCCGGGGCGAGGATGGCCAGCTCGAGGGTGACCGACCCGCGCTCGTCGCGGGCGAACCGCAGCCGCCTCACGGAGCACCTGCCGTGGTGAATCGCTCGACCGGCCCGGTCGCCGACTGGGACACGGCGATCCCGCCCACGCCCGGCAGCACGGACAGGGATCGGCCGGTGACGACGACCTGCACCTGTCCGGCGGCGGGTGCGACCGCGGTGGCCGCCGGGGTCAGGAGGGTGTCGGCGCCGTGGTCGGCGACGAAGGCCAGGGCGCTGTCGCGTCCGGCGTCGGGGGTGGAGCCGTAGGCGCGGGCGACGGTGACGCCTTGTTGAGCGGCGGCCAGGGCCAGGGAGCGGGCGTGGAACCACAGGGCGTACTGGATGAGCGCGGTGACGATCAGCAGCAGGACCGGGAAGACGATGGCCAGTTCGACGGTGACCGACCCGCGGTCTCGGGCGGGGGCGCGTTGCCGGGGTGGGGTGGGCATCAGTTGATCTGGTCGACGCGGCGCTGGACGGCGGCGGTGATCGCCGCCACGAGGAGGCCGGCGACGACGATCAGGCCGAGCACGATGATGACGAGCTCCAGAGTGGTAGCCCCGGCGTCGCTGGAGACGCGGCGGCGCACGGTGATGCGCGCGGTGGTGACGAGGGCTTGCAGGTAGGTCAGTGCGAGCAGCGGGGGCATGGCGTTTCTCCTTCGGTGTCAGGACAGCAGGATGCGGACGAAGGCGGGGTAGCCGAGCAGGGCCATGAAGCACAGGCCGAGCAGACTGACGGGGACGACCATGTGCTCGCTGGCGGCGTTGGCCTTGGCGGTCGAGGCGGCCAGCAGCTGGGTGCGTAGGGAGGCGGCGCGGGCACGCAGGGTGGCGTAGACGGCGGCGCCGTCGCGGCCGGCCAGCCGCATGATGTCGGCGGTGTCGGCCAGTTCAGTCACGCCGGTCGCCGTCGCGAGGGCGGTGAGGCCGGTCCAGGAGGGTTGCCCGGCCAGCTCGGCGCGCAGCAGGGCGTCGCGGATGCGGGCGAACTCGTTCGAGCCGCCGATGGAGGCGGCGCGGTCGAGTGCCTCGGTGGGTCCGGCGTCGGCGAGGCGTTCCATCGCGACCAGCTCGAGGAACACGCAGGTCGCCGCCCGGAGTGCGGCGCGGGTGTCAGCGGCGTCCTGGCGCAGGTTGAGGTCGGGCAGGAAGAAGAAGGCTCCGCCAAGGACGAGCCCGGCGGCGGCGGGCAGTCCGAACGGCAACCGCACCCCGGCCACGGCGAGGACCGCAGTCATCAGGGGCGGGAAGGCCAGGCCGATCAGGCCGTAGCCGATCTTCTTGGCCGCGAGATCCTCGGGACGGATCTGCAGGGTGCGCAGGTCCGTGGCGTACCGCGCCAGGCCGAGCAGTTGGGCGGCCTGTGGCAGCACCCGGGCCCTCAGCCGGGCGAACCGTCCCGACGCCGCCGGTCCGGTGGCGGCGTGCAGGTCGGTGTCGGTGGGCAGGAGACGGTGGACCGCGTCGGCCAGGTCCGGGCGCGCCGGGCTCAGACCGGCCAGGGCGACGACGAGTCCGCCGCCGACGAGCCCGCCGGCCAGGAGGGTCAGCCACAGCGGCGTCATCGCCCGCCCCCGACCTCGGCACCGGTGAGGAACCGGGGCGCGGGTGGGGCCAACGTGAGGGCCCGGATCCACAGCAGGCAGCCGGTGAACGCTGCGGCGATCACCGCCAGGACGAGCTGGCCGAGGCCGTCGCCGTAGGGGGCCAGGTAGGTGCCGTTGAGCATCAGCACCCCGGCCACGCCGAGGGTGATGAGGGTGACGAGGCGGGCGGTGGAGCGTGGTTTGGCGCGTTCGGCTTCGACCTTGCGGCGGGAGGCGACCTCGTCGCCCACCGACCCCGCGACCGCGGTGAGCACCCCGGACAGGCCTGGACCGCGGCGCCGGTTGGCCAGCAGCAGGGAGGTGACGACGAAGTCGCCGGCGGCGTCGTTCAGGTCGTCGGCGAACGCCCGCAGCGCCTGCTCCGTCGGCCAGCGCGCGGTCAGCCGGGCGACCAGCGCGGTGACCTCGGTGCGTAGCGGTGGAGGGCAGGTGGCCGCCGACGCGGTCAGCGCCTGCTCGAGGCCGACGCCGGTGGCGAGCACGTCGGCCAGGCGGCGGGTCCACTCCTCGATCGCCTCGACCCGGTCGATCGCCTTTGCAGCGACCGTCGCCGAGCCCAGCAGGTAGGGCAGGCCGACGATCGCCGCGGCGATGATCAGCCCGGCCACCGGCCAGCGCGTCACCGCCCAGACTCCGAGTCCGACCCCGCCGGCCAGCGGCCAGCGCCACCGGCCCCACCATCCGCCCGCCGGGCGCCGCACGCGACGCTTCTGGCGTGGCGGTGCGGGTTCGGTGCGGCGCAGTCCGGCGACGGCGACGAGGACTCCCGCGACGAGCAGGGCGCCGGCCGCGGCAGCGAGCACGGTGGTCATCGGGCACCGTCCAGGGGTGTGGTCCAGGTGCCGGTGCGGTGGTCGAGCAGGTGCTCGTCGAACCCCGCCCGCACCAGGTCCGGCAGGCAGCCGGGTCGGTGCAGCGGCACTGCGCGCCCGTCGGGGCCGGGGCCGAACACGGTGGTGGTGGCGGGCCGGTTGTTCTCCCCGAGCCCGGCCACCTCCAGGACCTGGGAGACGAACCGGTGCCGGTGCCCGTCCTCGGCGAGCAGTTCGATGTGCACGAACAGGTCGACCGACCCGGCGAGCAGCCGGTAGGCGAAGGTGTCGGTCATGTGCACCCCGGCCGACAGGCACAAGGTGACGATCCGGTCCACCGCGTGGCTGGCGGAGCGGGCGTGCAGGGTGCACAGCGACCCGTCCCCGGTGCTCATCGCCTCCAACATGGGCAGGACTTCGGGGCCGCGGACCTCGCCGACGATGATCCGACGCAGGTTCAGGCGCAACGCGTCGACCACCAGGTCGGACAGGCTGACCTCGCCCGCGCGGCGGCCGGCCGCGTCCTGCTCGGCGGAGCCCTCCCGGGCTTCCAGGGCCACTACCCGGGGGTGCCGCTGCGGGAGGTCGTGCAGGTAGAGCTCGTACTCCTTCTCGATGGTCGCGAACCGCTCCATCGGGTCGAACTCATTGGCCAGCGCCCGGATCAGGGTCGTCTTGCCGGCGTTCTGAAACCCGGTCACCACGATGTTCTTGCCCGCCCGGACCGCCGAGCGCAGGAACCCGGCGAGCACCGAGTCCACGGTGCCCAGACCGATCAGGTCGTCCAGGTCGACATCACGGACCCGGTGGCGCCGGATCACCACGTGCGGCTTCGGCGTCGTCCACGCCACCGCGGCGAGCCGCGAGCCGTCCTCGAGGCGCAGGTGCAGGGCAGGGTGCGCGGAGGTGAAGGTCCGCTCGGCTGACCCGGTGCGTGCCGCGAGGAGTTGGAGGATCTCGATCAGCTCGGCGTCGGACTCGGCTACCGGCGGGTGCTGCTCGTCGCGCCCGTCGGCGTAGGAGACCCACACCTGGTCGTGCCCGTCGACCTCGATGTTCTCCACCGCCGGGTCGTCGATCAGCGGCTGCAACCGACCCAACCCGAACAAGGCCGCCATGACCGCCCGGCCGGTAGCCATCTCCACCTCGACCGGCCACGGCTCCTCACCGCGCCGCACCCGGTCCCGTCCCCGCTCGCCCAGCTCGGCGGCGACCAAGGACCGGGCCAGCTCCCTGCGGGCTTCCGGGGACTCGACCGGTTGAGCCTGCAGCCGCTCCGCGAGCCGTTCGGCGACCGTGCTGCGGACCTGGCGCACGATCACCGGGTCGGCGATCGCCAGCACAGGCTCACCCGGCGTCAGACCCGGGATCGCGGTCGGCGAGTACCCGTTGCCGCTCGTCGGTGCGGTGCGGGGACGCTCGTCGATGCCGGTCATGCCGTCACCGCCGGTTCGGGCTCAGGGACCAGCTGGACCAACCGTTCGACGACCGAACGGGCGGAGCGCATCAGGGGCGAGCGGTCCCACCGGATGCCGCGAGCGGCGCCGTCGGCCAAGGCGTTGGCCGCCCACTCGTCGCGCGCGACCGTCAGCACCTCCCGCACGCCGAGCGCAGCGGCGACCTCAACCGCGGAGTAGGCGCCAGGGTCGACGACGAGCCCGAGCGGTGCCGTGCGGCCGGCCCGCAGCGCAGTCAGCGTGCGCACCGCCGCCGCAGCCGGCAGCACGCCGGCCAGGTCGCCGCGCAGCACGACCACCAGCAGGTCAGCCTCGCTCAGCCAGGGGGTCGGCTCATGCCGGTGCCCGAGGCGCCCGGCGTCCACCACGACGTCGACACCGTGCAGCGACAGGTCCCGGGCGACATCGACCAGCGCGCTCCACGTCGCCGCCAACGGCCGGGCCTGCAGCGGATCAGCCACCCCGGGCAGCACCATCCGGGTGGATGCCTCGTCGAGCGCGACCGCGCAGCCGATCACCTGCTCCATCGACAACGGCGGGCGCGCCGCGGCGAGCAGCGAGATCCCGGCCGAATCCGGCACGCCGGCCCTCAACGGACCCGTCAGCACCCCGGACCCGGCGGGGTCGGCGTCGACCAGGAGGACTCGTCGACCCGGCCGCGCGAGCACCCATGCCGAGACGAGGGCCAGCGCGCTCGTCGTGACCCCCGGCGCGCCGTGCGCCGACGTCAGCGCGACGACGCTCACGGGGTCACCGCCGGAAGCACGACGATCGCGAACCGGCCCGTGGCCGCCCGCGTCGCCAACGCGGGACCGTCCCCGCTCGAGGCCGCCACGTCGACCACGACCGTGCCGTTCACGTCCGCAGGCCCGACCCGGACGACCTTGGCCGCGAACGAGCTCGGCGCACCGGGCAGCGGGTCGGCGCCGACCGGCGGGGCATCGACGACGAGCAGCCGATCCCCGGCTGACAACCCACCTGCCGGCACCCGATCGGCGGGCAGCGGAAGGGGCACCAGCACCTCGTCGGACCCCAGCACACCGGCGGCCGCGACGTCACTGCGCGACAGCAGCGACCCGGCAGTCAGGTTCGCGGTCGCGGTCTGCCCGACGAGTTCGTCGGCCTCGTCGGCCGGGACGATCGCCACAGCCGGATCGACGGCCACCGCGGTGGTCGTCAGGTCGTCCGCCCGCAGCACGGAACCGTAGGCGACGTCGCGCGCCAGCATCACCACCTGCACCCGGTGCCCAGAGGCAGACACCAGCCAGATCGCCGCCAGCGCCCCCAGCGCGACCATTGCCAACCCCGCCACCAGCAGGCCGGGACGCCGTCGTCCGCGCGGAGGGACCACCGCGGCCGGTCGCAACTCGGCCGTCGCCGACCGCCCGTCGAGCCTCTTGCGTTCGCTCGTCGTCGTCATGGTCAACCTCCCCGCGCCGGCCGCACCGCGGCCCCTGGTCGTGCTCAGCTGGTGGTCACGAGCACCTGCACCTCGCCCACACGCACGCTGCCCGTCGAGACCCGCGTCACCGTCAGCGACCCCGAGGTCCCGCCGCCGGTCCACGTCACGTCCCACGTCGTCGTCGCCCGCACCGGGTACGCCTCGTCCGGCTGATCGGCCGACGAGCGCTCGTAGACGTGCTGGCACGTCGGGGACACCACTCCGCCCGTGTAGTAGGGCGTGCCCGGGTTCCGGCACGTCTCCGTGCGGCCGTCACCCGTGTCCCACACGATCTGCCGCGCTCGGGCCGTCGCCGTCACCGACAACCCCGGCACCGACGCGGTCGCCGAGTTCGGACCCCACGTCGTCGGCGAGACCTCGGTCCACAGCCACACCGGCACGCCCACTGTCGCGAACCTGTCCGCCGGGATCGACATCCGGATCTCCGGACCCGTCAGCGCCATCTGGTCAACGGCCCGCTGCGCCAACTGCGCGGCCGTCACGGTCGTGCCGCCATAGCCGGGTGGAGGCGTCGCTCGCCACGCCCAGCCACCGTTGCTCGTCAGTGGATAGAACGGCAAACACACGACCGCGTAGATCGCCCCGTCCGGATAGTGCCCCTCCCAGGTCACACTGTCCGGCGGTTGCGTATCGAGCAGCTTCCAGTAGCAGCTGCTCTGGTCGTCCCACCAGCCCCACGAGTCGCTGTGACAGGGGATCTTCTCGCCGGTCGCCGGGACCGAGCACTCCCGACTACCAGCCACAGGCTGGTCACCTCGAGGAGGCTCGGGCGACGGGGACTGCCCAGGGCCGGAGACCTGCACGTAGCAGAACTGCAGTTCGGGAGGGCACGCCACGTCGCTGGTCGCGTCGGCGGCGGTGGCAACGCCGGCAAGTCCGCCCAGTGCGAGGATGCACGCGGTCGTGAGTCGGCTCAGCACGTCGTATCCCGGTCGACGACCGAGGCGTTGATGACCCATCGGTTGTCGTAGTAGAGCGCTGTCGAGTTGGTCAGGAGCCTTGATGCCTGGCCCGACACCGCCGCGGAGTCGCCGGTGGCCGCATACACGGGCTGCCAACCGGTGGCGTCGACGCAGTCCCTGATGGACGCGGACCCTTCTGGGGTGACGTCGCTGACCTGCGGACTTAGCGAGGGTTCACCGTGCACGGCAATGCCGTTCTGCTGCAGGTCGTACGCGGTGGACCCCACATCGGATTGGGCCGTGTCAACGGCGTAGTACGAGAACTGCGTCCACAACGCCGCAAACGAGTCGGCGCTCGTGTTCGGGTCGGCCAGGATCTTGACCTTCGTCGCCCAGTACCCGCGGTAGGCGTCGAGGATCGCGGCCTCGGCGGCCGCCATCGTCGGGTCGACCGACGGCGTGGGACTCGGCGTCGGGGACGGCGTTGGGCTCGTTGTCGGCGGCGCGATCGTCGTCGTCGGTGTCGGCTCGGGTGCCGGGTTCGAGCATGCGGCGAGGAGGGTCGCGGCGAGCATGCCCGTCACCGCGACCCTGGAGGTGGAGCGTCGATTCCTCATCAGCTCGCCCCCGTCCTTCGGGCGGCCCGCCTGCCCAGCGGGCCGACCCGCCCCCGGCGTCGGTGCCGCCATTGGACACCGCGTTAGCAAAGTGCGCACCTGGACCCCCGTCCACTTGTCGATGCCTGTGCCTCGATCCATACGACGAGCACGGCACGTTGCACGCCGTCGTGTGGTGGCTTCGGCGGAATCTGTGGACAACCGTCAGCCCGCCGCAAGCTGTGGACGACCGGACGCGAACTCGTCGTCCGCCCTCAGGGCGGTGAGCACTGGGGAACGAAGCCGGCGGACTCTTGTGCACCTGAGCGCGGCCTGCATCGCGGGGACCCGCCGGGCGTCGGGGCCGTCGATGAGCATCCGGGCGAGCAGCCCCGGCCAGCTGGGTGTACCGAGAAGCGCCACGCACAGGCGTCGCGCCTGCCATGGGGGCAGGTCCAGCTGGCTGGACATCGAGCGCCAGCCGACCGATGTCCAGCCCCGTCGCGTCCCGGGCTCGGGGAGATCGGCGACCGAGGTCACGATCTGCTCTGCCAGGGGTGCCTGCCAGCCGACCTCCCGCAGGGCGATGACCGCCGCGTCGTAGGCGTCCGTGAGCGTGAGCTCGACCACTGCGTGTTCGTCGTGCCCCGCGTCCAGTCCGAGCTCGATGAGTACATCAAGTCCGACGAGCTGCGGCACGCCGTTGCGGGCCAGACGCCACGACTGCCAGGGGTCGACGCCGTACCGGGCCGAGACCGCCTCCCCCGTCACCGCGCGCTGCGCGGCCCGCCAGACCACTCCCCACGGCTTGTCCGTGCCGCCCAGATCCTGGAAGGCCAGCACCTCCCAGGCGGCCTGCCACGCGGAGGCCTCCGCCTGGCTCGCCGCCAGTCCGCGCAGACCCGCCCCGACCGCGAGCGGTCGCGCCAGCCGCTCACGAACGAACGTCAGCAGCCGCCGGCCGGTCGGACCGTCCCAGCCCTCGTCGGCGACCTGGTCGAGCATCGTCAGCAGCCCGGCGTTGTCGCGCGGGACTGCCCGCCCAAGCGTGCCGGCGTTCTCGGTCACAGTCATCGTCGCCTCCAGGTGTCGCGGAACACCGGAGACGGTTCTCAGGAGGTATAGACAGACCGATCACACCCGCGAAAACGCCGGTCAGAACGGGTATGGACCGTGGGTGTCGATCGCACCGCAGCGGCCACGGAGCGATAGACAACGGCACCTGTCGAGGCCCGTCATCGGGCTGTCTATCGGTCCGTCTATCGGCCCCGGGGGCCTCGTGGGCGCCCTTGTCCCACCCGGGAGGCTTGACCATGTCCACCACTGCACAGCTCGTGCTCGTCGCACCGCAGCCGCGGCGGCGGCCCGCCGTGCCCGAGCAGGTCGTCAACGTCAACGTCGTGCCCGACGAGCGGATGCTGCTCACCGTCGTCGAGGCCGCCCACCGGCTCGGCATCGGCCGCAACTCCCTGTACCGGCTCGAGCGTCGACCGCGGCGCAGACGCAGGTGGCGCCTCGGCTGCCGCAAGCGCGGGGCGCACCCTCACGCGACGGGGGATTCCTCCTCGTCGTCGAGCAGATCCAGCAGGTCATGCTCGTCGTCCTTGGCCTGCGCCGCGAGCAGTCGTCCGTCGGGGCGGACCGGTCGTAGCGTCAGGTCGAGGACACGCGCCGGCTCGCGGTCGATCGACTCGTCGGGCTCGATGTAGTGCGCTTCGGTCACCGAGCTACTGGTGTGGCCGAGGAACGCGGCCGCGGCGTCGACGCCGAGCCCGCGGGCCAGGACGGTCGCCCCGGTGCGTCGGTACCAGCGTGGCGTGATGCCCGAGTCGCCCAGTCCGGCGTCTTCGAGGAACGCCCGGAAGGTCCGTCGCAGGTTGGCCAGGGTGATCGGCCCGCCATCGCGGTTGTGGAAGATCGTCGTGCCCGCCTGGTCAGGACCCATCTGCGCGAGGCGCCGGCGGATCACCGTCGCGGCGAACTCCGGGACGGCGATGTGCCGGTTCGAGGCGTCGGTCTTGGGGTGATCCTGGCGGAAGTCGGCTCGCCCGGTGCGGCGTACGACGGTGCCCTGCACGTGCACGACCATCCCGGTGCTGGTCTCGATGACGTCGCACGGCCGCAGGCCGAGCGCCTCCCCCGGGCGCATCGAGGTGCCCAGGAGCACCTCGCAGAGGTCCCGGACCTTCCCGTCCGGGCGGGGGCCCTTGACCTCCGGCCCGGTGCGCCAGACCGCGGCCGCGGCACGGATGGCCTGCACCTGCTCCAGCGTCATGGCGTGGATCTCGTGCTTGGGCCGGGTCAGCGGCGAGGTCCCCTCGACCGGGTTGCGCGCGATCGCGTCGTGCCGCAGCGCGAACGCGAACAGCTGGTTGAGCAGGGTGCGGGTGTGCTTGGCCCGCCCGTAGGACAGCGCCGCTTCCCGCCGCAGGAACCACTCCACCCGGCCGGTGGTGATCTCCCCCAAGGTGTAATGCTCGAACGCCGGCCGCACGTAGCGGCGCAAGTCGTCGCGGTAGTTCTGCTTCGTGCCCTCCGAGATGTCCCGCAGCTCCAAGTCGGCCAACCACAACTGGCACAGTTCGTCGAACCCGCTCGAGACATCCAGTACTGCCCCGGTCCCGTGCCCGTGGCGAGTCGCCAGCCGTTCCTTGAGGAGCGTTTGCGCAGCGCGAGAACTGGGCGCCGTGGCGGTCACCTTGCGCAGGCGCCCGTCCAGGTCCCGTACCCGGGCCATCGCCCGGTAGCGTCCGCCCAGGTCGACGACCGCGATCTGGCCGAACG
>CAZBIO010000180.1:0-4604 GCA_964491965.1 uncultured Cellulomonas sp.
GGAGCGGGCCGAGGTCGCGGTCCACGTCGCGCTGCCGGCCGGCATGGGCCGGGCCGCGCTCGACGAGGTCGTCGGGCGCGTCAACGCCGCGTTGGCCGGCGACGCGACCGTCGCCGCGCGGGTCGACTCGCTCGAGCTGCGCCTCCGGCGCGCGTAGGCGTCAGCCGCGCCGGCGCGCCGCCCAGGCGGTGAAGCCGATCGCCAGGCCCCAGGCCGCCACCAGCTGCATGCCGAGCATCAGCCGGTTGACGTCGACCGCCGGCTGCCAGTGGGCGCCGTGGCCGTCGACCACGTAGACGCCGAGCGGCTTGACGTGCAGGCCCCAGCCGCCGCCCCCGCCGTGCCCCGAGCCGTGGCCCGTCGGGGCCTCGCCGGTGGGCTCGTCGGGCGCGGCGTGACCCTTCGGCATGCCGGTCCACATCGGGAGGCCCTCGCCCTCGCCGCCCCCGGAGCCCAGCCCGGTCATGCCCGTGACGCGTGCGACGGGGATCACCAGCACGCCCTCGCGCTCGTAGGCCTCCCCGAACACCCGCCGCACCGTGAAGGTGTCCTCCGCGGCCTTCGTCAGCGCCGCGGGGTCGAACTTGTCCTCGGCCATGGTCGTCCCTCCTGGGCTCGTGGATGGGCGCTCCGGTCAGCCCGCACAGGTGGGTGCGGGAGTGAACGCCGCCTCGTCGTCCAGCATGGCCCGAAGGGTGCTGACCGGCACGAGGTAGGAGTGGCCGGTGTCGCTCTTCGCGTAGACGACGCCGATGACGCGGCCGTCCGCGTCGAGCGCCGCCGAACCCGAGCTGCCCGGCTCCACGGGCGCGTCGGTGACGAGCACCTCGCCGAGCGTGGCGTTGAGCGGGTCTGTCTCGCTGCGGAGCACCACGCCGTCGGTGACCGTCAGCCGGCGACCCAGCGGGTAGCCGACGATCGTCACCGGGTCGCCCACCACGGGGTCGGTGTCCGCGAGCTCGGGTGCGGCGGGCAGGGGATCGGCGGTCCGCACGATTGCCAGGTCCGCCAGCCCGGCGGTGCTCGCCGCCGTCGCGGCGACGTCGCGACCGTCGTAGGTGGACAGCTGCAGCTGTGCGGAGTCGGAGACGACGTGCTTGTTGGTCACCAGCGTGTGGTCGGTGAGCGCGAACCCCGACCCTGTGGAGATCTGGCCGCAGCCGACGTTGCGGATCCGCACCGCCATGCGGCGCACCGTGTCGAAGCCGTCGGGGGACAGCTGGGTGACGCCGGCGGAGATGCTGGGCGCGGGGAGCACGGTCGGCACCACGCTCGTCGGAACCGGGGGCGGCGGCTGGGGGAGGTCGGGGATCCGGGGCAACGCCGAGCAGCCGGCGAGCAGGCCGCCGGCGAGCGCGAGCGCGGCGGCGCGGCGCAGCCTCGCCGGGCGGCTCACCGCGAGAGCTCCGCCTGCAGCTCGGCGTTCGCGTCCCGCGCGTCGCCGCAGTAGCGCTCGACGTCGGCGCGGTACGTGGCGAGGGAGGCCGGGTCGTACAGGTCGGAGTTCTCCAGGTAGCGGATCAGGGCCTCCTGACCGTCGATGCACGTCGCCAGCGCGGTGGCGACCTGGCCGGCGGCGGTCGAGACGCGCTGCTGGTAGTCGGCGAGCTGCTGGGTGATCGCGCTCTCGTCGCCCAGCTGGGCCTTCTCGTCCGCTAGCTGCGTGATCCGGTCCTGCGCCGTCGCCAGCTGGGTGCGGACGGCGTCGAGCTCCGACGAGGTCGCCTCGAGGTCCGAGCGCGCCTGGGCCAGATCGGCGCCGTGCTGCTCGGCGAGCGACTGCCACTGCTGCGAGTGGGCCTGCCACTGGTCGTTGACCCCGATGAGGTAGGTCGCGAGCCACGCCCCGCCGCCCAGGGCGGCGGCCAGCAGCACCGACAGCAGCCAGATGGCGACCTTGTACCCGGTGGTGCGGCGCGGGCGCACGACGATCGGCACCGGCGGCGCGGCGGACTCGCTCGGCGGAGTCTCGGTCACGCCAGCCAGGATAGGCGGGCGCGGGTGTCCGGGTCTCGAAATGACCTGCGGGCATCGGCCCTGGTAGGAGGAGAATCCCGTGGTGCTCCGCCAGTCCTCGTACGCCGACCTGCTCAGGCTCCCCGGGGTGGCGAGGCTCTTCGCGGTGGCGTTCGTCGCGCGGCTGCCCTACGCCATGACGGGCGTGGTGCTCACGCTCCATGTGGTCACCGCCCTGGACCGCGGGTACGCGCAGGCGGGCGTCGTCACCGCCGCGTCGACCATCGGCATGGCGATCGGCGGGCCCTGGCGCGGTCGGCTCGTCGACCGGCTAGGCCTGCGGCGCGCCGTCTGGCCGTCGGTCGTCGTGCAGTCGGTCATCTGGTTCACCGCGCCCCATCTGCCGTACGAGGCGCTGCTGGTCGCGGTGTTCGTCGCGGGCGTCTTCACCGTCCCGGCGTTCCCGATCTCGCGCCAGTCGCTGGCGGTGCTCGTCCCGGCGCGGCAGCAGCAGACCGCGTTCGCCCTGGACTCGGTGTTCACCGAGGTGACCTTCATGGTGTCGCCGGTGGTCGGCGTCGCGGTGGCGACGTCGGTGTCCACGACGGCGGCGCTGACGATGGTCGCCGTCGCGGCGGTGGGCGGCGGCGCGCTGCTCGTCTGGGCCAACCCGCCGACGCGGTCCGCCGACGCGGAGGAGGTTCCCGCCGGGGCGCGCGGTCGCCTGATGAGCCCGCCGCTGCTCGTCGTGCTGTTCGCGGGCGTCGCGGCGTCGTTCGTCCTCGTCGGGACGGACGTCTCGCTCGTCGCCGTGCTCAACGACGCGGGCCGGCCGCAGGACGTCGGGTGGATGGTGACGCTGTGGTGCGTCGGCTCGGCGGCCGGTGGGCTGGTCTACGGCTCGCGGGGCAACTCGTGGCCGCCGCTGATGCTCGTCGTGCTCCTCGCGGTCGCGACGCTGCCGGCCGCCTTCTTCCCGAACCAGCCGTGGCTCGCGGTGGCGATCGTCGTCTCCGGCCTCCCGTGCGCGCCGACCCTGGCCGCGATCAACGCGTCGCTGGTCCGGCTGGTCCCCGAGCACCGGCGCGGCGAGGTGATGGGGTGGAGCGGCACGGCGCAGACGGTCGGCAACGCGCTGGGCGCGCCGCTGGTCGGGTTCGTCATCGACTCGGTCTCGCCGAGCGCCGGGTTCGCCACCGCGGCGCTGGTCGGCGGCGCGGCGGCGGTCGTCGGGCTCGTCGTGCTGCGGTGGCTGCGGGCGCGGCACTCCGCGGTGGGTCTACGACACCGGGCCGGTGAGCTTCTCGCCCGGGCCGTCCCCCGGCGGGTCCGGGAACGGCGACGCCTCGCGGAACGCGAGCTGGAGCGAGCGCAGTCCGTCCCGAAGTGAGCGGGCGTGCTGGTTGCCGATGTCGGGCGCGGAGGCCGTCACCAGGCCGGCCAGCGCGGTGATGAGCTTGCGCGCCTCGTCGAGGTCGGTGAGCTCGTCACCCTCCTCGGCGAGCCCGCACTTGACGGCGGCGGCGCTCATCAGGTGCACGGCCGCCGTGGTGATCACCTGGACGGCGGGGACGTCGGCGATGTCTCGCGTCACCTCGGCGACGTCCGCGGGCGCGACCGGATCGTTGGGGGAGGACGACATGGGCCGATCCTCTCATCGGCGCCGGCGGCGTCCGGACATCGCCCGTCTGGTAGCCTTGACGCCCGACTGACCTGGCGACGGCGTGGGCGCATGCGCGCGTGGCCACCAGGTGCACAAGTGGAGCCTCTCCCACCTGGGTCCCGACGGGCGTGAAGCCGACTGGGACCGGGTCACGGTCCGCAGCGCGCGGCGTGCCGCGCGTGGTCGCTCGGCGTACCCGCCGGCGCTGCGGTGCTGTCTCGAGGCCTTCGCCTGTGCCCAGGGCGGGGGCCTTCCTCGTTCCCGGCGGTCGCCACGACGACACCGAGGAGCACCACATCAGCGAGCCCCGCATCAACGATCGGATCCGCGTCGCCGAGGTCCGCCTGGTCGGCCCCAACGGCGAGCAGGTCGGCATCGTGCGCGTGGAGGACGCGCTGCGCCTGGCGCAGGACGCCGACCTCGACCTCGTCGAGGTCGCGCCGGACGCGCGCCCGCCCGTCGTCAAGATCATGGACTACGGCAAGTACAAGTACGAGGCCGACATGAAGGCCCGTGAGGCTCGCCGCAACCAGTCGAACACGGTCCTCAAGGAGATCCGGTTCCGCCTCAAGCTCGACCCGCACGACTACGGCACCAAGCTGGGCCACGTCGAGCGGTTCCTCAAGGGCGGCGACAAGGTCAAGGTGATGATCATGTTCCGCGGCCGCGAGCAGTCGCGCCCGGAGGCGGGTGTCCGGCTGCTCCAGCGGCTGGCCGACGACGTCCAGGAGTTCGGGTTCATCGAGTCGATGCCCAAGCAGGACGGCCGCAACATGATCATGGTGCTCGGCCCGGTGAAGAAGAAGGCCGAGCAGCGGTCCGAGGCCCGTCGTGCCGCCGCCGCCCAGGCGAGGGACACGCAGCCGGCGGCGACCGAGGCGCCCGCTCCCGCTCCCGCGCCCGCGGCACGCGCCGCCGCGCCGAAGGTGGCGCCCACGCAGCCCGCGACTCCGGCCGACGCCACGCCGGCCCCGGCGCCGGTGCA
>CAZBIO010000181.1:0-7425 GCA_964491965.1 uncultured Cellulomonas sp.
GACATCGACGCGAGCTTCTTCAACGTGGCTTCTGCGCGCCCCGCTTCGCGCGCGTTGATCCACGCATCCGCAACGGCTTCGAGGTTGGCCTCGTCGGCCGGCATCTTGCCCTTCTCGATCGAGTCCTGCAGCAGCGTGCCGGCCTTGTAGGGCAACTCCAGCATCATGTACACGTTGTACAGATTCCTGCGCTCGTTGGGCTTCTCGATGAAGCCTTGCCGCTCGGCGAGCGACAACACCGCCACTGCTTCGAGGTCCGACTTCATCTCGAAGAACATGCTCGACAGCTGCTTCCAGTACTCCGGCTTGGTCGGCGCGAGGCCGATCAGCTGCACGAGGGATTGCGCGCAGGCCTTGTAGTCCTTCATCTCGTAGCTCACCGCGAGCTTCATCTCGATCCAGCTCTGATTCGGCGCTTTGGCCTTGGACAGCGCGAGATCGATCTGGGGCAGCGCGTCCTGATAGCGCTTGCGCTCGACCAGCGCGTTCGCGAGAAAGATGTGCGCTTCCGCAGGCACCGCCTTGCACGCCGTCGCGATGTACTCCTGCAGGACCTTGATGCCCTCTCTCGTGCTGGCCGGCGACGATGTAGAGCTGCCGAGGTTGTACATCAGCTGCTCCTGCTGCTGCCCGGGCAGCGGTCTCTTCCTCCTCAACAGCACAAATCTCTTTCGCTCCGCATCGGAGCTGTGAGCTCACGTGCTTGCCGTGCAGGCAAGGACGGCCGGGTCGCCCTGCTTTTTCGCATTCTTCATGAGTACGAAATACAGTCTATTGCCGGAGAAAACCGCGAGTCGCGATTGTACGGTTTCCGGAACATGCGAACCCGCAGGCAGCATTGCGGACACTCATCACGATCGCGCTATCTGCATTTACGTGTCCGCATAGTGAGTGAGCTCACGTGCATATCCGTGAAGCGCGTAGCAGCCGCGTAGTCGCATGCTTGCTAGATTGATGAGCAAGCGTTCATGTCAGTGAGTCATCGGATGAAGAAGTCGCATTTACTCGCGCTACCCACGAGCATTCTGTCTCTCTTGCTGGTCGCCTGCGGTGGCGGAGGCGGTGGCGACAATGGCGGATCAGGATCAGGCGGCGGCGGATCGACGCAGACTACTCCACCACCTTCCACTGCTGAGGGAGTTTATGGAGGAACGCTCGCCGGAAGCATTGGCAGTGCGTTTGAAGCGTTGATCCTGGAGAACGGTGAGTTCTGGTCTATTTACGGGCAGGACAGCGGCTCTTTCTTCAACGTGTACGGATTCGTGCAAGGGAAAGGCAGCTCTGCCAATGGCACGTCCTTTACGGCGTCCGACGTCAAGGATTTCGGTTTTGTACCGCCGTTGTCGGGCAATCTCACGGCAACCTATAACAGCACCGCAAAGACGATCTCTGGGACTATCGCCACGGGTAGTGGAAGCGTGACATTCTCAGGCGGCCCAATTGCTGGCTCTCTGTACGACTACAATTCCGCGGCCACGCTGAGTGCCGTTACCGGTCAGTGGGCTGTTGGCAGCTCGCTCGGCGGAACGATGTCGGTCAACGTGACGGCCAGCGGTGCGGTGACGACGTCACAGGGTGGGTGCACCAGCTCGGGCTCCATTACCCCTCGGCCGTCAGGAAAGAACGTCTTCAACATCACTCTGACCAATGGCCCGGCACCCTGCGCCGCTCCGAACCAGACGATGACGGGAATTGCGATTGTGTATCCGCTGGGCAATGGACAGACCCAACTCATAGCGGCCGTAGTGGACTCTGCGCGCGTAACCGGAATCGCCGTCTTCGGCATCCGCTGATCGGCGTCGCCGGACTTCACCACTCGATCGCGGCAGGCTCCTCGGCGATGTCGTCGTCGTCACGCCACTCCTTGATCGCATCGCTGGACGTGCGGCGACGTCGGTCTTCAAGTTGGGCAAGATCATGGCCGTAGGCTTTTTGGCCGGCGGAATCCTCGGTGCCGCGCAAACATACTGGGCTGTACACACCGGTACGGTGTGGCGGGACTACCGTGCTGAGCCGATCGGCGACGAGGCGATGCACGACCAATGCTTGGTCTTCCTCGGGATGTCGGTGCTCGGGCTAGTGCTGCTCTTGCCGTTCATGAAGTCCTCTCGTCGATAGGCCAACAGCCATATGAATGAGAACGTTGAGCTTCGAACGCGCGAAGGCTTTTGACCTTACACCCTCGGTTCTGCTCTGACGAAGCGCTCGACCAACTGGAAGGCGGATTCCGCTGCATACTTGCGCGGCATGATCTGGCCGGCAGCGCGTGACAGCTGAAACGCTCCCTCGACAAACGACATCACCACCGCGGCCAAGTGCGCAGCATTTTCCTGCGACCGGCGTTGCTTGGAGAAATACGCCGCCAGCAACTCGCGTATCAACTTCAATTCAGACGCAATCGCCTCTTGGTACACAGCATTGACTGCGGTGTCACGGATGGCTTCTGAGCCGATCACCACCCAGGCCGCCACGGCATCGGGTGACGCTCCTTTTCCGAAGCCCAATCTCGCGTCGAGATAAGCGCGCAACCGCTCCTCCGGTGTGCTCGCGTCCTCGGCGAACTCGAGATATCGACGGTATACGTAGTCACTGAGATGCTTGGCAAGGGCGATCAGAATCTCGCGCTTGTCGCTGAAGTGGTAATGGATCAACCCGGCCGCGAGCCCTGCCTGCTTCGCGATCTCCTGGATCGTCGCCCGCTCATAACCGCGGCCTGCAATCACTTTCATCATCGCAGCGACGATTTCAGCCCGTCGATCTTCGGTATTGGACCTTCGTGTCACACGCCCCGCCTTATGGTCAATATTGGATGCGCAACCAAGATAATTGCCCGGCCACGCCGATGGCGTTAGAGTACCCGTAAGTTGGTTGGTTAACCAACTTTATGGGGATGCCGGTCGTGCTCGACGCATACATCCGCTCGAACGTTCCTCCCTATCGCGTCCGGCGCCCGTTGCCGAGCGCATTGGGCGCTTGCATCGTAGTCGACAACTTTCTGTCGGGCGCGGAATGCCGTGCCTACATCGCACAGGCCGAATCCATCGGCTTCAGAAGCGCATCGCCCGACTATCCACCCAGTTATCGCAACAACGACCGTCTGGTCCTCGACGACGCGGCGCTAGCCGGGAAGCTCTTTGACCGTCTCCAATCGATTGCCCCCGGTCCTGACAGCTTCCCTGTAGACGGCCATGCCCAAAACTGGCGTTTGGACAGCGTGAATGCCCGCCTGCGGTTTTGCCGGTACACGCAAGGCCAGCGATTCAATATCCACCAGGATGGCGTTCATCATCGCTCGCCCGACTTGCGCTCCATGCTGACGTTCATGATCTATCTGAACGACGGCTCGGACTTTTCCGGTGGCGATACGTTGTTCTTTGCAAGCGGGCCACTGACCCGTCCAGACGCCAATCCCGTCGTAGCCCGGGTTCGTCCCAAAATGGGCAGCCTCATTCTGTTCGATCATGGAATCTGGCATGCCGGAGAAACGGTGACCGCCGGCACGAAGTACATCATGCGCAGCGACGTGCTTTTCAGGCGTGTCACGTCTGCGTCCCGCGCCCCCTCGGACGTGACGACCCCTACGCACCGCGGATACGTGTGGTCGCTCGCCGGACTCGACCATAAACACTTCGCGAGTGCCGGCCGCGACTGCAGGATTCGACTTTGGGATCGCGTCGGCACGTGTACCGGCGAGTTGGCCGGGCACACCCAATCCGTTCTCGGACTGGCTTGCATCGACGACGAACACTTGGCCTCCGTGTCGCGGGACAGGACTTTGCGCATCTGGAATCTCAAATCCAGGCAATGCATCAGCGCAGTAAGGGCCCACGACGCAGCGGTTTTGACGGTGGCCGCCCTCGGCGCTGGGCGCATTGCTACCGGCGCGGCGGATCACAAGATCAAACTGTGGAACGTTTCTGGAAAGGAGCTTGCCGCGATCGAGGCGCACACCGGCTGGGTGTGGAAGGTCGTTCGCGTGACTGATTCTCTCATCGCATCCGCGTCCGAGGATGGCTCGGTCAAGGTGTGGTCCACTGAAACGCTCGAGATGGTCGCGAGGCTCGAGGGAACTCATGAGCTGAGGACCGTTGCGGCCGCCCCTGATGGCAACAGGCTCGCGACAGGAGACGTTACGGGTCGCCTCCGGGTGTGGACGAACGTTCTGGAAAGGCCGCGCATCGAAGCAGAATTTCTTGCCCACGAGGCGGCGATTCGCTGCGTGCATTTCATCGACTCGGGAACGATTGCGACCGGGGGCGAAGACTGTCGCCTGAAGATCTGGGGGGATTGGCCTTTGCGCGTGCGCTACCAGGCGCAACACAGCAACTTTGTCACCGACTTCGACGCCTTCGATCAGCGTCACGGTGTGAGTTGCTCGTACGACGGAAAGATTTCCCCTCACGAATGGGGCGAACCGACGTGACAACGCGGCATCGGTGGGATCATCTCTGGTCGCAGCTCGGTTCAGCGCCGCCCGACGGACTGTACGATGCGGTAGTCGCCCGATACCGTGAGAATCACCGGCACTATCACACGCTACGGCATCTGGACGAATGTCTCCGTCATCTGGATGACGTAACGCCGCTCGCCCTTCATGCGCCGGAGATCGAGCTGGCTCTGTGGTTTCACGATGCGGTGTACGACCCGCGCAAGCAAAACAACGAAGAGCTCAGCGCGGCATGGGCCCGCTCAGCTGCTGCCGCGGCTGCGCTGCCCGGTGAATCCTGCGACAGGATCTACGGCCTCGTTCAGGTCACGAAGAGCCACAACCTCCCCAAGACGACCGATGAGGCGCTGCTCATCGACATTGATCTCTCCATATTCGGTGCCTCGCCCGACCGGTTCGAAGAATACGAGCAAGGCATTCGTAACGAATACAACTGGGTACCCAAGCTGATTTTCGAGGCGAAGCGGCGCTCGATACTCAAGAAGTTCTTGGAGCGTGAGACGATTTTCCATACGCCGCACTTCATCGAGCGCTACGAGCCGCAGGCGCGTATGAATCTACAGGCACGTATGAATCCAGGCTGCCCCTAGTCTGCGGGCCTCCCCGGCACTGAATGCCGAGCGGACGCTGGCGCTCGCACGTCGAGCCATCGACAAGCGCGCAGCGCTCGCCCTCTTTCCTGAGCTTGGGCTTTCGGCCTACTCGATCGAGGACCTGACGCTTCAGGATGCACTGCTCGATGCCGTCGAGTCGGCCGTTCGCACGATCATCGATGCGAGCCGGACCTTGAGCGCGTTGCTCGTCATCGGTGCACCTCTGCGGTCAGAGCAGCGACTCTTCAATTGCGCCCTCGTCATCCGGCGCGGAAATCTCCTGGGCATCATTCCGAAGACCTATCTGCCCAGCTATCGGGAGTTCTATGAGAAGCGGCAGTACACTTCTGCCGCGCAAGCAATCGGCGACACGGCACAGATTGCCGGCCATCGTGCGCCATTCGGCAATGACCTGCTACTGCGTGCAGCTCAACCGTGAGCCCATCGCGCGTATGTGCCGCATCGACTTCGCGCTGGAGATGCCGGCCGAACCGGTTCCTCTCGAGCGCAGCGTGCCCCGGTTCCCCTTTGTACCCACGGATGACGCAACGCTCGATGAGCGCTGTCGCGAGGTCTATCAGATCCAGGTCCAGGGCCTCGCACGACGCATGGAGGCAACCGATATCAAGAAGCCGGTGATCGGCGTGTCCTCGCGTCGAGCCGCCGAGCCAGACGTCCAGCCAACCGAAATCAAGCGCAGGATTGAAGATGCCTACCGGCGAAGTGCGGAGGTCGAATAGGGCCTGCTCGCCATGCAGATATGCAGATCTGCTTAGGCGTCGCAAGCAGCGGAGCGAGTTTCCGCGAATGGGCTCTTCGTCTACGGTGAAAGACGTACGATATCCGCAGTCTTCCCCATGCAATGTTCCTGAGCCCCATTTCAAAGTCGTGGGGCCGTTCTCACAGAGGAGTCACCCCATGATGATGGTCACGAACAGGAACTTTCGCCGAAGCGGCTACCTCCTGCTGGTACTGGCCACCGGCGCACTCGGATCATCAGCGATACTCGCAGCGGAGCCCGGAACCGAGGCACAAGTGACGATCCGAGCGGAGCGCCCGACGAAGCAGGTCGTTGGACGCACGAGCACTGGAGTTCCCATCGAGCAGTATGAGCTCTCATATCGCGTGAGCTATTCGGATCTCGATCTTGCCACGAGCGCGGGCGCCGATGCGCTCAAGGCCCGCGTATCCAAAGCTGCAGACATGGCCTGCAAGGATCTCGACAAGCTGTACCCACTGATGGAGCCGGACCGCTCGTGCGCTCGAAAAGCGGAAGAGGGCGCGATGTCGCAGGTCAACAGCGCCATCAAGATGGCACAGGCTCAAGGAGAGACGAAGGCGAGATAAGCGTGCAGAAATCCAGACGTCCCCCGACGTTCGACTTCGCCTCGTAATCGGCGGGACGTCTGCGATTGAGAGGCGCGCCGCCCCGCCAAATCGTCGTAAGTGGGGCGGCAGGATGGGCACGAACGGTCCGAAAGGCGCATCGGGGACGTCCTGGTGCGTCTTCTCCACCTCGTCCAAGAGGATCACCGCGTACGGCCGAGGATGCAGACTCCAGCGCTTCCACGACCCGAAAATACGCCCGACGTCACGCGCATAGACGTAGGCCGCAAGGCCGAAGGGCGTGTCGTTCGCCAGCGCAACCGCCTCTTCTTCCGTCTGGAAACCGCCATCGTAAAGCAGCCGGGAATAATCGGCCGCGATGCCCTACATCGCCAGGACCGATTGGGGGGCGGCCAGCCGATGCGGGTACATTACGTACCATGCGGAGACCATTCCGAAGAGTAGTGACTGGCCACGACGCCGCGGGAAACGCCGTGATCCTGACGGACGCGCCGCCAGAACGGGTACAGCAGGTCGGCGGCTCGGGCGGCCCTACCTTTTTCGAGGTGTGGAACACGCGCGAAACACCTGCGCGCATCGACCGGTGCTCGGGCGAACCGGCAGAAGCCGGCCTCGTGCTGGCACCACCGCCCCACGGCACCCGGATTCGGGTGCTCGACATACCGCCCGAGAATCCGGAGCTGCACAAGATGGACGAGGCGACGGCGCGCGCACATTTCGCGGAAGTCGGCCATGCGCACGCCTCGACGTACAAATCCGGCGCCTCACACCCGTTCATGCATCGTACCGAGACGATCGACTACGGCATCGTTCTGGAAGGCGAGATCGTGTTGATCGTCGACCAGGGCGAAACCACGCTTCGCGCCGGCGACATCGTCATCCAGCGGGGCACGAATCACGCCTGGGCCAACCGCTCTGGAAAGGTCTGCCGCATCGCTTTCATCCTGATCGACGGGCAGTTCGTGGACGGGCTTTGAGCTAACACGCGTCACCTGCTGGCCTCCGGGGCACGCACAACGGAGAATTCCACCTCCCTGA
>CAZBIO010000182.1:0-3238 GCA_964491965.1 uncultured Cellulomonas sp.
CCGGCTGGCCGGGCTCGACGAGCGCGATCGGCCCGTGCTTGAGCTCGCCGGCCGGGAACCCCTCGGCGTGGATGTACGCCAGCTCCTTGAGCTTGAGCGCGCCCTCCATGGCCACCGGGTACCCGACGTGCCGGCCGAGGAACAGGACGGTGGGCGTGTCCGCCATCCACCGCGCCACCTCGCGCACCCGCCCGGCGGTGTCGAGGACCCGCTGGATCTTGGCCGGCAGCGCCCGCAGCTCGTCGAAGATCGCCGCGACCTCGTCGGCGAACATGTTGCCGCGCAGCTGCGCGAGGTAGAGGCCCAGCAGGTAGGCGGCGGCGATCTGTGCGAGGAACGCCTTGGTGGACGCGACGGCGATCTCGGGACCGGCGTGCGTGTAGAGCACGGCGTCCGACTCGCGCGGGATCGTCGAGCCGTGCGTGTTGACGATGGCCAGCACGCGCGAGCCCTGCTCCTGCGCGTGCCGCACGGCCATCAGGGTGTCCATCGTCTCGCCGGACTGCGAGATGGCCACCACCAGCGTCTTCTCGTCGACCACCGGGTCGCGGTACCGGAACTCGTGGGCGAGCTCCACCTCGACGGGGATGCGGCACCAGTGCTCGATCGCGTACTTGGCCACGTGCCCGGCGTAGGCGGCCGTGCCGCACGCGACGACGACGATCTTGTCCACCGCGCGCAGCACGGACTCGTCGATGCGGATCTCGTCGAGCGTCAGCCGGCCCTGGCGGTCCATCCGGCCCAGCAGCGTGTCCGCGACGGCGTGCGGGTCGTCGTGGATCTCCTTGTCCATGAAGGACCGGAAGCCACCCTTCTCGGCGGCCTTGGCGTCCCAGTCGACGACGAAGCGCCGTGCCTGCACGGGGTTGCCGGCGAAGTCGGTGACGGCCACGGAGTCGGCGGTGATGGTCACCACCTGGTCCTGGCCGAGCTCCATCGCGTTGCGCGTGTGGGCGATGAACGCCGCCACGTCCGAGCCGAGGAAGTTCTCGCCCTCACCGAGCCCGACGACGAGCGGCGAGTCGTGCCGCGCACCGACGACGACCCCGGGGACGTCCGCGTGGACCGCCAGCAGCGTGAACGTGCCCTTGAGGCGGCCGGCCACCGCCCGCATCGCCGCGGAGAGGTCGCCGGTCTCGTCGTAAGCCCGCGCCAGGAGGTGCGCCGCGATCTCGGTGTCGGTCTCCGACGTGAACTGCACCCCGGCGGCGGTGAGCTCGTCGCGCAGCTCGACGAAGTTCTCGACGATCCCGTTGTGGATCACCGCGAGGCGCCCGGCCACGTGCGGGTGGGCATTGACGTCGGTGGGGCCGCCGTGCGTGGCCCACCGCGTGTGCCCGATGCCCGCCGTGGCGGGGGGCATCGGGTGGGCGTCGATCTCCTCGACCAGGTTCGCCAGCTTGCCGGCCTTCTTCGCGACGACCAGCGGGGCACCGGGCGCGACGAGCGCCACCCCCGCGGAGTCGTACCCCCGGTACTCAAGGCGCCGCAGCCCCTCGAGCGCGACCTCCAGGGGCTTGCTGGACGGTGTGGAGCTGCCGACGTACCCGACGATTCCGCACATGGGTCACAGGGTAACCGGGGCCCTTCGCGGGTGAGGGGCGGCGGGACCGCCCCCGCGCGCGTGGAAGGATCAACGCCGTGCAGCACCAGCCCGTGCCGTCGCCGTACGTCGACCTCGACCGCGCCGCGTGGGTGCGACTGGCCGCGTCGACGCCGCTGCCGTTCACCGAGGACGACGTCGAGCGCCTCCGCGGCCTCGGCGACCCGATCGACCTGCCCGAGGCGGATGCCGTCTACCGCCCGCTGACCCGGCTCCTCGACCTGCACATCCAGGCGATCCGTGGCCTGCACCTGGCCGCGTCGACCTTCATGCGGGAGCGCCCCGACATCACGCCGTTCATCATCGGGATCGCCGGTTCCGTCGCGGTCGGCAAGTCGACCGTGGCCCGCCTGCTCCGGGAGCTCATCGCGCGCTGGCCCTCGACGCCCAACGTCGAGCTGGTGACCACCGACGGCTTCTTGTACCCCAACGCCGAGCTCGAGCGCCGCGGCATCATGCAGCGCAAGGGGTTCCCGGAGTCGTACGACCGGCGGGCGCTGCTGCGGTTCGTGCAGGAGGTCAAGGCCGGCCGCAGCGAGGTGGTCGCGCCGATGTACAGCCACCTGACGTACGACATCGTCCCGGGCGAGTGCGTCGTCGTGCGCCGCCCGGACGTGCTCATCGTCGAGGGCCTCAACGTGCTGCAGCCGGCGCGCGTGACGGCGCGCGGCACGACGAGCCTGACGGTGAGCGACTTCTTCGACTTCTCGATCTACGTCGACGCCCGCGCGAGCGACGTGCGCCGCTGGTACATCGAGCGGTTCCTCGGCCTGCGGGAGACGTCGTTCGCGCAGCCCGAGTCGTACTTCCACCGCTGCGCGGCGCTGTCCGACGAGGAGGCGGTGACCGTCGCCGGGCAGATCTGGGACTCGATCAACGCCCCGAACCTCGAGCAGAACATCCGACCGACGCGCGGCCGCGCCACCCTGGTGCTCACCAAGGGCCCGGACCACTCGGTGCAGCGGGTCCGGCTGCGCAAGCTGTAGCGGTCAGGGCGAGTTCGGCGACGGCCCGACGAGCTCCACGGGGCGATCCACCACGCCGGTGACCGCCAGCGCGTCGAGCGCCGAGAGCACGGCGGGCGACGGCGACCCGCAGGCGTCCACCGGGACGCTCGGGCGCACGGCACGCTCCATCGCATCCACCAGCCACAGCGCCAGCGGGGGACGCTCCTCGCACGGCTCCGCCGTCGGTGCCGGCTCCGCCAGCGCGGCGACGAGCGCGGCCAGGTCGTCGGCCGAGCCCTCGCGGGCGGTCGCCGTCACGCCCGTCCACGTGCCGGCGCCGTCGAGCATCCGCCCGCCCACCTCGCACACCAGGACGCCCGTCGGGTCGAAGTCGGCGGGGACCGCGCCCTGCGTCGCGGCCGGCGCGCCCGACGAGGCCTCGAGGCTCGGGTCCAGGTGCAGGCCGAGCTCGTCGAGCACCTCGGGCGCCAGGCAGTCCGCGCCGGGGACGACGACCGCCGCCTGGGCCGCGGGGGCCGCCCCCGCCCCGCCCGACGAGCCACAGGAGGCGAGCAGCACGACGAGGCCCACCGCGCCCAGGGCGCCGACGACGCGCGCGGCCGCGGGCCGCCGGCGACCGCGCAGCCTGCCGGCCCGGACCATCGGCGCTCCGGGACGTGGGCAGGGC
>CAZBIO010000183.1:0-3195 GCA_964491965.1 uncultured Cellulomonas sp.
GCCGCCACCGCGAGCCCACCGCGCCAGGTGGCGCGCTCGGGGTAGCCGTCCCGGAGGCGGTAGCCGTCGCGCTCGATGACGTCGAGCACCCATTCGAACCGCGCGATGTAGGCGTGGCCGGCGAGGCGGCAGCGCCCGCACTCGACCTCCGCCAAGTAGCGGCGCCCCACCGCGAAGCAGCGGCGCGCCAGCGCCACCCGCTCGCGCACCCAGTCCCGCACCGCCGGGTCGTCGAGGTCGAGGTCCGGCCGGCCGCCGACCTCGCGCAGCAGCTCGGCGGGGGCGTTGAGGTAGCCGGCCCGGAGGTCCTCGACCAGGTCGCGCAGCATGTGGGCGACGTGCGCGCCGGTGACCGCGACGTAGCGCGTCTCGTCGCGGGGGGCCCAGCAGTGGTGGCCGATGCAGTGATGCAGCGCCTCGGTGACCGCGACCGCGAGGGCCTGCGTGTACGCGTCGAGCTCCCGCTGCGGTACCGGGCGGCCGCGCCGCCGGGCGTCGAAGTCCATCACGGCGACCATCGCGGCGAGCGACCGCCGCACGCCGTCGGCGTCGGTGCGCGGGGCGCCGGCCGGGGTGCGCGTCAGGCCCGTGAGCAGGCGCTCCGCGGGAGCCAGCCCGGCGGGCTCGTCGGGCCCCTCGTGGAGGAGGGCGCGCTGGCGCTCGACGAGGGCGAGCCGTTCCGGGGTGCCGGGGAGCCGCTCGTCCACCTCGTCGTCCAGCCAGCGGAAGTAGGCGTAGAGCGCGAACGCGTCGTCGCGGTAGCGGCGGTCGGCGAGCCACCGGATGGTTAGGTACGACTGGTAGGAGGCGCGCCGGGTCACCCTCGCCGCGAGGGCGCGCACATCCGTCCCGTGACGCACCGCCATGCGGTCCTCCCCTGCTACCCGTCTCGCGTCCGAGGAAGTGGGGGTTCTACCCCTCGTTTCCTCGGACGCAACGCACGCTGTCGGCACGCTAACGCCGCCCACCGGTGCGTCTGGAGGCACCTTGGTCCCGGCCTGCCGACACGCTCCGCCACGCCGCCCCAGTACACGATTACTGCTACTGTCGCAGCGGTCCGGTAGCTTTCTTACCGGCCCGGCAACGACGCGAAGAGAGGGTTCCTGCGATGACGGACGAACGACCGGTCAGCTACCTGCTGGTCGGCTACGGATGGCGTGCCCCGTTCTTCCTGCGCCCGCCACAGCTGTTCGGCGAGCGGTTCCGGCTGACCGGCGCCGTAGTGCGGGATCCCGCCAAGGGCGCCCAGGCGGAGCAGCGGTGGGGCGTGCGGACGTGGCGGACGCTCGACGAGGCCGTCGCCGCGGAGCGCCCGGACTTCGTCGTCGTCGCGGTGGGCTGGGACCCGACCCCCGAGATCATCCGGCAGGCGGTGACGCACGGGCTGCCCGTGCTGACCGAGACTCCCCCGGCGCCGAACCTCGATGCACTCCACGCGCTGTGGCGCGAGGTCGGCCCCTCCGGCCTGGTCCAGGTGGCCGAGCAGTACCCGCTCTACCCGAGTCACCAGTCGCGCCGCGCGGTCATCGACTCGGGCGTCATCGGCGAGGTCAACGAGGTCGAGGTCTCCTCGACGCACATGTACCACGCGATGGGCATCGCACGGCGCCTGCTCGGCGTGGACCTCGAGGACGCCCGCGTCACCGCGATCGCTTCCACGCACCCGCTCGCGAACCCCCTCGGCGTGCCCGGCTGGACCGACAGCATGGCGCCCGAGCCCCTGACAACCGTCCGGGCGTTCGTCGAGTTCGCCTCTGGTCGGGTCGCCACGTACGACTTCACGGACAACCAGTGGTGGAACCCGCTGCGCGTCGACCGCGTCGCCGTCCGCGGCTCGCTCGGTGAGATCGTCGACGATCGCGTCACCGCCATCGTCGCGCCGCGGACCATCGTCACCACGCGCCTGGAGCGCCGCCAGACCGGCCAGGAGCTCAACCTCGAGGGCAACGACCTCGACCACATCAGCCACGCCGGCACGGTCGTCTTCGAGAACCGGTGGAAGCCCGGCCGCCTCGCGGACGACGAGATCGCGGTGACCGAGGAGCTCGACCGCATGGCCGCCTGGGTGCGCGACGAGGGCCCCGCGCCGTACTCGCTCGCCCAGGGCTCGCACGACTGGGCGCTGGCGCTGGCGATGGACGCGTCGATCGAGGCGGGTCACTCCGTGATGCTCGGTGCGCAGCCGTGGGGAGGCGTCCGGCCGTGACCGTCACCGGGGTGGTCATCAACAGCCGCGACGTGCGCCGGTCGGTGGACTTCTACACCGGCCTGCTCGACGCGCAGGTCCGCGAGGCCGACGAGCGGCACGCGGTGCTCGACGTCGCCAGCGGCGTCCTCGACATCGTCGCCGTGGGCGCCGGCGCGCCCGCCTCGTCCTGGGTGCCCGACGACCTTCAGCGCGGCTTCCGGCACATCGGGTTCAAGGTCGCGAGCGTCGACGCCGTCGCGGACCGCGTCCGCGCCGCCGGCCTTGCGTTCCACCTCGAGCCGGTCGAGGCGACCGGGGACGTGCGGATCGCGTTCTTCCGCGACCCCGACGGGACACTCGTCGAGGTGGTGGAGCGGCACCTGCAGTACGACCCGGTCATCGACGCCGCGGCGGTGGCACGGGAGCACGCGCTGCCGACGCCCGCGCGACCGCGCCTCGACCACGTCGCCGTCACGGCGCCGGACTTCGCCGCCACCGCCGCGCGCTGGACCCCGCTCGGGTACGTCCACTCCGGGCGGTTGCTGTTCCCCGACGACCCGCGGGGCTTCGACATCGACTACCTGTACGACGGCGGCGTGGTGGTCGAGGTCTTCACCTTCGACGACGAGACGCGCCCCCGTGCCGCGCAGGTCGGCGCCCCCGGTTTCGGCGCCGCACTGGTCGCCGGTCCGCTGCCGGCGGGCACCCGGGCGGTGGGGACCGGCCCGGACGGCCGCGAGATCGTCGTCGACCCGGACGGCCTCACGCTGACTGCGGCGGACTCGTAATCCTCCTACCAGGAGCGAGTTCGACGTCCCCGCGGGTCTCTCGGAGAGCGCCCCGCTGACCTGCAGTTTCCTGATCTCATCTCGGAGGGCGACCCTCGTCGCCCAGGAACGTTTGGTAGGTTGACTACATGCCTTTCAACGAGCCCACCGCCGTGCGCATCGAGCTGTCCGGCGAGATCCACGGACGGTCCGGCAGCTACGACAAGTACCTGCGCGACA
>CAZBIO010000184.1:0-29399 GCA_964491965.1 uncultured Cellulomonas sp.
CCCACGCCACACGCGCGGCACGCCGCCCAACGTCGTCGAGACCGACCCTGCCACCTGGCTCGCCCTGGCGACCGGCGACCTCGCCTGGGCGGACGCGGTGTCCGCCGGCCGCGTGCACGCCTCCGGGGAGCGCGCCGACCTGTCCGCCTGGCTCCCGCTCCAGGCCGCCCGGGCGCGTTGACCCCGGCCTAGGATTCCCGGGTGCCAGACGAGCCCGTGCCCGACGAGCCCACCGCCCGCGTGCCCGACGAAGGGACGGCCGAGGCGGCCGACGAGCCAGCGGCCGGCGCGCCCGCCGAGCGCCCCGCGGAGGTGCCCGACGAGCAGAGCGTCGCGCTGCCCGACGAGCCGGACACGGCGGACGCGCCTGACGACGAGGCTTCCGACGAATCCAAGCCGGCGCCCGACGAGGCGACGCTGGCCCGTGTCGCCGACCCCGCGACGGTGCGCCACGCGCCGAAGTACGGGGCGTTCGTCGGCGCCGGTGTGCTCGTCGGCGTGGTGCTCGGGGTGATCCTCGCGACCGTGTTCGACACGGGCGCCCTGACCGACACCGGTGGCGTGCTGCCGTTCCTCGCCGGCGCGAACGGCGCTCGGGCGATGAGCGCACTTGCGCTGGGCGCGCTCGGTGCGTTCGTCGGCGCCCTGCTGGCGCTCTGGGCGGACAAGCGGTCGCGGCGCCGCAACCGCTGACGCCTCAGCGCCCCGCGCCGTACCGGAGGCCGTCGAGCACCAGGTCGAGCAGGCGCCGCACGTGGTCGCCCCACTCGGGGCCGGAGGGCACGTTCCACACCGCGCCCATCGCGCGCCACACGTCGCCGGCATCGACGTCACCGCGCACGGAGCCGTCACGCGCGCCCGCGGCGAGCAGCTCGCCGAGCGCCCCCAGGATCAGCTCGCGGGTCTCCGAGAACAGGGTGCCCTCGCTGCCGACCGCCGCCCGAAGCGCCTCCTTCATGCCTTGCTTCGCGGCCGCGTAGCGGACGAACGCGCCCGTCCACTCGCGCAGGGCGGCCAGGCCGGACGGTTGCTCGGCCAGGAGCCGCGGCGCGCGGTCGCACAGGGCCTCGACCTCGTGGCGGTACGCGGCCTCCACCAGCGCGTTGCGGTCGGGGAAGTTGCGGTACAGGGTGCCGACGCCCACGCCCGCGCTCGCGGCGATCGTCTCGAGGGGCACGTCGGCGCCGTCGCGGGCGAAGGCCTCGACCGCCGCGGCGAGCAGGCGCTCACGGTTGCGACGCGCGTCGGCGCGCAGGGGCCGGTCGCCGGCCGTCGGCGCGTTTGCCTCGCCGGTGGCCGCCACCCCCGGCACACCCGTCGCCCCAGGCACACGCGTAGCCCCAGGCGCACCCGTCGCCCCGCCGCCCATCGCCCCTCCGCTCGTCGTGCGCTCCGCGTCTCGTGCCCGTCGTACCGGTTGCTAACCGGAGGGCACTCCGCTTATCGTGGCATCGACCAACCGGAACCCCCTCCACTTACAGCCTACCGGCTGATCCCGGCAGGGACAGGAGCACCCATGAAGACCTGGTTCATCACCGGCGCGTCCCGCGGCTTCGGCCGCGAGTGGACCATCGCGGCGCTCCAGCGCGGCGACCGCGTCGCCGCCACCGCTCGCGACGTGGCCACGCTCGACGACCTCGTCGGGCGCTTCGGCGACGCGATCCTCCCGCTGCGCCTCGACGTCACCGACCACGCCGCGGACGTCGCCGCCGTCCGCACGGCCCACGAGCACTTCGGCCGCCTCGACGTGGTGGTCAACAACGCCGGCTACGGCCAGTTCGGCATGGTCGAGGAGTTGTCGGAGTCCGAGCTCCGCAGCCAGATGGAGACCAACTTCTTCGGCGCCTTCTGGGTGACCCAGGCGGCGCTCCCGTTCCTGCGTGCGCAGGGGGCGGGCCGCATCCTCCAGGTCTCGTCGATCGGCGGGGTCACGGCGTTCGCCAACATCGGCGCGTACCACGCGTCGAAGTGGGCGCTCGAGGGCTTCAGCCAGGCGCTGGCCACCGAGGTCGCAGGCTTCGGGATCCACGTCACGCTCATCGAGCCGACAGGCTTCGCCACGGACTGGAGCGGCCCGTCCGCGCGGCACGCGACCCCCGTGCCCGCGTACGACGAGGCCCGCGCCGAGCGGACCCGGCAGCGCGCCGCGCAGATGTCCCGCCCGGGCGACCCGGCCGCGACCGCCGCGGCGATCCTCGAGGTGGTTGACGCCGAGAACCCGCCGCTGCGCGTGTTCCTCGGCGAGACACCCCTCGCGATCGTCGAGGCGGACTACGCCTCGCGGCTGGCGACCTGGCGCGAGTGGCAGCCGGTCGCCGCGTCCGCCCACGGGATGGTGACCCGATGAAGCTCGGTGCCCACCTGATGCGGTTCGACTCCGTGCCCCCGGCCCGGCTGCGCGACGAGCTCGCGGCGACCGCCGACGCGGCCGAGGCCGCCGGCCTGGCCTGGCTGTCCGTCATGGACCACTACTTCCAGATGGAGCCCCAGGGCTTCCCGCCGAGCGACCCCATGCTCGAGGCGTACACCACGCTCGGCTTCCTGGCGGGGCGCACCAGCACCGTGCAGCTCGGGGTGCTCGTCACCGGTGTCACCTACCGGCATCCCGGCCTGCTCGCCAAGATCGGCGCGACGCTGGACGTGCTGTCCGGTGGCCGGGCGACGATGGGCCTCGGCGCCGCCTGGTACGAGCGTGAGCACCGGGCGCTCGGCGTGCCGTTCCCGCCGCTGGCGGAGCGGTTCGAGCGGCTGGAGGAGACGCTCCAGATCTGCCGCCAGATGTGGGACCCGGACAACGACGGTCCCTACGACGGCACCCATTACCAGCTGGCCGAGACGCTCTCCTCGCCGCAGCCGCTGAGCAAGCCGGAGATCCTCGTCGGCGGCGGGGGCGAGCGCAAGACGCTCCGCCTGGTCGCCCAGTACGCCGACGCCTGCAACATCATGGCGCCCACGCCCGACGAGTTCGCCCACAAGCTCGACGTGCTCCGCGAGCACTGCGCGCGGCTCGGCCGGGACGTCGCGGAGATCCGGGTCACCACGTCGGTCAACGGCCCGCAGCTGCTCGAGGGCGACGTCGACGGCTTCGTCGACGCGGTGCGCCCGTACGCGGCGCTCGGGGTGGACACCGTGATCGTGCGCCCGCCGGCGTCGCCGCTGGCCGCCTGGGTGCGCGACGCGATCGCCCCGGCGGTCCCCGCGGTCGCCGAGCTCTGAGTCGCGGGTCGTCGGGCAGGGCCGGGCCCGGGCCCCGGACGCACCCCCAGCCCCGGGCAGGGGGTATGCGACCATAGGCGCGTGGCCCCCCGCCCGGACGGACGACTGACCCACGACCTCCTGCCCCACGAGAAGGGCCCGCAGGACGCCTGCGGGGTCTTCGGTGTCTGGGCACCCGGCGAGGAGGTCTCCAAGCTCACCTACTTCGGCCTCTACGCGCTCCAGCACCGGGGGCAGGAGTCGGCCGGCATCGCGACGAGCAACGGCACGCAGCTGCTGGTCTACAAGGACATGGGCCTGGTCTCCCAGGTGTTCGACGAGACCTCGCTGGCCGCGCTCACCGGGCACCTGGCCATCGGTCACACGCGCTACTCGACGACCGGCGGCTCCACCTGGGAGAACGCGCAGCCGACGCTCGGCGCCACCGCCGCGGGCACCGTGGCGTTGGGCCACAACGGCAACCTGACCAACACGGCCGAGCTGCTCGACCTCGTCGCCGAGCGCTACGGCAGCCGCCGCCGAGGCGAGCTGGCGCGGGGCAACACCACCGACACCGCCGTCATCACCGCGCTGCTCGCGGGCGACCCGGACCACACGCTCGAGGCGACCGCACTCGAGGTGCTGCCGCGGCTGCGCGGCGCCTTCTCGCTCGTCTTCATGGATGAGACCACCCTGTACGCGGCGCGCGACCCGCAGGGCGTGCGGCCCCTGGTGCTCGGCCGCCTGGAGCGTGGCTGGGTGGTCGCCTCCGAGACGCCGGCGCTCGACATCGTCGGCGCCAGCATGGTCCGCGAGGTGGAGCCCGGCGAGCTCATCGCCATCGACTCGGACGGCCTGCGCTCGACGAAGTTCGCCGAGGCCCAGCGCGCGGGCTGCGTGTTCGAGTACGTCTACCTCGCCCGCCCGGACACCACGATCGCGGGCCGCTCGGTGCACGCCTCGCGGGTCGCGATGGGCCGGCGCCTGGCGGTCGAGCACCCGGCCGAGGCGGACCTGGTGATCCCGGTGCCGGAGTCCGGCACGCCCGCGGCGGTCGGGTACGCGCAGCAGTCGGGCATCCCGTTCGGGCAGGGACTGACGAAGAACGCCTACGTCGGCCGCACCTTCATCCAGCCGTCGCAGACGCTGCGCCAGCTCGGCATCCGCCTCAAGCTCAACCCGCTGCGCGAGCAGATCCGCGGCAAGCGGCTCGTCGTCGTCGACGACTCGATCGTCCGCGGCAACACGCAGCGCGCGCTCATCCGGATGCTGCGCGAGGCCGGCGCGTCCGAGGTCCACGTGCGGATCTCCTCGCCTCCGGTCGCGTGGCCCTGCTTCTACGGCATCGACTTCGCCTCGCGCGCCGAGCTGATCGCCAACGGCCTGGGGGTCGACGAGATCGCGGCCTCGCTGGGCGCGGACTCGCTCGGCTACATCTCGCTGGACGGCATGATCGCAGCGACCGAGCAGCCGGCGAGCCAGCTGTGCACGGCGTGCTTCACCGGCAGCTATCCCATCCCGCTGCCGCCCGACGAGCGGCTAGGCAAGCACCTGCTCGAGCAGCAGTCCCTGCCGCTCGCGGACGATGGCCTGATGCACCTGGTGCCCGGCGCCGGCGGGGCCACCGCGCTGGACCACCCGTGAGCGGGTCGAGCGAGCCCCTCACCTACGCCGCCGCCGGCGTCGACACCGAGGCGGGCGACAAGGCCGTCGAGCTGATGAAGGACGCCGTGCGGCGCACGCACGGCCCGGCGGTGGTCGGCGGCGTCGGCGGGTTCGCCGGCCTGTACGACCTGTCGGCGTTCGCCGGCTACCGCGCGCCGCTGCTCGCGACGAGCACCGACGGCGTCGGCACCAAGGTGGCGATCGCGCAGGCGATGGACGTGCACCACACCATCGGGTTCGACCTGGTGGGCATGGTCGTGGACGACATCGTCGTCGTCGGCGCGAAGCCCCTGTTCATGACCGACTACATCGCGTGCGGGAAGGTGGTCCCGGAGCGCATCGCCGACGTGGTGCGCGGCATCGCCGCCGCGTGCGAGGTGGCGGGGACCGCGCTCGTCGGCGGCGAGACCGCGGAGCACCCCGGCCTGCTGGGGCCCGACGAATACGACGTGGCCGGTGCCGCGACCGGGATCGTCGAGGCCTCCGAGGTCCTCGGGCCCGACCGCGTGGCCGCGGGCGACGTGCTCGTCGCACTGGCCTCGTCGGGCCTGCACTCCAACGGCTACTCGCTGGTGCGCGGCGTCGTCGCCCGCTCCGGGTGGTCCCTCGACCGGCACGTCGACGAGCTCGGCCGGACGCTGGGGGAGGAGCTGCTCACCCCGACGCGCGTCTACGCGTCCGACTGCCTGGCGCTCGTCGAGCGCGCGGCGGGCGGCGTGCACGCCTTCAGCCACGTCACGGGCGGCGGCCTGGCGGCCAACGTGGCGCGCGTGCTGCCCACGGGGCTCGTCGGTGAGGTCGCCCGCGACTCCTGGGCCGTGCCGCCGGTGTTCGAGCTGGTGCGGCGCCTCGGCGACGTCCCGACCCGCGACCTCGAGGCGACCCTGAACATGGGCGTCGGCATGGTCGCCGTGGTGGCTCCCGAGGCCGCCGACGGCGTGCTCGCGCACGCGGCGGAACTCGGCCTGCCGGCGTGGGTGCTCGGCGAGGTGCGCCACCGGTCCGACGAGGACTCGTCGGACCTCGTCAGCGGAACCAAGGGCGTGCACGGCGGGGCCGTGCGCCTGGCGGGGGCCTACCGGGTCGGCTAGGCCTCCGCGTCCTCCTCGTCCGCGTCGACCCAGTTCTTCCACGGGTCGTCATCGGAGGGAGGGGTGTCGGTGACGACGTCGTGGTGGCTGCGCGACGAGAGCTCGGCCTCGAGAGCCCGGTAGTCGGTCACTGGGCTCATGTACTTGAGCTCCCGGGCGACCTTCGTCTGCTTTGCCTTCTGACGGCCGCGCCCCATGGCATCGACCCCCTCTGACGTGGAAGCGGGGCGGCACCGTGCTCACGTGTGCGGCCCCGGGGTGCTGAATGTGCGTCTGTTCGAAGGCCAACGGTACATGGTCCACGCGCATTCCGACCACCGCCGAGACCGACGCCACGGGTCTTGCTGACACGGCGTGCCACCTGGGACTTCGGTCCTCCGGCCCTCCGGGCGTAGCGGATGTCTCCCATCTCACATCCCGACACGCCGCACCGGGACTACCCGCGGTGCCGGGCGTGTTGAGGGGAGATGTAACGTTAAAGGCACGTAGTGAGGTTCGCCCTACTCGGGGTGCAACGGTCCGGTTTGTCTTGTGGCGTGGCACCGTGTGTGTCAGCCTGAGGCTCCGGCCGCCCGTGAAGGACGAGTCCGCCCGATCGCGGGGAAGCGCTCGCGAGCGGTCGACGCACCGTGGAGGAAGAAGAGATGACCCCATCGCCCGTTCAGCCGGAGAACCTGCTGACGCCGTCCGAGGTCGCCACGCTGTTCCGTGTCGACCCCAAGACCGTCACACGCTGGGCGAGGGCCGGGAAGCTGTCGTCCATCAGGACGCTCGGCGGCCACCGCAGGTACCGCGAGTCGGAAGTCCGTGAGCTGCTCGACGGTCTTCCGCAGCAGCGTCAGGTCGACTGACCTTCCGGCGCTCAGCGCCGTCGGAGCCGGCCGACGAGGCCGGCGACCACCACCGCGGCAACGGCCGCGGTCACACCCAGCACCATCCGAGCCCGTCGGCGGTCCTCAGCGGCTGCTGACGGGCTCGTCGCGTCGTGGAGCAGACGCTTGGTTCGCGTCGCCGCGCGCGACATCTGGGTCTTCGGGTCGAAGAACGCGGCAAGCTCCTCGACCGTGACCGTCAGGTCGGTGCGCGCCGCGGTGCGCGCGTCCTCGAGCTGACGCATCTTCTCCGCGTGCGGGACGCTCATGAGCGCAGGCCTCCCTTGACCGCGGCGACGTCCTCGCGCAGGTGCTCCACCGGGTTGGGCTCCAGGGCCCGCGAACTCTTCTTCAGCAGCCGCACCCCGATGAGCACCAGCAGCCCGATGAGCAGGAGCAGGGCGCCGAAGACGATGAGCGCGGCCGCCCACGCGGGCAGGGCGACGGCGAGGCCGAGCACGGCGGCCGCGATGAGGACGCCGACCGCGTAGCACGCGATGACGGCGGCGCCCGCGAGCAGCCCGCCCCCGGCGCCGGCCTGCTTGGCCTTGGCGGAGAGCTGCTCCTTCGCGAGGTCGATCTCGGCGCGCACCAGGCGCGACGTCTGCTCGGACAGGTCGTTGACCAGCTGCCCGAGCGAGCGGGGCTCACTCGGAGGCGTCTGCGTGGTGACCATCGCGCGGCCCCTTCGTCTCGTGGTCGGACGTTCGGGAGCCAGTCTGGTGGGCGTTGAGGTGGTGTGCACTACCGCGCGGCGTGTCGTGACGCCGCGCGGACCCGGGGACGAGTGGTCAGTCGGACCAGGGGTGGGCCTGCTCGCCGGCGGGGTGTGCCAGCGGCGGCATGGGAATCGGGACGATCTCGCCGTACTCGTCAGCGGCGTTGTCGACGAGCGGCTTGGTCACCGGTTCCGGTTCGGCCTGAACCACGGAGACCTGTGCAGTTGTGGTACCCACGGTGACGTTTCCTCTGGTGTGCGGTGCCGAGGCGTGCCCCTCGAACCATCGCCCAGCGTAGGCGCGTGTCAGAGCGGTGTCCGGGACGATGGCCCCAGGCCGTGAAGGACGTCACAATCCGTCCGTGCTGGTCGGCGGCGCGCCGTCCGGACAAGGCAAAGGCCCCCGGGAGTCCGAGGGCCTTGCGAGGTGGCTCCGACCGGCGTCGATCCGGTGACCTCACGATTTTCAGTCGTGCGCTCTACCAACTGAGCTACAGAGCCCGGGCGATCTTGTCGATCGAGCGACCCCGACGGGACTTGAACCCGCGACCTCCGCCGTGACAGGGCGGCGCGCTAACCAGACTGCGCTACGGGGCCTCATGAGAAGCCGTGACACGTATCCGTACCCCCAACGGGATTCGAACCCGTGCTACCGCCGTGAAAGGGCGGGGTCCTAGGCCGCTAGACGATGGGGGCTTACGCCCCTGACGTCGAGGCGTCGGAAGACCGACGACGATCATACGGGTCAGTCGCCGAACCTCCAAAGCGGGAAGATACACACCGTGGTGGACATGAGCCGGGAGGACTTCGAGGACGCCGTCCGGGACGGGCTGGACCGCATCCCGCCCGAGCTGACGGACCTCATGGAGAACGTCGTCGTGCTCGTCGAGGACGACGCCCCGGCCGACGAGCCCGAGCTGCTCGGCCTCTACGAGGGCACCCCGCTGACCGAGCGGACCGGCTGGTGGGCGGCCGGCTCGCTGCCCGACCGCATCACGATCTTCCGCAACCCGACCCTGGCGGTGTGCGACGACCGCGAGGACGTGGTCGAGGAGGTGGCCGTCACGGTGGTGCACGAGATCGCCCACCACTTCGGGATCGACGACGACCGGCTCGACGAGCTCGGCTGGTCGTAGGACAGGATCGAGGCATGACCACCGGGCACCCGACCGCCGCGCACGCGCATCGCGGGCGCCTGGCGTGGGTGCTGGCGATCACCGGCACCGTGCTGGTCGCGGAGGTGGTGGGCGGCCTGGTGTCCGGCTCGTTCGCGCTGCTCGCGGACGCCGGGCACATGCTGACGGACGCCGCCGGCCTGACCCTCGCGCTCGCCGCCACCCGCCTGGCGGCACGGCCGGCCACGCTCCGGCGCACCTTCGGCTGGCAGCGGGCCGAGGTGCTCGCGGCGATGGTCAACGGCATGGTGGTCGCCGCGGTGGGCGTCGTGGTGGTGGTCGAGGGGATCCGCCGCATCGCCGACCCGAGGCCGGTCGAGGCCGGGCTGATGCTCGTCGTCGCGCTCGTCGGGCTCGTCGCCAACGCGGCCGGCATCGCGTTGCTGCATCGCGGCCAGGCGGAGTCGCTCAAAGTGCGCGGCGCCTACCTCGAAGTGCTGGGCGACCTGCTCGGCTCGGTGGCGGTGGTCGTGGCGGCGCTCGTCGTGCTGGGGACCGGGTTCCAGCGCGCGGACGGCATCGCCTCCGTGCTCATCGGCCTAGTGATCCTGCCGCGCGCCGCCATGCTGCTGCGGCAGGTCGCGGCCGTGCTGCTCGAGGCGACCCCGGAGGGCGTCGACCTGGCGGCGGTGCGCACCCACATGGCCGGTGTGAGCGGCGTCGCCGACGTCCACGACCTCCACGCGTGGACCATCACCTCCGGCGTGCCGGTGCTGTCGGCGCACGTGGTCGTCACCGACGATGTCATCGCGGCCGGCCACGCCGGCGGCGTCCTCGACGCACTGGCGGCGTGCCTGGCCGGGCACTTCGACGTGGAGCACTGCACGTTCCAGCTCGAGCCCGCCGCCCACGCGGAGCACGAGCCCGCGACGCACGAGTAGCACGCACGAGTAGCACGCAGGAGCAGCACGCACCGGGCGCCGGCGGCGCAGCAACCAGCAGGAGGGTCGATGGTCGGCATCGGGGTGGTCATCCTTCCGGAGGAGCGGTGGACGGTCAGCCGCTGGCAGTGGGTCGAGGCGGAGCAGATGGGCTTCGACCACGCCTGGACGTACGACCACCTCGCGTGGCGCTCGCTCGCCGACGGCCCGTGGTTCGCCACGGTCCCGCTGCTGGCCGCGGCGGCAGCCGTCACCAGTCGCATCGCGCTCGGCACCTGGGTCGCGAGCCCCAACTTCCGGCACCCCGTGCCGTTCGCCAAGGACATCATGGGGCTCGACGACATCTCCGGCGGCCGCTTCGTGCTCGGCATCGGCGCCGGCGGCGAGGGGTGGGACTCGGGCGTGCTCGGGCCACAGATCACGCGTCGCGAGCGCGGCGAGCGCTTCGCCGAGTTCCTCGCGCTGCTCGACGAGCTGCTCACCCATCCGGTGACCGAGCGGACCGGCCGGTGGTACGAGGCCCACGACGCACGGATGATCCCCGGCACGCTCGCGCGGCCGCGCACGCCGTTCGTCGTCGCCGCCAACGGGCCGAAGGCGCTCGCCCTGGCGGCGCGGTACGGCCAGGGGTGGGCGACCTACGGGCCGTCGTTCGCCGTCGATGACGACGACTCCGTGGCGAACCAGGAGGCGTGGTGGCGCGAGCTCGCCACGCTGGTGGAGCGGTTCGACGAGACATGCGCCGCCGCGGGGCGCACCGACCGCGTCAGCCGGTGGCTCTCGCTCGACGGCGCGCCGGTGTTCTCGCTGTCGAGCGTCGGGGCCGCGGTCGAGGGCGTCGAGCGCGCCGCCGCGCTGGGGTTCGACGAGGTCGTCGTCCACCGCCCACGCTCGTCGGGCGTCTACGCCGGGCCGATGGCCGCCTACGAGGCGCTCGCCGAACGCCTGCCGGAGCTGCAGGCGCTCCCGGTGGCCGGGAGGTCAGTGGGCTGAGCGGGCCTGCCAGGCCGAGGAGACCATCTGGTCGAGCGTGTGCCGCATGGTCCAGCCGAGGTCACGCGCGGCCAGCTCGCCGGAGGCGACGATCCGCGCCGGGTCGCCCGGTCGGCGCGGGCCGACCTCGGGCGTGAACGCGATCCCGGTGGCCGCCGCGACGGCCGTCATGATCTGCCGCACCGAGACGCCGTCCCCGGAGCCGAGGTTGTAGACGGGCTCCAGCGGGAGGCCCTCCGCGAGCGACTGCGCGGCCGTCACGTGCGCGGCGGCGAGGTCCGACACGTGGATGTAGTCGCGCACGCACGTGCCGTCCGGCGTGGGGTAGTCGTCGCCGTTGATGCGCGGCGTGCGGCCGTCCAGCAGCGCGTCGAAGACCAGCGGGAACAGGTTGTGCGGGCTGGTGTCGAACAGGTCCGGCGTGCCCGAGCCCACCACGTTGAAGTAGCGCAGCGACGTGTGTCGCAGCCCGGTGGCGCGGGCCTGGTCCGCCAGCAGCCACTCGCCGATCAGCTTCGACTCTCCGTAGGGGGACCCCGGCGTGGTGGGTGTCGCCTCGGTCACCAGGGCGACGTCCGGCGTCCCGTAGACGGCGGCCGACGACGAGAACACGATCCGGTCGACGCGCTCGGCCGCCATGGCGGCCAGCAGGTGCGCGACGCCGGTGACGTTCTGCTCGTAGGTGTGCAGCGGGCGCCGCACGGAGACCCCGGCGTACTCGAAGCCCGCCAGGTGGACCACGCCCTCGACCTGGTGCTCGGCGAGCGTGCGGCGCACCAGGTCGACGTCCAGCACCGATCCCTCGACGAGCGGCACGCCCGCCGGGACGAATTCGCGGTGACCGCTGGACAGGTCGTCGAGCACCACGACGTCCAGCCCGACCTGGCGGAACGCCAGCGCCACGTGCGACCCGATGTACCCAGCCCCGCCCGTCACCAGCCACGTCACGGGGTGGACACTATCGCCCTCCACGTCTCGCGCCGGGTGGCCTGCTCGTCGGGGTCCGGCACCGGGAGCGAGGCCAGCAGGCGCTGGGTGTAGGGGTCCTTCGGGGCGGCGAGGACGTGCTCCGCCTGGCCCTCCTCGGCGAGCTTGCCGAGGTGCAGCACGGCGATCCGGTCGGCGAGCAGGTCGACCACCGCCAGGTCGTGGCTGATGAACAGGCAGGCGAACTTCAGCTCGGCCTGGAGCTCCGCGAACAGGTCGAGCACGCGCGCCTGCACCGAGACGTCGAGGGCGCTCGTCGGCTCGTCGGCGATGAGCAGTTCCGGGTCGAGCGCGAGCGCCCGGGCGAGGCTGGCGCGCTGGCGCTGGCCGCCGGACAGCTCGTGGGGGAACCGGTCGCCGTAGGACCGGTCGAGCTGGACCGCCTCGAGCAGCTCGTCGACCTTCGGGCGGGCCTCCCGGGCGCCGCCGGCGACGCCGTGCACGATGAGCGGCTCGGCGACGCACTGGGCGATGGTCAGCAGCGGGTTGAAGCTGGTCGCCGGATCCTGGAACACGAACCCGATCCGCTTGCGCACCGGCCGGAACCGGCGCTCGTGGACGCCGTTCATCTCGACGCCGAGCACGCGCAGCGAGCCCGCCGTCACGGGCGTCAGGCCCGCGATCGCGCGGCCGATCGTCGTCTTGCCGCTGCCGGACTCGCCGACCAGGCCGAGCATCTCGCCCGGGCGGATCGTCAGGTCCACGCCGTCGACCGCGGTGAAGCCCGGGCGGCGGAAGCGCCCGGGGTAACGCACGACGAGCCCGCGCGCCTCGACCACCGGGACGCCCGGCGCGGTCACGTGCTGGTCGGCGGCGAAGTCCTCGCGGAGCTCCTCGACCGCCTCCGACACCTCGATGCGGTCGCGCAGCTTCCCCGTGCCGATGCGGGGCACCGCCTCGAGCAGCCGCTGCGTGTACGGGTGCTGGGGCGCCGAGAACAGCGCCCGCACCCCGGCCTGCTCGACGATCTCGCCGTCGTACATGACGGCGACGCGGTCGGCCAGGTCCGCCACCACGCCCATGTTGTGCGTGATGAGCAGGATCGCGCTGCCGAACTCGTCGCGGCACCGGCGCAGCAGGTCGAGGATCTCGGCCTGCACCGTGACGTCGAGGGCCGTGGTCGGCTCGTCGGCGATGATCAGGCCCGGGTCGAGGACCAGCGCCATCGCGATGACGATGCGCTGCTTCTGCCCGCCGGAGAACTGGTGCGGGTAGTGGTCCACGCGGTGCTCGGGGTCCGGGATGCCGACGCGGCGCAGCACGTCGATCGCGGCCGCGCGGGCCTGCTTGCGGCTGAGCTTGCGGTGCGCGCGCAGGCCCTCGGCGATCTGCCAGCCCACGGGGTACACCGGGTTGAGGGCGGTCGACGGCTCCTGGAACACCATCGCCGCGTCGCGCCCGCGCACCGCGCGCATGCCCGCCTTGCCCAGGCGCACCACGTCCGCGCTGGCGGTGTCCGTGTTGTTGCGCAGCAGGATCACGCCGCTCGTCGTCGCCGTCTCCGGGAGGAGGCCGAGGATCGACCGGGCGGTGACGGTCTTGCCGGAGCCGGACTCGCCGACGATCGCCAGCACCTCGCCCGGCGCCACGGACAGGGCGACGCCGCGCACCGCACGCACGTCGCCGGTGTCGGTGGCGAAGGTGATCGCCAGCCGCTGGATGTCCACCACGGCGGTCACGCGGCCACCTCCTCGAGCTCGTCGGCCGCGGGACCGGCGGCGCCGGCGGCGCGCCGCCCGCGCAGCCGGGGGTCGGCCAGGTCGTTGAGGCTCTCGCCGACGAGCGTCAGCCCGAGCACGACGAGCACGATCGCGACGCCCGGGAAGATCGACGTCCACCACACGCCGCTCGTCACGTCCGCCAGGGCCCGGTTGAGGTCGAAGCCCCACTCGGCCGCCTTGGTCTGCTCGATGCCGAAGCCGAGGAAGCCCAGGCCGGCGAGCGTGAGGATCGCCTCGCTCGCGTTGAGCGTGAAGATCAGGGGCAGCGTGCGGGTCGCGTTGCGCAGCACGTGGCGGAACATGATCCGCGCCGTCGAGGTGCCGAGCACCTTCGCCGACTCGACGTACGCCTCGGCCTTGATCCGGACGGTCTCCGCCCGGATGACGCGGAAGTACTGCGGCACGAACACCACGGTGATGGAGATCGCCGCCGCCATGACGCCACCCCAGAGGCTGGACTGCCCGCCCGAGATGGCGATGGAGACGACGATCGCCAGCAGCAGCGACGGGAACGCGTAGATCGCCTCGGCGATGACGACGAGCACGCGGTCCAGCCCGCCGCCGAGGTAGCCGGAGACGAGGCCCAGCAGGACGCCGATGAACAGGGACGCGACGACGGCGACGACGATGACGAGCACCGCGGTGCGCGTGCCGAACAGCACGCGGCTCAGCACGTCGAAGCCGCCGACGGTGGTGCCGAGCGGGTGGGCCGCCGACGGCGGGCGGGTGGCGCCGAACAGCCCGCTCTCGTCGCGCAGGTCGGCGAACCCGTAGGGCGCCAGCACGGGGGCGAGGAGCGCGGTCAGCAGGAACGCCACGGTGATCGCCAGGCCGGTGACGAGCATGCCGCGCTGGAGCCCGACGCTCTGCCGCAGCTGGTGCACCACCGGGACCCGGTCGAGCCAGGAGCGCTTGGTGAGGGTGGCCATCGTCAGTACCTCACCCTCGGGTCGACGAGCGCGGCGATGATGTCCACCACGAAGTTGGTCACCGCGACGATCACCGCGAGCAGGGCGACGAGGCCCTGCACCGCGACGAAGTCGCGGGCCGACAGGTACTCCGTGAGCATGAACCCGAGGCCGCGCCACTCGAACGTGGTCTCGGTCAGCACGGCGCCGCCGAGCAGCAGCGCGATCTGCATGCCCATCACCGTGATGATCGGGATCAGCGCGGGACGCAGCGCGTGCTTGCGCACCAGCCGCAGCTCGGGCACGCCGCGCGAGCGCGCCGACGTCACGTAGTCCGTGCCGAGGGTGCTGATGACGTTGGTCCGCACCAGCCGGAGGAACACGCCCGCCGTCAGCAGGCCGAGCACCAGCGCGGGCTGGATGACGTGCTGCAGCACGTCGCCGAGCACGGCGGGGTCACCGGTGCGGATCGCGTCGATCGTGTAGATGCCGGTGGGGTTGTCGATGGTCTGCAGCTCGATCTGCGCCCGCGAGGAGGCGCGCCCGGACACCGGCAGCGCGTCGAGCCAGACGGAGAAGACGAGCTTGGAGAGGATGCCGGCGAAGAACACCGGGGTCGCGTAGAAGAGGATCGCCAGCACGCGCAGCGCGGCGTCCTGGCCGCGGTCGCGGAAGTAGCCGGCGACGAGGCCGAGCGGGATGCCGACGATGATGGCGACGATCACCGCGTAGACCGCGAGCTCGAGGGTCGCGGAGCCGTGCGTGGTGAGCACCTCGGTGATCAGCCGGTTGTCGGACAGCGTGCGGCCGAAGTCGCCGCGGAACACCTGCCCCAGGTACTCCAGGTACTGGACCAGGAGCGGCCGGTCGTAGCCGGCGGCGTGGATCCGCTCGGCGAGCTGGTCCGGGGGGAGCCGCCCGCCGAGGGCCGCCGTGATGGGGTCGCCCGTGGTCCGCATCACGAGGAACACGAGCGTGACCAGGATGAACACGGTCGGGATGATCAGCAGGAACCGGACGAGGATGTAGCGGCCCAGCCCGCCGCCGGGAGCGCGTCCTCGTCGGGCGGCTCCGACCGGCGGGGCGCCGGCCGCGGGGGCGTCGATCGTGGTGGTCATGCGCGCCAATCAGGGGACGGACGAGACGGCCCACCCCGCTGCGGGGGTGGACCGTCCCGTCCACTTAGTGGTCAGGGGACGTCGGACGAGCCGGCGTCAGCCCTTGGACAGTGCCGCGAAGCGGAACTTGAACGACGCGTCGAGCGTGGTGTCCGCGCCCTCGACGTCGGCCCGGACCACGGCGACCTGCGCGCCCTGGAGGTAGGGGACGGTCGAGAGCTGGTCGGCGACCTTCGCCTGGATGTCCTCGATGATCCCCTTCCGCTCCTCCGGGTCGGTGGTGACCGCCTGGGTGGTGATCAGCTCGTCGACCGCCGGGTCGGAGAAGTGGTTCACCAGGAAGTTGTCCGTCAGGAAGAACGGCGTCAGGTAGTTGTCCGCGTCCGAGTAGTCCGGGAACCAGCCGAGCTGGTACAGCGGGTAGACGTCGGACGTGCGGTCCTTGGAGTACTGCACCCACTCGGTGGTCTGCAGGTTGACCGTGAACAGCCCGCTGGACTCCAGCTGGTCCTTGATCAGGGCGTACTCGTCGCCCGACGACGGACCGTAGTGGTCGTTGGAGTACTGGAGGTTGAGCGTCACCGGGGTGGTGACGCCGGCGTCCGCGAGCCGCTGGGTCGCCTTGTCCGCGTCGGGTGCGCCGTTGCCGTCGCCGTACAGGTCCTTGAGGACCTCGGTCGCCCCGGCGAAGCCGGCCGGCACGAACGAGTACAGCGGCGTGTAGGTGCCCTGGTAGATCTGGTCGGAGAGCGCCTGGCGGTCGATCAGGTCGGCCACGGCCTGCCGGACGGCGAGCGCCTTGGCCGGGTCGGCCTCGGGGGTCTTCGCGCCGAACGGCTGCGTGTCGAAGTTGAAGACGATGTAGCGGATCTCGCCGCCGGGACCGTCGACCACCTTGACGTCCGAGTTGCCGCGCAGGTCGGCGACGTCCGTGGCCGACAGGCTGCGGAACGCGACGTCGATGTCGCCCTGCTGGATCGCCAGCTTGAGGTTCGAGGCCTCGTCGAAGTACTGCAGGTTGATCTCCGGCGTCACCGGCGCGGGGAGCAGGCCCTTGTAGTTCGGGTTGGCCTTGAACTGCAGCAGCTGGTTGAAGTTGTACGACGTGATCGTGTACGGGCCGCCGAAGGCGTTGGCGTCGACGATCTCGTTGTCCGGCGTGATCGCGTCCGCCGCGAACACCTCGTCGTCGACGATCGCGCCCGGGAACGACGTGAGGATCAACGGGAACACCTGGTCGTTCTCGGACTTCAGGTGGAACACCACCGTGGTGTCGTCGGGCGTCTCGACCGAGTCGAGGTTGTAGAGCAGCGACGACGGGCCGTTCTCGTCCGCGATCGCCAGCTGGCGGTCGAAGGTGAACTTCACGTCCGACGAGGTCAGGTCGTGGCCGTTGGCCCACTTCAGGCCGGCCGGCAGCGTCACCGTGTAGTCGGTGGGCGACGTGAACTCGGCGGACTCGGCGAGGTCCGGCACCACGTCGGTGCTCTGGTAGTCGGTGCCGACGAGGTACGGGAACGCCTGGATCTGCACCTGGAGCGAGCCGTTGTCGTACGAGCCGGCCGGGTCGAGCGTGGTGACCTTGTCCGTGGTGCCGACGACCAGCGAGCCGGCACCGCCGCCGTCCGCCGGGGCGGAGTCGCCGCCCGTCGGCTCCTCGCTCGGGTTCTCGGCCGAGCCGCCGTTGCTGCAGGCGGCGACCAGGAGGGTCGTCGCCGCAAGCCCGGCAGTGATCGCCAGCGTGCGCCGGCGCTGCGAAGCGGAGAGCATCCGCCACCTCATTCCGTCAGGCGTGGCCAGGGCCACGTGGGTGGTGCCACCGGGCGTCCCCGCTCGCGGGTGACGTCAGGTGAGCGCCCGTCCGGGCGCGTGCGCAACCAGGACACCACGGACCTTTGACCCGTGTGTCCGCTCCCTGGTCACGATGAGGTCTCGATTTTCCCGGGATCCGGCCTCGGAGGTCTCAAGATCCGGGAACGGGCACCTGCTGTGTCCCGCTTCGGGGCTTCAGATGACGCGCGTCGCGCGGGCTGGTGTCGGGCGCGAGTACCAGGGCGCGTCAGCGAATCATCGGCTCGATGTAGCGCTCCGCGCGCTCTCGAGCGCGAGCAGCGTGCGCTTGCGGTCGAGGCCGCCCGCGTAGCCGGTCAGCGCCCCGCCGGCGCCGATCACGCGGTGGCAGGGCACGACGATCGACAGCGGGTTGCGGCCGACCGCCGCCCCCACGGCGCGCGTGGCGGTGGGGCGGCCGATCGCGGCCGCCAGGTCGGTGTAGGTGGCGGTGACGCCGAACGGGATCGCCGCGATCTGCTCCCAGACCGCGCGCTGGAACGCCGTCCCGGCGGGCCGGATCGGCACCGTGAACCGCTGGCGCCGACCGGCGAAGTACTCGACGAGCTCGTCGGCCGCCGCCACCAGGGTGGGGTCGTCCGCCGGGGCGGGCTCGCCGAACCGCTCGTCGGGCGGGCGGTGGCGCTGGTCGACCATGTAGATGCCGACGAGCGCGTCGCCGTCGGCGACGAGGGTCAGCGGGCCGAGGGGCGAGTCGACCGTCGTGTGCCTCATGCGGGTACCTCCTGCTCGATGGGCCCGGCGGGATCGTCGGGCAGTGCGTTGACGGGATGGACGCCGGTGGCCCAGAGGTGCTGGACGGCGTAGGCGCGCCACGGCGCCCACGCGCGGGACGCGCGCTCCAGGCCGCCCGTGCCTGCGGGCAGGCCGAGCCGCTTCGCCGCGAGCCGCACCCCGAGGTCGCCGGCGACGAACGCGTCGGGGTCGCCGAGGGCGCGCATCGCGATGGTGCCGAGCGTCCACGGCCCGATGCCCGGCAGGGCCGCGAGCGCGGCGACGGCCTCCGCGCGGCCGGCGCCGGCGTCGAGACCGACACGCCCGTCGGCCAGTGCCCCGGCACGGGTGAGCAGCGTGGCCCGGCGCGACGCGGGCCTGGCGAGGGCGGCGGCGGTCGCGGCCTCGTCGGCCAGCAGGTCGGCGGGGCGTGGGAAGAGGTGGGTCAGTCCGCCGTCGGGGTCCTCGACCGCCGTGCCGAGGGCGACGACGAGCCGCCCGGCGAGCGTGCGAGCCGCGGGCGTCGAGACCTGCTGGCCGATCACGGCGCGCAGGGCCATCGCCTCCGGGTCGGCGGTGCGCGGCACACGGCGCCCGGGCACGCGTTCGACGAGCGGCCGCAGGTGCGGGTCGCGGGCGAGTGCGTCGTCGACGGCGACCGGGTCGGCGTCGAGGTCGAGCATGCGGCGCGTGCGGCTGACCGCGGCGGCGAGGTCCCGGACGTCGGCGAGGCGCAGCGTCACGGGGAAGGCGCCCGCGTCGGGGCGGCGGACGGCGACGATGCCCCAGGCGTGCGGCAGCCGCAGCGTGGTGCGGTAGGCGCCGTCGCGGTACTCCTCGACGCCCGGCACGGCGGTAGCGACCAGGTGGCCCAGGAGGTTCGACGGCTCCAGCGGGGCCCGGTACGCCAGCCGCAGCGCGACGGTTCCCGGGTGGGGCGCGCCGTGGCGGGCCGCGCGCTCGCGCAGCCGCGTGGGCGACAGGCCGTAGGTCTGGCCGATCGCGTCGTTGAACGCGCGCACCGAGGCGTAGCCGGCGGCGTAGGCGACGTCCGTCATGGTCATCGCCGTGCGCTCGACGAGCGTGCGCGCGGTCTGGGCGCGGCGGGCGCGCGCCAGGGCGAGGGGTCCGGCGCCGAGCTCGTCGTTCAGCAGGCGCTCGAGCTGTCGCGCGCTGTAGCCGAGCGCGGCGGCCAGCGTGGGGACGCCGCCGCGGTCGACGAGGCCGTCGTCGATGAGCCGCATCGCCCGGGCGACCACGTCGCCGCGCACGTCCCACGCCGGCGAGCCGGGGCTGGCGTCGGGGCGGCATCGCAGGCAGGCGCGGAACCCCGCCGTCTGTGCGGCGGCCGCCGAGGGGTAGAAGCGCATCCGGTCCTCGCGCGGCGTGCGCGCCGGGCAGGACGGCCGGCAGTAGATACCGGTGCTCGTCACGGCGAGCACGAACCAGCCGTCGAACCGCGCGTCGCGGGAGCGGACGGCGGTGCGGCACGTGGCCTCGTCGGGCAGGGCGGTCGGCACGTGGTCGATCCTGCGTCACGGGGCAGCGCGATGGCTAGCGAGAAAACGACATGGCTGTGGGGGCCCGGGCGGCCGGCGTGGATCACGCGGGCCCACCCCGTGGCCGTCAGCACCCCACGCCGAGACGAGCACTTCCACGCGAGATGGGCAGTTGCAAGTGCCCATCTCGCGTGGAAGTGCTCACGTCGCGGGCGGCCGGGTCCGTCCGGTTTCGCGTGGACAGGGCCGACGAGGTGTCTGACGATGCTCGGGTGACGGACGACGCATCTCGGGAACTGACCGCGGCGCTGGCCGAGGTCTCGCCAGTGGTGACACCTGCCGACCCGGGATTCGATCCCGCCGGCCTGGTCGCCTTCGATCCGGGTTCGGTGACGCCGGTCGCCATCGTCCGGCCGCGGGACGCCGCCGAGGTGACGCGGCTGCTGCCGCTGGTCTCGCAGTCCGGCGTGCCGCTCGCCGTGCGCGGCGGCGGCCACTCGTACGCCAGTCACGGGCTGGTCGACGGCGGCGTGGTGCTCGACCTGGCGGCGCTCGACGCGGTGACGATCGACCCCGCCTCGCGCGTCGGGCGTGCCGGGGGCGGCGCGACCGCCGGCCGGTACACCGCGCTCGCGGCCGAGCACGGCCTGGCCACCGGGTTCGGCGACACCGCGTCGGTCGGCGTCGCCGGCATCGCCCTGGGCGGCGGCATCGGCTTCCTCAGCCGGCGCTTCGGCCTGGTGGTCGACGACCTGGTGGGCGCCGAGGTCGTCACCTCGGACGGGCGCGTCCTTACCGTGGACGACGAGCACGAGCCCGAGCTGTTCTGGGCGCTGCGCGGCGGCGGGGGCGGGTTCGGGGTGGTCACCGAGCTGTCGTTCCGGCTGCACGAGGTGTCCACGGTGACCCACGGGATGCTGATGTTCGAGCCGGACCCGGACGTGCTCGCGACGCTCGTCGCGCTCCTGGCCGACGCGCCTGATGGGCTGTCCTCGATGGCGAACGTCATGGCCGCACCGCCGATGCCGATGGTGCCGGCCGAGCTCCACGGGCGACCGGTGCTCATGGTCCGGGGCGTGCACTCCCGGGCGCCCGACGAGGGTCGGCGCCTGTTCGACGAGATGCGCGCGCTGTCGCGACCCCTGCTCGACATGGTGGCCGAGGCGCCGTACCCGGCCGTGCTCGGCGAGATGCCGTACAAGGGACTCGGGGTGACGAGCGACTGCGGGTTCGCCGACGACTTCGGGCCCTCGCGGGCGGCGCGCGCGATCGAGGCGGTGACGCCCGGCAGCCGGATCGTGGTGAACCTGCGGCCGATGGGCGGCGCGATCGCTCGTGTCGCCCCGGATGCGACCGCTTTCGCCCACCGTGGTCGCCGGGTGATGGTGGTGGTCGCCTCGCTCGACCAGTCGCGCGCTGCCGCCTCGGCCGCCGCCGGGACGGTCGCCGAGCTGACCCGGACGTTGAGCGACGGCTCGGACGGCTACGTCAACTTCCTCGGCGCGATCTCCGACGGCGCCGCGCGGGCGTACCCGTCGGCGACGCTGCAGCGGCTCGCGGAGGCCAAGACCGCCTACGACCCGGGCAACCTGTTCCGGAACGGTCACACGGTGGTGCCCATCTGACCGTCGCGCTCGGCGAACGTCGACGTGGCCGTCGTGTAGGCGCGGTGAACCGTGGCGATCCGCACGGTGTAGTCGGCGTACCGGCATGGGCCGAGGCTACGAGACGGCCGCGTCAGACCCACTGCACGAGCTGCCAGACGATGCCGTTGGGGTCCGCGAACTGGCAGTACCTCTCGCCCCACGGCTCCGTCTCCGGGGGTGTGACGACCCGGGCGCCCGCCGCCTCCATCCGCGCGTACCGCGCGTCGAGGTCGTCGACGACGAACGCGAGCAGCAGGCCCTGACCGGCGGAACCGGCGATCTCCGCCGGCCTGAACGTGGCGAGGCCGGTGGCGAGGAAGATCAGGTTCATGAGCCCGCTCGGGTGGGAGAGCGACACGAACCCTTCCGCCGACATCGCCTCCTCGTATCCGAAGTGAGTCGTGGCGAAGGACGCCGAAGCTTCGACGTCGGGCACGTTGAGGGACACGGCGATCTGGGTGATGCTCACGGGCAGCTCCTTCGTGAACTATGTACGCCGTACAGTGTAACTGGAGGAGACAATCCCCGTCATGGCCCGACTCCTGGTTGACCTGCTGTGGCGTGACCACCCGGCGGCGCCGCACGGGGGCACGCGTGGCCCCAGGGCCCGCCACTCGACTGGCGACGTGGTCGCGCGAGCCGTCGCGCTCGCCGACACCGGCGGTGTCGACGCGGTCACCATCCGGGCGCTCGCGGAGGGCCTCGGCATGTCGACGATGTCGGTGTACACGCACGTCAACAGCCGCGACGACCTGCTGGTGCTGATGGCCGACCACGTGTACGCGCGGATGGCTCGACCGTCGTTCGGGCGCTCCTCCTGGCGGACGCGGGTGCGACGGTTGGCCGAGGCCAACCTCGAGCTGATCGGGGCGCATCCCTGGCTGCTCGACATCACCGACCCGCGGACCGCCCTCGGCCCGGGAACCATCGCCAAGTACGACCACGAGCTGCACGCCTTCGACCGCGCCGGCCTCGGCGACGTCGACCGCGACGCGGCGCTGACCTTCGTCCTCGACTTCGTCCGAGCGGCCGCCTCGGCGCTGCTGAGGCCGCCCGCGCCCGGGGACATGGGCGAGCTCTGGGAACAGTCGGCGGGCCGGCTCGCCGGCTACCTCGGTGACGACTTCCCCCTCGCCCAGGCGGTGGGCCGGGCGGCCGGCGAGAGCATGGGCGGCCCCTACGACGCCCGCCGCGCCTGGGAGTTCGGACTGGCCCGCGTGATCGCCGGCCTGGCGGACGTCGTCGAGGCGTGATCCGGAGACCTCGGTGGGCCCCGTGGGGCTCGAACCCACAACCCGCGGATTAAAAGTCCGCTGCTCTGCCAGTTGAGCTAGAGGCCCTAGCGGAGCCGAGCCTAGCCGCCGCGCCCCGCGCCGAACGGCTCGGTGTCGCGCACGGCGAAGTGCCTCGATCGGTCACCACTGCAGCCTACTGTAAAAATGTTATAGTAGCGTCATGTACGCCGCCGAGGTGGATCAGGCATTGGCGCAGTCGCCCCAAGCGGCCATCGACCTCCTCACCCGGTTGCCCGAAGGGCAGTGGTTCGAGCGAAAGTCGGGCCGCATCTCCGCGCGCGAGTTGGCCGTCCCGCTTGTCGCCTTTGCCAACGCCGAGGGCGGGTGCGTGCTCGTCGGCGTTCACGATGGACAGGCTGACGGACTCTCGGCCAAGCGTCTGAACGACCTTCGCCAGGCCGCCCAGGACTTCACTCAGCCCGTCGTCCGGGCGCATGCCGAAGTCCTCACCGCGGACGACGGTGCACAGCTCTTGCTTCTGCGCGTCGATCCGGGTGAGCACGTCCATGAGACCAAGAATGGTGACTGCTACCTCCGCGTCGGTGACGAGTCGCGCAAGCTCGGATTCGCACAGCGCCAGGAGCTCGAGTACGACCGTGGCGGCGCCCCGTACGACGGCACCCCTGTCGACGCGACGCTTGGAGACTTGGACGACGAGCAGGTCGCGGCCTATCAGGAGGCAATCGGCTCGTCGTCGGCGGAGGCGATGCTTCGTGCTCGCGGTCTCCTGACGCGTGACGGGCGGCTCACAGTGGCGGCCTATCTGTTGTTCGCGCAGCGCCCGCAGGATCTCTTTCCCAACGCTCACGTCCGGGTCCTGCGTTACCTCGGCGTCGAGCGGGGCACGGGTGCGGGCCTCACGCTCGAGCATGCGGGGGATGTCCGCTGCGACGGTTCGATCCCGCGTCAGATCGCCGAGGCGGCGGGGGTGATCGAATCGCTGATCCCCGAACGCCGCGCACTCGGGGTGAGCGGGAGGTTCGAGGCGGTGCCGGTCGTCCCACGCGACGCCTGGCTCGAGGGGCTCGTCAACGCGGTGCTCCACCGCTCGTACAGCATGTCGGGCGATCACGTGCGCGTTGAGGTCTTCCCCGATCGCATCGAGATTGCGAGCCCCGGCCGGTTCCCGGGTCTTGTCGATCCGACCCGCCCGCTCGACATCAGCCGATACGCGCGCAACCCACGGCTCGCGCGCGTCTGTTCCGACCTCGGCATCGCCCAGGAGCTCGGCGAGGGCATTCGCCGCATCTTCGTGGAGATGCGGACCCGCGGACTGACCGACCCGTTGTACACACAGACTGCCGCGTCCGTTCAGCTGACGCTGTTCTTCGCCGACGCGCTGCCTCCCGAGGTGAGGCGCAGCCTCCCGCCGGCCGCGCTGAGGATCCTCGACCTGCTGCGTCGAGCGGGGCGTCCCCTCGGCACGGGACAAGTCGCCGACGCCCTCGGAGTCACACGTCCGACGGCCTCCCGGCACCTCCAGCGCCTTCAGGACGCGGGCCTCGTCGAGTGGGAGGGGCAGGCGCCGAAGGACCCCCGCGCAACGTGGCGCCTCGTCTGATCGCTCCCACTGCAACACCTACTGGAAAGGTGGTGTTGCAGTAGCCGGCACCTGGTGCCGAGCGCCACGCCCGGCGCTAGCCTCGACACGAGGTGAGCAACGATGCACGCATCAGTCGGTGACCGGATCGTCGTCCACGGGCGAACCGTGGACACCGCGGACCGCGCGGGCGAGGTCCTCGAGGCACGCGGGGCGGACGGCGGTCCGCCGTTCCTGGTCAGGTTCGTCGACGGCCACGAAGGCCTGGTGTTCCCCGGGCCGGACGTGCAGGTGATCCCCCACGAGAAGGCGGAGGGCTGAGTCCCCGCGGAGGGCTGAGTCCCCAGGAAGCGCGGCAGGTCAGCGGGCGCGCGCCGCGCGGAACTCCTCGGCGATCTGCTGGGCCTGCGTGCGCACGATGCGGCGGTAGGAGTCGTAGAGCAGGGCGGTCCGCTCGGAGTCCGGCCCGGCGTTCTGGGAGCGCCACCACGCGTCCCGCGCGGCGTGTACGTCGGCGTCCGTGACGTGGACCGTCAACACCTGGTTCGGCTCGTCGGCCGGCTGGATCCCCTGCATGTCGGCAATGGTGACGGCGCTGCGACGCTGATCGTGAGGGGTTTAGGCGGCTTTCACCCGCAGGACCACCCGTCCGAGCGAACCGAATTGTCCGGTTTGCGCTCGGGACGGGTGGCCCTCACACGACCGGGTGACTCAGGGAAGGATGTGGCCCGCCGCCAGGTACAGCTCGTACCACTCGGCGTGCGTCAGCCGGACGTCCGAGCCCGCGGCGGCAGCCGTCACCCGCGCCGGCGTCGTGGTGCCGAGCACCACCTGCCACTTCGCGGGGTGGCGCAGGATCCACGCCACGGCGATCGCCTCCGCCGCCACGCCGTACTTCTGGGCGAGCTCGTCGATCTTCGCGTTGAGCTCGGGGTACTCCGGCGAGCCGAGGAACGGCCCGGTGAAGAACCCCGCCTGGAAGGGCGACCACGCCTGGAGCGCGATGTCCTTGAGCCGGCAGTAGTCGACGATCCCGTTGTCGCGGTCGATCGACTGGTCCAGCCCGTTCATGTTGATCGCGGTGCCCTGCGTGAACAGGTTGGCGTGCGTGATCGACAGCTGGAGCTGGTTGGCGACGATCGGCTGCCGCACCACCGAGCGCAGCAGCTCGATCTGGCTCGGGCTCTGGTTGGAGACGCCGAAGTGCCGCACCTTGCCCGAGGCGTGGAGCTCGTCGAACGCCCGGGCGACCTCCTCGGGCTCCACCAGGGCATCCGGCCGGTGCAGCAGCAGGATGTCGATGTAGTCGGTGTCGAGCGCGGTCAGCGACTCCTCGGCCGAGCGGACGATGTGCTCGTACGAGAAGTCGAAGCCGAGCAGCGTGCCGTCGGCGTCCTTGGAGATGCCGCACTTGGTCTGGATGGTCACCTGCGCGCGCTGCGACGGCGTGAGCTTCATGGCACCCGCGTACCGCCGCTCGCACTCGTTCAGGGTCGGGCCGTACACGTTGGCCAGGTCGACGAAGGTGATGCCCGCGTCCTCGCCGGTGCGCACCAGCGTGCGGATCTCGTCGTCGGTCTTGTCGGCGATGCGCATGAGGCCGAGGACCACCTCGGGCACGACGAGGTCCGTGCCGGGCAGGGTGAACGTCTTCATGAAGGGACTCCTGAGGGTCAGCGGGTGGCGGTGAGCGTGGCGACCTCGTCGGCCGTCAGCACGAGGTCGGCGGCGAGCGCGCTGTCCTGGACGGACGCGGGGCGCGAGGCGCCGGGGATGGGGATGACGACCGGCGCGAGCGCGAGCTCCCACGCGAGGGTCACCTGCTGCGGGCTGACGCCGTGGGCCGCGGCGACCTCGCGGAACGCCGGGAACCGGTCGCCGACCGCGCCCGCCCGGCCGATGCCGCCCAGCGGTGTGTACGGCAGGTAGGCCAGGCCGAGCGCGGCGCAGTGCTCCAGCGCCGCGTGGTCGAACCGGTGCGCGGGCGAGAACTGGTTCTGCACTGACACCAGCCGCCCGCCGAGCACCTGCTGCGCGACGTCGATCTGCTCGACGCTCGCGTTGGAGATGCCCGCCATCTCGATGACGCCCTCGTCGAGCAGCTCGGCGAGCGCACCGACCGAGTCGGCGTACGGCACGCGCGGGTCCGGCCGGTGGAACTGGTAGAGGCCGATCGCCTCGACGCCGAGGTCCCGCGCGGACTGCCTGGCGGCCTCCTTGAGGTAGGCCGGGTCGCCGTTCTGGGTCCACGAGCCGTCGCCGGGGCGCAGGTGGCCGCCCTTGGTCGCGACGAGCACGCCCGACGTGTCGCCGCCGTAGGAGCGCAGGGCCTTGGCGATGAGCCGCTCGTTGTGGCCGACCTCGCCGGCGAGCAGGTGGTAGGAGTTCGCGGTGTCGATGAGGGTCACGCCGGCGTCGAGCGCCGCGTGGATGGTCGCGATGGACCGCGCCTCGTCGGGCCGGCCCTCGATGGACATCGGCATGCCGCCGAGCCCGACGGCGCTGACGGTTCGGTTGCCCAGGTGTCGCTGCTGCACGGTGCACCTTCTGTCGGTGGGAAATCGGTTGCTGACCAGCGCCACGACCCTACCCGCTGGCCCAGGTGGCGGACCCCGCCGGCCCGCCCGACGGCGTGGTCCTGACGGTCGCCGCGACCGGCGTCTGCCGCCGACGTCTGCCGGGCCGGCGAGCTCCAGGTGTGCTCGCGCCAGTCAGCGGCGCGCCGCGGGCACGCCGACCGCCAGCTCCTCGAGCCAGCCCGCGACGGCGTCCGCGTACGGCGCGACCTCGTCGGGCGTCCCGCCGGCCAGCGCGCGGCGCCACGCCAATGCCCTGCTGAGGCATCCGGTCCACATGGCGAGCTCGGCCAGCCCGGCGTCGCCGTCGGGCCCCCACGGTTCCAGGTAGGCGTCCCGCAGGCGCAGCGCGGCGGGGTCGCCGGCGGGAATGTCCAGCCAGTGCGCGAAGGAGCGCACGGTCACCGACAGGCTGGTGAACGGGTGCGCCACCGCGGCATCGCCCCAGTCGAAGAACCGGGGGCCGGCGAGCACGTTGGCCGTGTGGAGGTCGTCGTGCTGGACGGTGGGCGCAGGTCCGGAGGCGGCGAGCACGGCGCAGGCCTCGTCGAACGCCGGGCGCAGCCCGACGAGCGCACGCCGCAGGCCGTCCTCCAGCGGGACCTCGTCGAACAACTCGTCGAGCAGACCCGGCAGCGCGGCCGGCCGTTGGTCGGGGACGCCGAGGGCGAGCAGCTCATCCGCGTGGGGCGTGACCTGACGCTGGAGCTCGGCGTACTCGACGACGAACGCCTCCCACTCCGCCGGGTCGGTGTTGCCCGGCTGGGCGCGCAGCGTCGGTCCGCCGTCGGCGAGCAGCAGGCGGCCGGCCGGCGCGTCGACCGCCAGCGGCGCAGCCACGCGGTCCGGCGCGATGCGGGCGAGCGCGGCGACCAGCGCTGGCTCGTACCTCGTCAGGCCCCGGCACTCCTTGGCGTAGACGGCGCCTGCGGCGACGGGGATGCGCAGCACGGTCGACCAGGCGACGCGCTTCACCTCCTCGACGGGCCCGGTGCGCCAGGCGGGCGCGAGCCGGCGCTCCGCCCACTCCAGCAACGACGACTCGCCCACGGCGCCGACGGTAACCGCCTGCCGTAGCGTCGCTCCATGGGAAAGATCGTCTTCGACACCGCAGCGAGCCTCGACGGCTTCCTCGCCGACGAGAACAACTCGCTCGAGTGGCTCTTCGCCGTGCCCGGCGGGGACGAGGCGAGCGACGAGCTGGTCCCGCACGGCGCGACCGTGTACGTCGAGGGGTCCACCACGTACCAGTGGCTCCTCGACCACGAGGACATGCTGGAGAAGGACAAGTGGCAGGAGTTCTTCGGGGACACGGTCGTCTTCGTCTTCACCACGAGGGACCTGCCCGTCCCCGAGGGGGCCGACGTCCGCTTCGTCGCAGGACCGGTCGCCGACGCGCTGCCCGCCATCCGCGCCGCGGCGGGTGACGGCGACATCTGGGTGATCGGTGGCGGCGACCTCGCGGGGCAGTTCCTCGACGCCGGCGCGCTCGACGAGATCGCGGTCAGCGTCGCGCCGGTGACGCTGCGGGCGGGGGCGCCGCTGTTCCCGCGGCGCGTCGAGTCCGACCGCCTGCGGCTGGTCGAGGCCCGCGCGGCCGGGCAGTTCGCCCGGCTGGTCTACCGGGTGACCCCGGCCTGAGTCACCAGCCTGCCGCGGGGCCCAGCGCCATCCCGGCCGCGGCCCGTGCGCCCGCGGGATCGACCGCGGCCAACGCCGCCCGTGCGGCGCGCTCGCAATCGGCGCGGTCCACGCTGGCCAGCTGGGCCGCGACGGTGCCGAGGAACGTCGGCGCCATCGACAGGCTGGTCGCCCCGGCGCCGACGAGCACCACGGCGAGCAACGGGTCCGCCGCGGCCTCCCCGCACACGGCCACCGGCTTACCCGCCGCCCGCCCGGCCTCGCCCACGTGCGCGACGAGCCGCAGCACCGCCGGCTGCCACGGGTCGTTGAGCGTGGCCAGGTCCCCGACGAGGCGGTCCGCCGCCATCGTGTACTGCGCCAGGTCGTTGGTGCCCACGCTGACGAAGTCGGCGACCGCGAGCAGCTCGTCGGCCAGCAGCGCCGCCGACGGCGTCTCCACCATCACGCCGGCCCGCGTGATGCCGCGCTCGTGGGCGAGGGCGACGAACGCCCGCGCCTCGTCGACCGTGCTGACCATCGGCGCCATCACCCACGGCGCCGTGCCCGTCTGTTCGGCGGCGCGGGCGATCGCGTCGAGCTGGTCGGACAGCAGTCCCGGGTCGCGCCACGAGGCGCGCAGCCCGCGCAGCCCGAGGGCCGGGTTGGGCTCGGGGGTCGCGGCGAGGAAGGCGAGCGGCTTGTCGGCCCCGGCGTCGAGCGTGCGCACGACGACCACGTCGTCGGCTGTGAACAGTCCCAGCACGGCGCGGTAGGCCGCCACCTGACGTTCGACGGTGGGCGGCGCGGCGCGGCCGAGGAACAGGAACTCGGTGCGGAACAGGCCGACGCCCTGCGCGTGGGCGGCCGCTGCGCGCTCCGCGTCGGCGGCGCCGGCGACGTTGGCCAGCAGCGCGACGGCCGTCCCGTCGCGCAGCGCACCGTGGCCGCCGAATGCGGGCGCGGTCCCGCCGGCCAGCCCGGCGCCGGCCTGCTCGACGAGCTCCAGCGCCGGGTTCACCACCACCTCGCCGGTGGAGCCGTCGACCAGGAGGAGCGTGCCCTCGGGGACGTCGAGGACCTGTGGGGCGCCCACCACCGCGGGGATGCCGAGCGCGCGGGCGAGGATGGCCGCGTGCGACGTCGGCCCGCCCACGGCGGTGACCAGCGCGCGGCACGTCGCCGGGTCCAGCAGGGCGGTGTCCGCGGCGGACAGGTCGTGCGCGACGAGGACGAACGGCTCGGCCCGCTCCGGCACCTCGGGGACCGGAACGCCCGTCAGCCGCGCGACGATGCGGCCGCGCACGTCTGCGACGTCCGCGGCGCGGCCCGCG
>CAZBIO010000185.1:0-8644 GCA_964491965.1 uncultured Cellulomonas sp.
AGGCGATCGGCGTCCCGGTGTGGGTGGTGCCGGGCGACGAGCTCGCGGAGAAGATCACGACGGCGACGGACCTCGCCCGGGTGCGGGCGCGCGGCGCGGACCGGCCGGTGCCGCCCCGCACCGGAATCGGTGTCGACGTGCACGCGTACGACCCGGCGCCGGCACCGGGCGCCGCGCTGCACCTCGCGGGCCTGGCCTGGCCCGACGAGCGCCCGCTGGCCGGTCCTTCGGACGGCGACGCCGCGGCGCACGCCGCGGCGGATGCCCTGCTGGCGGCGTCCGGCCTCGGTGACCTCGGGTCGCAGATCGGCACGGCCGACCCGGCCTGGTCCGGCGCATCGGGTGTCGCGATCCTCGGCGAGGTGGCGCGGCGCGTGCGGGCCGCGGGGTTCGAGATCGGCAACGTCGCGGTGCAGGTGATCGGTAACCGGCCGAAGGTCGGGCCGCGGCGGGCGGAGGCCGAGGCGGCGCTGTCGGCGGCCGCCGGTGCACCGGTGACGGTGTCCGCGACGACGAGCGACGGGCTGGGGCTGACGGGTCGCGGAGAGGGCGTCGCGGCGATCGCCACGGCGCTCGTCGTGCCAGCCGGATAGCTCGTCGTGCCCACGGCCCTGCCGCCGCACGCTGGCGGGGGTGAGCCTCAGGCGCCGGCGTGGGGCCGGAACAGGTCGGCCTCGAACCGGTAGGCGTCGCCGCGGTACCGGTTGGTGCCGACGAGCACCGGGACGCCGTCCTCGGTGTACGCGACCTCGTGGCTGAGCAGGATCGGCGCGCCCACGCTCACCTGGAGCAGCCGCGCGGTGGGCTCGTCGGCCGTGTCCGCCTGGACCCAGTACGCGGAGCGGTGGATCCAGATGCCGCAGCGCGTGTCGAGCTCGGCGTACAGCGAGCGGTCGGTGAGGTCGGCGCCCGCGAGGGCGGCGGCGCGGTCGTACGCCAGTACCACGACGTCGTAGCAGACCGGCGGGCCCTCCATGCCGCGCAGCCGGTCTACCTGGATCACCGGCGCCGCCGGGGCGATGTGCAGCGCGTCGGCCTCCTCGAACGTCGCCGGGCGGACCTCCTGGCGCAGCACCGTGGTGGTGGGGCGCAGCCCGCGGGCGCGCACCATCTCGGTGAACGACTGGAGCGTGCTGGGCGGCTCGCCGAGCACCTGCTCCGGGACGAACCAGCCGCGCTGTGCGGAGCTCTCCAGCCGGCCCTCCGACGCGAGGCGCGCCAGTGCTCGTCGGGCCGTCACGCGGCTGACGCCGAGCCGTTCGGCGAGGTCGCGCTCGCCCGGCAGCCGTGCCCCCGGACCGTAGACGCCGTGGTCGATATCGGTCCGGAGCAGCCGGTATGCGTGCTCGGAAGCCCCTGCCACGGGCCAGAGGCTACCAGTAATAGACCAGTACGTCCTACCGGTCTGTTTTTGGTTCGCTAGTGGACTAACTGGTCTACGTCGTACTAGCGTCCTCGGAAACGGCCGCGGAGCACGGTAGCTCCACCGGGGCAGGGCCCCGGCCGGGCGGTCACGGAGGCAACGGAGCGCGACGTGAGCATTCGGAGAACGATGGTGGGGGTCGTTGCCGCGGCCGCCGCGGGGGCGTTGATGGTGGGCTGCGCACCGGGGTCCTCCGGGCCGGCGTCCACGACGGCCGGGGGCGGCGGCGCGACCGGGGGTGGGGTGTCCACCGACGTGGCGGCCGCCGGCGACGTCACCCTGACGATGAAGGACTTCTGGGGCGGCTCCGAGGGCGAGTGGATCCAGGACCTCATCGGCCAGTTCGAGGACACGTACCCCAACGTCACCATCGACCGCACGCAGGAGGACTGGGGCCAGCTGACCTCGACCCTCAACCTGCAGATGTCGGAGGCGGACGGCCCGGACATCGCCACCGCGAACAACGGCTGGCAGTCGCTCGGCACGCTCGCGAAGGGCAACCTGGTGCTCAACCTGGACCCGTACGCGGAGGCCTACGGGTGGGATTCGGTGATCCCGACGACCATCGCCCGCCAGAACCAGTTCACCACCGACTTCTCCGAGATCGGCACGGGGTCGCTGTTCTCGGCGCCGGTCGCGCGCGTGTCGCTCATCGGCATCTACTACAACGTCGCCAAGCTCGAGGCGCTCGGCATCGACCCGCCGACGACACTCGAGGAGTTCGAGTCGGCCGCGGCGGCGGCCAAGGCGGCCGGCGAGATCCCGATCGCGTACGGCAGCCAGGACTCCCCGTCCGCCGTGCTCCTCGCGGTGCAGGCCCTCTACGCGACGGCCGACCAGATCAACGACTTCACCTACGGAAACCGCGACGTCACCGCCGACCAGATCGGCCTGCTCGAGGCGGCGCAGAAGGTGAAGGAGTGGAACGACGAGGGCTGGTTCACCCCGAGCCACGAGGGCATCGACTACCAGACCGCCGTGGCGAACTACGTCGGCGGGCAGGGCGTCTTCCGCTTCGAGTACACCGGCTCGCTCGGCCTGACCGACGAGCAGCAGGGCCAGTTCGGCTACATCCAGCTGCCGCAGGTGTCCGGTGAGGGCACCGTCGGCGTCGGCGCCGCCCCGGCCGCCATGGTGATCTCGGCGAAGTCGGAGCACCCGGACGTCGCCGCCGCGTTCCTCGACTTCCTCATGTCGAAGGACGCCGCGCAGGCCTCGGTGGACCACGGCCTCATCCCGCTGCTCTCGAACGACGTGACGGTGCCGGACGACAAGCCGACGCTGACGGCGGAGTCCGCGGGCGCGGCCGCGATCGGCGAGGCCGACGGCTTCGTCCCGTACTTCGACTGGACCAGCCCGACGATGCTGGACACGATCAACCAGAACCTCCAGACGCTGTACGCGGGCCGCTCGACGCCCGAGGACCTGGTCGCGGCCGTGGACGCGGACCGCACGGCGTTCCTCGACGAGAACAGCAAGTAGCGGCCGATGCCCGCCGTCGCCACCCCCGCCTCGGCCGTCCGGCCGAGGCCGGGGGCGGCCACGCCGGCCCGCCGGGTGCGCTCCGTCCGCGCGCGCACCCGATGGGCGGGCCTGGCCTTCGTCGCGCTGCCGCTGCTGTTCTACGGCGGCGTGGTGCTCGTCCCGCTCGCCCGCTCGTTCCAGTTCTCCTTCTACGACTGGGACGGCGTCTCGCAGGCGACGTGGGTGGGCCTGGGCAACTACGTCGAGTTCCTTACCGACCCGGTGCTGCGGTCGACGTTCGGGCACGTGCTGGTGCTGATCGTCTTCTTCTCGCTGCTGCCCATCGCGCTGGGCCTGGTGTCGGCGGCGCTCATCACGCGCGGCCGCCAGCCCGGGATGGCCACCTACCGCTTCATCTACTTCCTGCCGCAGGTGCTGACCAGCGTCGTCGTCGCCCTGGTCTTCAAGCGGATCTACGGGCCCGAGGGCGCGCTGAACACCTTCCTTCGGGCGATCGGGCTCGGGGCGCTGACGCGCAGCTGGCTCGGCGACTTCACGTGGGCGCTGCCGTCGCTCGGCCTCATCGGCACGTGGGTGACCTTCGGCTTCTGCATGGTGCTGTTCATCTCCGGCGCGTCCTCCATCCCGGTGGAGCTGTACGAGGCCGCGAAGATGGACGGCGCCGGGCCCGTCCGGGAGTTCTTCTCCGTGACGCTGCCTGGGCTGCGCGGGCAGGTCGCCGTGGCCCTGACCCTGACCATCACGTCCGCGCTGCGCACGTTCGACCTGGTCTGGGTGACGACGCACGGCGGGCCGGGCACCAGCACGCTGACCCCGGCGGTCGCCCTGTACCGGGCGGCGTTCGAGAACCCGCAGGTGGGCCTGGCCGCGGCCATCGGCATCGTCATGGCCGTGCTGTGCCTGGTGATCGCGCTGGTCATCGGCCGGATCGCGGAGAGGGACTGAGATGATCTCCCGCACCGAACGCACGTTCAACTACGTCGTCCTGACGCTGCTCGCGGTGATCGTCCTGCTGCCGGTCGCCATCTTCGTCGGCGCCGCGCTCAGCCCCGACCGCGTGGGGCGCCCCAGCCTGTCCTCCGTCGTCTGGAGCAACTTCACCACCGCGTGGCAGGACGCCAACTTCTCCCGGGCCATGACGGTGTCCGTCGTCATCACCGTGTGCGCGGTCGCCGGGCAGATGGCGCTCGCCATCCTCGGCGGCTTCGGTTTCGGGGTGCTGGGAGTGCCCGGCGCGAAGGTGCTCTATCCGCTCGTCGTGCTCGGGCTGATGGTGTCCACCGAGGCGATCATCGTCCCGCTCTACTACCAGTTCCGGGACATGGGCCTGACCAACTCGATCCCCGGCATGATCCTCATCCACCTCGGCATGGGCGTGCCGTTCGGGGTGTTCTGGATGCGCACCGCCTTCCGGTCGCTGCCGCGGTCGCTGTTCGAGTCCGCCGAGCTCGACGGCGCGGGGCCGGTGCGCACGCTGAGCCGGATGGCCGTCCCGCTGGTGCGGCCGGCCGTGGTGACGCTGGGCCTGCTGAGCTTCATGTGGACGTGGAACGACTACTTCCTCTCCCTGGTGTTCCTCCACGGCGAGAACCTCACCGCGACCGTGGCGCTGGGCGTGTTCCAGGGCCGCCACCTGACGCAGTTCAACCTCATGGCGGCCGGTGGCCTGATCGTCGCCGCGCCCGTGCTGGTGCTCTACGTGATCTTCCAGCGCCGATTCATCGCCGGGATGCTCGCGGGGGCGCTCAAGGAGTAGCCGTCGTCGCCCCGAGCCCAGCCGATCGCCAGCACCACGTTGCCAGCACCACAGGAGTGTCCATGTCCGTTCGTCCCACCGTCCTCGCCGACCCCGACGCCGTCGGAACTGCCGTCGCCGAGCGCATCTTCGCCGCCGTCCGGCAGGCCGGGGCCGACGGTCGCCGATTCCTCCTCGGCTGCCCGACGGGGCGCACGCCGACGCCCGTGTATCGCGAGCTGGCGCGGCTCGCGGCGAGCGAGCGCGTCGACCTGGGGCACCTGGTCGTCGCGCTGATGGACGACTACGTCGTCCCCGACGGCGACTCCTACCGGGCGGTCCCTCAGGACCGCTCGTACAGCTGCGTCGGCTACGCGCAGCGCGTCATCCTGCGGCCGCTCGCGGAGGCGGCCGCGTCGACCGGCGCGTCCGGGCCGGCACCGCTGTGGCACGCCGACCCCGCCGACCCGGCGGAGTACGACGAGCGCATCGCCGGGGCGGGCGGCATCGACCTGTTCCTGCTCGCCTCCGGCGCCAGCGACGGCCACGTCGCGTTCAACCCGCCGGGCTCGGCGCGCACGTCGACGACGCGGATCGTCGAGCTCTCCGACGAGACGCGGCACGACAACATGGCGACGTTCCCGGACTTCCGCACGCTGGAGCAGGTGCCGCGCCACGGCCTGAGCGTCGGCGTCTCGACGATCGTCGACCACTCGCGGGAGCTGGTCATGGTGGTGACGGGCGCCGACAAGGCGACGGCCTTCCGGCGGCTGGTGGCGGCCGAGGCGTACGAGCCGGACTGGCCGGCCACCGCGTTCGTCGAGGGCAAGCACGCGTCGCTCTACGCGGACCGCGGGGCCGCGGGACGCTGAGACGCCGGCCGCGGGACTCGAGAGACATACGGACAAGGAAGCAGGGACACAACGGATGGCAGCGATTAAGCTCGTCTACGTCGGCGGCGGCTCATCGAGGGCGGCCGGGACCATGGCGTCGTTCTTCGAGCACGGGGCCGAGTTCGACGGCTCCGAGGTGGTGCTGGTGGACATCGACCCCGACCACCTCGAGGTGGTCCGGCGGGGCGCCCCGCGCAGCGCCCACGACAAGGGGCTCGACATCCCGCGCGGCGCGCCGCCCGACCGCCGCGCCGGGCTGCGCGACGCGGACGCGGTGCTGGCCAGCTTCCGCCCCGGCGACTTCGCCGCGCGGGCGCTCGACGAGCGCATCCCGCTCAAGCACGGCGTGCTGGGCCAGGAGACGCAGGGTCCGGGCGGGTTCTTCATGGCGCTGCGCTCGCTGAACATCTTCCAGGGGCTGGTCGACGACCTGCACGCGGTGGCCCCGAACGCGGTGATCTTCAACTACACCAACCCCGTCAACATCGTCTCCCAGGCGGTGAGCCGGTTCACGGATGTGCCGATCTGGTCGATGTGCGAGGGGCCGATCGTGTTCCCGGCGACCACGCTGCGCGCCGCGGGCCTGGACCCGGAGCGGGCGACGGTGACGATGGCGGGCGTCAACCACAGCTGCTGGTCGTTCGAGCACACCTACGACGGGCAGGACCTGCTGCCGCTGCTCGACGCGGCGTGGGAGGCCCGGCGCGACGACCCGACGATGGACCGGCTGGAGCGGCGGATGCTGCACCTGGCGGTCACCATGCGCTCGGTCCCGGCGGACTACTTCCAGTACTACTACTTCCGCGAGGAGACCCTGCGGGAGGCGCAGGGTGCGCGGCGGACGCGCGCCGAGGTGATCATGGACGCGCTGCCCGGCTACTGGCAGCACTACCGCGAGCAGGCGCAGGCGGACGTCCCCACGCTCGACCCCGCGCGGTCCCGCGGCGGCATCCACGAGCTGGAGCTGGCCCTCGACGTCATGAGCGCCTACTACAACGACACGGGCGCGCGGCTCCCGGTCAACCTTCCGAACGCCGGCGGCGCGCTTCCCGGGTTCGACGAGGACGTCGTCGTCGAGATGTGGTGCACGGTGGACGCCGCCGGCGTCCACCCACAGCCGCAGCGCGCGCTGCCGCACGCGGTGCGCGGCATGACGCAGGCGCTCGCCGAGTACCAGTACGTCGCCGCCGAGGCGGCGTGGCGCGGCACCCGCGCGGACGCGGTCCGCGCGCTGACCGCCAACCCCCTGGTCCCGACGCTCGCCGTCGCCGAGGAGCTGTACGACGAGATGGCCGCCGCCCACGCCGCGTACCTGCCCGAACGCCTGCTGCGGTGACTGCCGCAGTGACCGGACCGCTGCTCGCCGTCGACGCGGGCAACTCCAAGACCGTCGCAGTGGTGGTGGACGCTGCCGGCACGGTCCGCGGCCGGGGCCGCGGCGGGCGGGGCGACATCTACGGGGCCGAGACGGTGGACGCCGCGCACCAGGCGGTATTCTCCGCGGTCTCGGCCGCGCTCGACGAGGCCGGGGTGGCGGCCGCAGACCTCGACGCGGCGGCGTTCCGGCTGGCGGGGGTCGACTGGCCCGAGGACACGACGAGCTGGGAGGGCTGGATCGACGCGCGCCTCCCGGGGCTGCGGCGGCGTTCCGTGCTCAACGACGGGTTCGCCACGCTGCGGCTCGGCGACCCGTCGGGCGTGGGGCTCGGCATCACGGTGGGCACCGGCCCGGCGCTCGCGGCGCGCTCGCGCGACGGGCGCGAGGCGTGCTCGGGCTGGTGGGTGTTCGACGACCTGGGCGGCGCGGGCCTGGCCCACGCCGCGATGACCGCCGTCTCCCGCGCGTGGATGGGTCTCGGCCCGGCCACGACGCTGACCGACGCCCTGCTCGGGCTGTTCGGCGAGCGTGACCCGTACGAGCTCCACCACGCCTTCACCCGGCGGTTCGGCGCCCGGCCCGGCAACGAGCAGTGGCGCGCGGCACGCCTGGTGCTGGCGGCCGCGGCGGACGGGGACGGCGTGGCGCGGGGCATCGTCGACCGACAGGCCGCGGCCTTCGTCGAGTACGGCGCCTGGGTGGCGGGCCGGGTGGGGGCGGACCTGGCGGCGGGGGACCTGCCGGTGGTGCTCAACGGCTCCGTGGTGACGTCCGAGCACCCGGCCCTGCGGGACGCGCTGCTCGCGCGGCTGGGCGACGTGTGTCCGGCCGCCACCGTGCGGATCGCCCACGGCTCGCCGCTCGCGGGGTGCGTGCTCGACGCGATCGCCGAGGCGGGTGGGGTCGTCGACGAGGCGCTCGTCGCGCGCGTCGCGGCGACCGTGCGCCAGGACGACTGATCGACTGACCAGAGGGACGAGGGGACGGCGATGGCCCGGTTCGACGTGGCGGCACTGAGCCTGGAGGACAAGGCGTCGCTGCTGTCCGGCGACGGCGACTGGCACACGCGGGCGCTGCCCGGGCTCCCCGCCGCCGAGCTGGCGGACGGCCCGCACGGCCTGCGCGTCGAGACCGGCGTCGACATGGTGTGGGTGCCCGCGACGGGCTTCCCGACGGGCTCGGCGCTCGGCGCGACCTGGGACCGTGAGCTCGTCGGGCGGGTGGGACGGGCCCTGGGCGCGCAGGCAGCGGCGATGGGCGTGGACCTGCTGCTCGGGCCCGGCGTCAACATGAAGCGCAGCCCGCTGTGCGGGCGCAACTTCGAGTACCCGTCCGAGGACCCGGTGCTCAGCGGCGACATCGCGGCCGCGTACGTCCGCGGCCTCCAGTCGGCGGGTGTCGGGGCGTGCCTCAAGCACTTCGCGGCGAACAACCAGGAGACGGACCGCACCACGGTGTCCGTCGAGGCCGACGAGCGCACGCTGCGCGAGACCTACCTCGCGGCGTTCGAGCGCGTGGTGGCGAGGGCCGACCCGTGGGCGGTGATGTGCTCGTACAACCGCGTCGGCGGCGTCCACGCGTCGCAGCACCGCTGGCTACTGACGCGGGTGCTGCGCGAGGAGTGGGGCTACCGCGGGCTCGTCGTCTCCGACTGGGACGCGGTCCACGACCCGGTGGCCGCGGTCGCCGCGGGACTCGACCAGGAGATGCCCGGGACGGCGGGCCGCAGC
>CAZBIO010000186.1:0-2855 GCA_964491965.1 uncultured Cellulomonas sp.
CGCGCGCCCCTCCGGGGGTGCACCCCTCCGGTGACCCCTCGGGTGACCCCCTCTACCGGCACCCCTCCGGGTCACCGACGGAACCCCCCAACCCGTCGACTGCACCCGAAACACGCCGAGTGCGCCCGAAGCTTCGGGCGCACTCGGCACGTTTCGGTGGCACTCGGCAATAGCGCGTCGGCCGGCGAGCGAGCGCCGCGCACCGAGGCTGGGCGGCGCCAGGACCGTTGGCGACCTCCTGACGGGCGCTCCTTCTCGTCGCCGGGCAGGTCACAACGACCTCTACCCACGCAGCGAGCACGATCTCTCATTGACCGAATTGGGGCGACCGATCTGGGAGTGTCGACAATTCATCTACGTGCGTTCGCGCTGCTCGATGGAACGACGGCTGCAGTGGGCGACGGCGTCGGGGCCTGAATGGACTTTTAGGGCGTGACGAGCTCGCGCGGGTAGGCGAGCACGTCGACGAGGGCGCCGTTGCGCCAGACGGTGATCTCGATGCGCCGGTCGATGGCGCCCTCGACCATGAGCCGCTGCACCGTGGTCGCGGTGACCACGCGGTTGCCGTCGAGGGAGACGACGACGTCGCCGCGCCGCAGCCCCGCCTCGGCGGCCGGGCTGCCCGGCGACACCTCGGCGACCTGCAGGCCGGTCCGCGAGCCCAGCTTCGCGGCGAGCTCGGGGATCAGGGCGACCTGCGTGCCGGCGATGCCGAGCCACGCGCGGCGGACGCGTCCGCGGGTCATGAGCGCGTCAACGATGCCGCGCGTCGTGGCGTTGACCGGCACCGCCAGCCCGACGCCGATGCCCGCGAGGGCTGTGTTGACGCCGACCATCCGGCCCATGCCGTCCGCGAGCACCCCTCCGCTGTTGCCCGGGTTGAGCGCGGCGTCGGTCTGGACGACCTCGTCGACCACGCGTCCGGAGGCGGTCGGCAGCGACCGCCCGAGCGCGGACACGATGCCCGCCGTCACGCTGCCCGCGAGGCCGAGCGGGTTGCCGAGCGCGATGACGAGCTGACCGACGCGCAGCCGCGTCGCGTCGCCGAGCTCGACGGGCGGCGGCACGTCGCCGCGTGCCTGCAGGACGGCGAGGTCGGACAGGGGATCGGCCCCGACGATCGTGGCCTCCACGGTCGTCCCGTCGAGGAACGCCGCCTCGACGCGCCGCACCCCGGCGACGACGTGTGCGCTGGTCAGCAGGTGTCCGTCCGCCGTGATGACGCTGGCGGAACCGGCCCCGACCCCGCGCGTCGTGGCGACGGTCAGGCTCGCGACGCTGGGCAGCACCCGCTCCGCGACGCCCGACACCGTGCGCGAGTAGGCGTCCAGCGGGTCCTCGTCGTCCATGCCGTAGTGCAGCGCGTGCGACGCCCGCCGCGATACCCCCGTTCGCCAAGGGCGAGCGGGGACCGACGAAGCGCTGTCCGCCCTGGCATGGGACACGGGCCGGGCATGGGGCTCAGGCCGGGCGTGGGGCGCGGGCCGGGCGCGGGGGAGGCGCGAGGAAGGTCAGGGCAGCGGGGCCTGCGTGGGGGTGGTGGCCCGCGCGGCGCGACGGGACCGCGAGCGCACGACGAGCACGGCGGCGATCCCCGCGAGCACGACGAGCAGCGCGACGAGTGCCCATGGCGAGCGGGCCGCCAGCGTGACCGCCGCATACACGGCGCCGAGCCCGACGGTCCCCCAGACGACGGCCCACGCGGCGGAGCCCGGCACGGACGCGACGGTGAAGCGTACGTAGGGCATCCGCACCAGCCCGGCGCCGCCGAAGACGGCAGTCTGCACGCCGACGGTCAGGTAGGCGAGCGTCACGGCGACCGGACCCCAGCGGTGCAGCAGCGCGAGCCCTCGTCGGGCGCCCGGGGATGCCGCGAACGTCCCCATGCGGAGGACGAACGCCCGCCACCACGCCGGACCGCCGATCCGCTCGCCGCCCATCTGCGCGCCGCGGACCAGCGCCCGGCCGGCCCAGTACGTGGCGTGGGAGCGGGCGAACACGATCGCGAAGAGCGCGAGCAGCACGATGACGAGCGGCTTGCCGCCCAGGCCGTAGGCCTGTGCCACGTCGGTGGTGTCCCCCAGCACGGCCCCGATGCTACCCGGGGGTTAGGTTCGCCTTACTTTGCTTACGCCTCGTCAGAACGGCTGGGCGCGAAAGGTCGGCGCGAGCGGCCGGCGAGGGGCCCGTCTCGCCCGTCCGACGGCGGCGTTCGTCCCACGACCGGGCCGGTAACCTGGGGCGGTTGCCCGCGGCACCCAGCTGCGGAGAGTCATCGACCAAGGAGCCACCGTGGCCGCACCGTCCCGCCTCGACAACGTCGTCTCGCTCGCCAAGCGCCGCGGCTTCGTCTTCCCGAGCGGCGAGATCTACGGCGGGACGCGGTCGGCGTGGGACTACGGGCCCCTGGGCGTGGAGCTCAAGGAGAACATCAAGCGCCAGTGGTGGCGCTCGATGGTCACCAGCCGCGACGACATCGTCGGCCTGGACTCCTCGGTGATCCTGCCCCGCCAGGTCTGGGTGGCATCGGGTCACGTCGGCGTGTTCCACGACCCGCTGACCGAGTGCCTCTCCTGCCACAAGCGGTTCCGCGAGGACCAGCTGGTCGACGAGTACACCGAGCGGAAGGGTCACGCCCCCGAGGGCGGCCTCGCCGGTGTCCCGTGTCCCAACTGCGGCACCAGGGGCCAGTGGACCGAGCCGCGGGACTTCAACATGATGCTCAAGACGTACCTCGGCCCCGTCGAGGACGAGTCCGGCCTGCACTACCTGCGGCCCGAGACCGCGCAGGGCATCTTCGTCAACTTCCAGAACGTGCTGACCGCCGCGCGCAAGAAGCCGCCGTTCGGCATCGG
>CAZBIO010000187.1:0-5637 GCA_964491965.1 uncultured Cellulomonas sp.
CTCGTCGTCCCCCACCCCCCAACCCGCCCCCCTCCCCGTTACGTCCGAGCAAACGAGGCCTCTACCCCCCACTTCCTCGGACGCAACGGTGGCGAGGCCGGAGGGGAGGGGAGATGCTGCCGCCACCGCGACCGCCTGGGGGCACGCGGCGCTCGCGCTGTTGGCCGCCGGGGTCCCCGCGTCGATGCTCGACGGCGCACGCAGCGTCGCCGAGGTGCTCGAGCGCATCCCGGAGCCGCCGCGCCCGCCGCGCCGGTCGGGGCAGGTGCTGGTCCTCGTGGGCGACCCGGAGTCGGCGTCGGGCGTCGCGGCGCTGCTGCGCCACCAGTGGCGGCTGCCCGCCGACGCGGTGCTCACCGCGGGTGAGGGCGGGCTGACGTCGTCGTCGGGCGTGGTGCGCTGGCGCATCCGCAGCGGCGAGGCCGAGCACCCGTGGATCCTGGTCGTCGGCGCCGCGGACGACCGCCAGGGCCGCCACCTCGCCACCGGGATCGTCGCCGCGGCGCAGCCCGACCAGGTGTGGGCCGTCGTGGACGCGCGGACCAAGCCCGAGTTCGCGGCCCGCTGGCTGGAGCAGGTCGGCGCCGCCCGCCACGTGGACGCGCTCGCGGTCGAAGGCCTGATGGAGACAGGCGACCCGGGCACCGTGCTGGGCCTCGGCATCCCGGTGGCGTGGGTCGACGGCGTGCCGGCGTCGCGCGTGCTCTGGGCCGCCGTCCTGGGCCAGGGGCTCGACGAAGCGGTCGTCCGGCGCCGCTGAGGACACCTGGTCCAGCCCGACGAAGGGACGCCGGATCCGGCCCCGCTGAGGACGCCTGGTCCAGCAGGGTACTGTCGCCCCGTGCTCGTGCTCAGCCGTCGTGTGGGGGAGCAGCTCATCATCGCCGGCGACATCGTCGTGACGGTGATCGAGGTGCGCGGCGACGGCGTGCGCCTGGGCATCGACGCCCCCCGCACCGTGCGCGTGCACCGCGCCGAGGTGCTGGACGCGGTCCGGTCCGCCAACGCGGAGGCCGCGGCAGCCGACGAGGGCACCGCCGACGCGCTGCGCCGGCTGGTCGGGGGCGACGCGCCCTCAGGGACCGCCCCGGCGGCCGGTCCGGGTGCTGCGGGGGAGTCCGCCCCGAACGACGATGCCCCAGCTCCCGGCGAGCGAGGCACGACGAGAAGCTAGCGCCGACTCGTCGGGTTGTCACCGGATCGTCGGTGTGAACCGACGAGTCGACGCGGAACCGACGAGTCGCGGGGCCGACGAGCCGCGGGGCCGACGACCCGACGCGGGACCGACGAGTCGCGGGGCCGGGCCAGATTCCTCAGAAATCCTCCCCGCGCGCCGATGGGCGCGTTGTGCCGCCGCTGGGGTGGCGACCACCCGGGAGGTGGGCATGGAGGACGTCGACGAGATCGTCCGCGAGTTCCTCGTCGAGAGCTACGAGAACCTCGACCAGCTCGACCGAGACCTCGTCGCGCTCGAGAGCTCGCCGGGCGAGCGCGGGCTGCTGAGCAGCGTCTTCCGGACGATCCACACGATCAAGGGCACGAGCGGCTTCCTGGCGTTCGAGCGCCTGGAGCGGCTGGCGCACGCGGGTGAGAACCTCCTCGCCGAGCTGCGCGACGGCCGCCGCGAGATGGACGGCCCGACGACCGACGTGCTGCTCGCCGTCGTCGACCGGGTGCGGGACATCCTGCGCGCCATCGAGGCGACCGGCGGCGAGGGGGACGTCGACATCGCCGACGCGGTCGCGCGCGTCGAGGGCGTGCTCGCGGACGCCCCCGTGGCCGCCCCCGCGGTGATCCCGACGCCGTCGGCGTCGCCGGAGCCGATCTCGTCGGGCGAGTCCGCCGTCGCCGAGACCGCGATCCGCGTGGACGTCGACCTGCTCGACGCGCTGATGCGGCAGGTCGGCGAGCTCGTCCTGACGCGCAACCAGATCGTCCGCCTCGCGGGTACGGGAGCCGACGAGCTCGCGCGCACCAGCCAGCGCCTCGACGTCATCGCCTCGGAGCTGCAGGAGGGCGTCATGAAGACGCGCATGCAGCCCATCGAGCACCTGTGGTCGAAGATGCCGCGGATGGTGCGCGACCTCGCCGCCACGTGCGGCCGCGAGGTGACGCTCGACCTGTCCGGCGGCGAGACGGAGCTGGACCGCGGCCTCCTCGAGGCCGTGAAGGACCCGCTGACCCACCTGGTCCGCAACGCCGTGGACCACGGTATCGAGCCGCCCGACGAGCGAGTGGCCGCCGGCAAGCCGGCGAAGGGCGTGCTGTCGCTGCGCGCGTACCACGCGGGCGGCCTGGTCACCATCGAGGTGGCCGACGACGGCCGCGGCATCTCACCCGAGAAGGTGTCCGAGGCCGCGATCCGCAAGGGCCTGCGCACGTCGGCGCAGCTCGCCGAGATGGCCCCGAGCGAGCTGCTCCAGCTGCTGTTCCTGCCGGGCTTCTCGACGGCCGAGCACGTGACGAACGTCTCCGGCCGCGGCGTCGGCATGGACGTCGTCCGCACCAAGATCGAGGCGATCGGCGGCTCGGTGGACGTCGAGTCCACGGTCGGCGCCGGGACGGTGTGGCGGCTGCGCATCCCGCTGACGCTGGCGATCATGCCCGCGCTGACGGTCGCGTGCGGCTCCGAGCAGTACGCCGTCCCGCAGGCGAACCTCCTCGAGCTGGTGGCGCTCGACGAGCGCAACGCCGTGGAGTACGTGCACGCCGCGCCGGTGTACCGGCTGCGCGGAGAGCTGCTGCCGCTGGTGTCGCTGTCCGAGGTGCTCGACGCGGGCGCCGTTCAGACCGACGTCGGCGTCATCGCCGTGGTCCAGTCCGACGAGACGCGGTTCGGGCTGCTCGTCGACCACGTCCTGGACACCGAGGAGATCGTGGTCAAGGCGCTGTCGCCTCGGCTGAAGTCCATCGGCGTGTACGCCGGGGCGACGGTGCTCGGCGACGGGCGCGTGGCCCTGATCCTCGACGTGCTGGGCCTGGCGCGCCGGGCCCTGGCGGCCGCGGCGTCCGAGGGCCTGCTCCAGCGCTCGGCGGCGGCGACCGTCGCGACCGAGGAGGTCGCCCAGGTGCTCGTCGCGTCGATCGGCGGCGGGCGGCGCGTGGCGATGCCGCTGGCCTCGGTGACGCGGCTCGAGCAGATCGCGCGCAGCGCCGTGGAGCTCGTCGGCGGGCGCGAGGTGGTCCAGTACCGCGGCTCGATCCTGCCGCTGGTGCGGCTGGACCGGCTGCTCGGCGCCGGCTGGCTCGACGGCGAGGGTCCGCTCCAGGTGATCGTGCACACGCGGTCCGGCCGCAGCGTCGGCCTGGTGGTCGAGTCGATCGTCGACATCCTCGACGACGCGGCCGGCGACCACAGCGACGTCGCCGACTCCGGCCTGCTCGGCTCGGCCGTGCTCGCCGAGCACGTCACCGAGCTGCTCGACGTCCGCGCCGCGATCCTCGCGGCCGACCCGGACTTCTTCGTGGACGCCGAACCCGGCGCCCGGCAGGCCGAGCTGATCGGGGCGGCGCGATGACCCAGTACGTGACCTTCCAGGTGGCCGACTGCCTGTACGGCGTCGACGTGACGCACGTCCAGGAGGTGCTGCCGCCGCAGCCCCGGACGCCGACGCCGCTGTCGCCGGCCACGGTGGCCGGGCTGGTCAACCTCCGCGGCCAGGTGGTCCTCGCCGTGGACCTGCGCGAGCGCCTCATGCTCCCCGCGCGCGACGAGGACGAGCCGATGATGGTCGTCGTCCGCGTCGGCTCGGAGACCGTCAGCCTCCTCGTCGACCACATCGGCGAGGTCGTCACCGTCGGCGAGGACACCTTCGCCGAGCCGCCGGAGACGCTCCCGGTGGCGATGCGCCAGGTGGTGCGCGGCGCGCACCGGCTCACCGACCGCCTGCTGCTGGTCCTCGACGTGGAGCAAGCCGCGGCAGCGTGACCTAGACCGGGCCGCCACGGCCGCGACGGGACCGGGCCCCCCGGACCCGCCAGGACCGGGCCGCCCCAGCCCGACAGGACCAGGCCTGAAGGCCCGGCCCGGCACCCCCTTCCCCGCTCAGCCCGACACACCGGAGAACTGCGATGCCTTCTACAACGATGTTGAACGCCGCCGCGCGCCGGACCTCGATCCGGACGAAGATCCTCGGTCCGGTCGGTCTGCTCGCCCTCATCGCGATAGGCGGCGGCGCCTTCGCCGCCGTGTCGATGGTCCAGATCGCCGGCGACACCGTCGAGGTGCAGCGCCTCCAGGTGGAGGTGATGGGACCGCTGGCCACCGTCCACGAGGACCAGATCAAGGCGCGGATGATCGCCGCCCAGCTCGGCGCGGTCCTGCCGAGCGACCAGGAGACCTGGCTGGGCGAGCAGGAGAGCAACGACGCCGAGCTCGACGCCGCGATCGCGGAGGTCGACGCCGGGACCATGGGCACCGACCCCGCGTGGGCGGAGTTCCGCGACGCGTTCGAGCAGTGGCGCACGGCGCGCGACGAGCAGCTGGTCCCCGCCGCCCTGTCCGGCGCCGCCGAGGAGTACACCCGCGTGCTCGACGAGGTGACCGAGCCGCTCAAGGACACCTTCGTCGACGCGCTCGACCAGATGTCGGCGGACGCCGACGCGTACGTCGAGGGCGTCGCCGACCAGGCGAACGCGACCGCGCGGCGCACCATCGTCATCAGCGCCGTCGCGGTCCTGGCGGCCGTGATCGCGGGCCTGGCGTTCGCGTGGTGGACCGCCAAGGGCGTCGTGCGTTCCGTGCTCGGCGTGCGGCGGACCCTCGACGCGTTCGCCGCGGGGGACCTCACCGTCGAGTCGGGCGTGTCCGGGTCCGACGAGGTCGGGCACATGGCCGCCTCGCTCGCCACCGCGCAGGCGTCGCTGCGCGGGACCTTCGAGCAGGTGCTCTCCGCGGCGCAGCAGGTCGCCTCCGCCGCCGAGGAGCTGTCGACGGCATCGGGTCAGGTGGCCGCGGGGTCGGAGGAGACCAGCGTGCAGGCCGGGGTCGTGGCGGCCGCGGCCGAGCAGGTGTCGCGCAACGTGCAGACGGTGGCGGCGGGCGCGGAGCAGATGGGGGCCTCGATCCAGGAGATCGCCCAGAACGCCGCCCAGGCGGCGCGGGTGGCGGCGCAGGCGACGGACGTCGCGGCGGCGACCAACGAGCAGGTCATCCGGCTGGGCTCGTCGAGCCAGGAGATCGGCGAGGTGGTCAAGGTGATCACGTCGATCGCGGAGCAGACGAACCTGCTGGCGCTGAACGCGACGATCGAGGCGGCCCGGGCCGGGGAGGCCGGCAAGGGGTTCGCGGTGGTCGCCGGTGAGGTGAAGGACCTCGCCCGGGAGACGGCGAAGGCGACCGAGGACATCGTCCGTCGGGTGGAGGCGATCCAGGCGGACACCTCGTCGGCGGTGGGCGCGATCGGTCAGATCAGCACCATCGTGGCGGACATCAACAACTACCAGATGACCATCGCCTCGGCCGTCGAGGAGCAGACCGTCACGACCAGCGAGATGAGCCGCAACGTGGCCGAGGCCGCCACCGGGTCGGGCCAGATCGCCTCCAACATCACCGGCGTCGCCACCACCGCCACCACCTCCTCCGACGTGGTGGGCGAGATGGGGGCCGCCATCGACCAGCTCGCCGGCCTGAGCCAC
>CAZBIO010000188.1:0-4932 GCA_964491965.1 uncultured Cellulomonas sp.
TGCGGGGTCGCACGGCGTACCTCGCGATCGGCGCCGGCGGGGGGGGGGGGGGGGGCGCGGGGGGGGACCCCGCGGCGCCGGGGGGGGGGGGGCCCCGCCACCCCGGCGGGGGCCGCCGCGGCCGCGGACCTCGCCGTCGTCACCATCCCGCTGCGCGCACTCGCGGACGTCCCCGTGGAGCCGCTGGCCGGCAAGGTGGTCATCGACACCGACAACTACTACCCGCAGCGCGATGGGCACATCGCGGCGCTCGACGACGAGTCGACCACCACCGCGGAGCTGCTCCAGGCCCACCTGCCGACCTCGACGGTGGTCAAGGCGTTCAACCACATCTACGCCTCGCAGCTGACCACGGACGGTCGCCCGGCGGGCACGCCCGGCCGCCGCGGGCTCGTCGCGATCGCGTCCGACGACGGCGCGCGGGCGCGGGTGGCCGCGCTCATCGACGAGTTCGGGTTCGACCCCGTGGAGGTCTCGCCGCTCTCGGAGGGCTGGCGCATCCAGCGCGACACCCCCGGCTACACCCAGGTCCGGACGGCCGACGAGCTGCGCGCCGACCTCGCCGCGGCCAAGCGTTATCGGGACATGTGACGGGGGCGGCGGCGCGGGTGGGCAGGAGACCGCCGCCGGCCGAGCCCGCCGCCGGCTGAGCCCGCCGCTCAGTCCGCGGGCCGCCGGAACAGCACGTTCCGCCCGACGATCCCGGGCCGCCAGGACCGTCCCTCCCAGTGCGACGGCCGGTAGCCGAGGTCCGCGAGCCGGTCGACGACCTCCCCGACGGAGGTCTCGAAGCGCTGCAGGTGACGGTCCTCCAGCTCGAGCAGCAGGGTCGGGTGGAAGCGCTCGAGCGTCACCGACCCGCCGGCGAGCAGCCGTCCCTCGGCGCCCTCGACGTCGGCCTTGACGAAGTCGAGCCGCGTCAGGCCCAGGCGCCCGACGAGGTCGTCGAGGGTGTCGACGCCCACGTCGATCGACTTGTGCTGGTGGAACTCGGCGTTCGAGCCGAGGCCGGTGGTGCCGTCGGCCAGGAACGTGCGACCGTGCACCGGCATGTGGTTGCGGGACGGCTGCGACAGGTGACCCGAGCCCGCGTGCTCGGACAGCGCGCACTCGTGGAGGGTGACGTTCCGGGCGCCGAGCGCGGCGCGGATCCGCCGGATCTGGGCGGCGAGGCCCGGCTGCGGCTCCACCGCATGCACCGCCCCGGACGGCCCGACGAGCCGCGCGAGCGTCCACGTGTACAGCCCGAACTCCGCACCGACGTCGAACGCGACGGCGCCGCGGGGGACGAGCGCGCCGAGCCCGGCGACCTCGTTCTCGACGAACCAAGCGTGGCGGGATCCGGCGCGCAGCAACGCCGCGAGCGCAGAGAGACGGAGGGGAACGCGAGCGGGCACGAGAGGCACCCTAACGGTGCCGCGCGTGTGGTGGACTTCGCTTGGGCCGCGGATTTCGCTGGCTCCCACCGCCTCACCGGAGAGGGACGCGCATGAAGATCGTGGTCATCGGGGCGAGCGGGCACGTGGGCGGGTACCTGGTGCCGGCCCTGGTCCGGGACGGGCATCAGGTGGTCGCGGTGACGCGCGGCGTGTCCCGGCCGTACCGGGACGACGAGGCGTGGGTACAGGTGGAGCACCTCGTCGCCGATCGCGTCGCCGAGGACGCCGCCGGCACCTTCGGCGCGCGGATCGCCGGGCTCGGCGCGGACGTCGTCGTCGACCTCATCTGCTTCACGGAGGACTCGGCCCGCGCGTTCGTCGATGCGCTGCGCGGCCGGGTGCAGCAGCTGGTCCACATCGGAACCATCTGGGTGAACGGCTACCTGACCCAGGTGCCGGCCACGGAGGACGAGCCGCGCCGGCCGTGGGGCGAGTACGGCACGCGGAAGGCGGCGATCGAGCGCCTGCTGCTCGACGAGTCGCGGCGCCCCGGCGGCCTTCCGGTGGCGATCGTCCACCCGGGGCACATCAGTGGGCCGGGGTGGCCGATCATCGGGCCGCAGGGGACGGTCGACGTGTCCGTGTGGCGCACGCTGGCGACGGGTGGCGAGCTGGTGTTGCCGGGGTTCGGGCTCGAGACGGTGCACCACGTGCACGCGGCGGACGTGGCGCAGCTCGTCGGGCTCGCCATCGCGCACCCGGACCGCGCGAACGGCGAGGCGTTCTACGCGGTCTCGCCGCGGGCGGTCACGCTGCGCGGCCTCGCCGAGGCGGCCGCCGCGTGGTTCGGGCGGGAGGCCAGGCTCCGGTTCGCACCGTTCGACGAGTTCGCGGCGACGCTGCCCGACGAGCACCACGCTGCCGCCTACGAGCACGTGGCGCGCAGTCACTCGATGAGCATCGAGAAGGGTCGGCGCCTGCTCGGTTACGCGCCCGGGTACACCTCGCTCGAGGCGGTCGCGGAGGCCGTGGAGTGGCTGCGCCGGGCCGGACGGCTGGGCGACGGAGTACCGCCGGTGCGGGTGAGCGCGCGCGACTGATCGTGGTCGGCGGAACGCCGGGTGGTGTGGCGCGGCGTGGTAGCGCTCCCGCCGGACCTGCCGGATTTCGCGGGTCGTTTCGGTCAGAGGTAGGCGCCAGATGGGCCTCTGACCTGCGGAAAGATCCCTCGATGGGATGACGGTGCGCCACTTAGTGCGCGCGTCAACTGGCCGATGGTCGGGCCAGGCCCTGGCGACCGCCGGAGTGCCGGTGGACGCGAGGGAGACGGTGGTGGCGGCTCGACGATGTGCTGTTGTCGTGGGGATCGGTGCGGTGCTTGTGGCGCTCGGCGCAGTCGATGCGGAGCCGGCCCGGGCGGCCGACGAGGTTGTGGTGGACGACTGGGCGGACTTGTTGGCGCTCAGCCTGGCGGGCACGTCGCCGGCGTATGTGCGACTGGCTGCGAACGTCACATCGACGGGATCGAGCGGACTCATCGTGCCGGCTTCGGGCTCTTGGGTTCTCGATCTTGCTGGACACGCGTTGACTGTTGCCGCGACGAGCGGCCCAGCACTCCTCGTTGAGAACCCGTCGGACCTCACGATCCGTGACACAAGCGCTGGAGGGACCGGCCTCCTTGAACTCAGAGGGGCCACTGGTGGAGCGGGCATAGGTGGCCGGTTCGCACGCGACGCCGGGACGGTGACGATCGAGGGCGGCACCGTCCACGCCGTCGGTGTCGAGGGCGGTGCCGGGATCGGCGGCGGCCTGGGTGGGGCTGGCGGGACGGTCACGATCAGCGGCGGAGCCGTGACGGCGGTTGGTTCGTCGTACGCCGGCGGACGGGCGGCCGCCATCGGCAACGGCGCTCTGGACGCCACCCCCGGCTCGCTGAGCATCGCGGGCACGAGGCTGGTGGGGTCGACGGATCTCGCCGACGCGGAGTGCCTGGCCGCCCCGTCGTTCACGGGGCAGCCCGGGCTCCACGCGCGGGTGGACGTCTCGACGACACCCGAGTGCTCGGTGACGGTTCAGCTGGGTTCGGGCGAGCTGCCCCAGGTGACGCCGACGAGCCTGGGCGCCGCGCGGGTCGGGGAGCCGTTCGACGCGCTCGTCGCCGCAACGGGGGACCCGGCACCGGCGTTCTCGGTGACCGCGGGCGCCCTCCCGCCAGGCCTCGCGCTCCACCCGACCACCGGCCGGATCACCGGCACCCCGACGACGGCCGGCACGTTCACCGCCATGGTCACGGCCGCGAACCAGATCCTCGGGCTGCCGCAGGCGCACTCGCTGTCGGTGTCGCTGACGGTCGCCGCCGCGCCGCCGCCTCCGCCGGACCCGGCGGATCCCGAAGATTCCGGCGGCTCGGGCCCCGGCGGTGCCGGCCCGGGCGCCGCCGATCCGGCCGGCCCGGGCCACGGGTCCGGGCCCGGGAGCCCTGGCGACGGCGGGACGGCGCCCGGCGGCAGCGGGCCGGGAGGCAACGGCCGTGACGGTTCGGGCCCTGGCGGCTCGGACGGCGGCACCGGCCCGGGAGCGTCCGGACCGAGCGACGGCGGAGCCGGAGCCCTAGGTTCAGACGGCCGCGGCGCGGCCGGTGTGGGCTCGTCGGGCACCCGTACCTGGAAGGCCCCCGGAGCGCTGGGCAACACCGGAAGCGAACCGGCGCCCATGCTCGCCACGGCGCTCGCACTGCTTGTCGGCGGGGCCTCGGCGCGGGCGGTCGTCGTCGCGCGGCGTCACGCGCGATGCGCGTCGGACTGACCACACCGGACTGAAGCCGCGCCGCCCCTTCACCCGAACCGGCAGCGGTTGGTTGCGAGCCGGCGTCGGAAGCCGCAACCAACCGCTGCCGATTGCGCGACGGCCGAGAGCCGGGGGCTCACCCCTCCCGGAACGCGATCGCCTCCTGGTCCACCTCGATGTGGTTCTGGTCCTCGTCGAGGCGGTAGCTGTTGCGGGCGAGGCGCTCGTGCACGCCGCCGAGGTCGATCATCGTCGGCTCCTTCACAGTGCCCTGATCGCCGCCCAGCCGTCCCGGGCCAGCCGGGTGAGCGTCAGGTCGGTCCTCTTCAGCGCGGCACGGGCGGTGGGCAGCAGGCGCCTGCGGGGCGCGAGGTTCAGGTCGTAGACGTCGTGCAGGACGTCGGCGAGCAGCAGCCCGTGGTCCCGGTACATCCGGGGGCTGTCCAGGAAGGCGGGCGCCTGGGCGTACGTGCGCATATCGGCGTCGACGACGCCGGCGGCGAGCTCCTCCCGGTAGCGGTCCATGGCGGCCCGGGAGTAGTCGCCAGCCGCGAGCGCGCGGTCGATCGTGGCCGCGGCGGCGATCGCGGAGCCGGCTGCCAGGTCCATGCCGCGGATCGTCAGGCCGGTGTTGAGGGTGAACCCGGCGGCGTCGCCCACCAGGAGCAGGCCCGGCCGGGTGAGGTCGTGGCGCGCCATGGCCGGGCCGTCCTCGATGGTCAGGTGGCAGCCGTACTCCAGCGGCTCGCCATGGCCGGGCCGTCCT
>CAZBIO010000189.1:0-5083 GCA_964491965.1 uncultured Cellulomonas sp.
CTCTGCGGGGGGGGGGGGGGGCGCCGCCGCCCCGGCCCCCCCCCCCCGACCACCGGGAAGGATCCCCGAATGTCACGATCCATCGCCGACGTGCCGCCCGTGGACCGCGTCTCGCGGTCCCCCCTGCAGCGCGCAGCGCGCCCCCGCAACCGCTCCGGCCTGGCGACCATCCGCCGCCGGCGCAGCGTCGCCGGCCTGGCGATGACCGCGCCGGCCATCGTCGCCGTCGTCGTGTTCTTCTTCGTCCCGCTCGTGCTCGTGGTGTGGATGTCGCTGCACCAGTGGCCGATCCTGGGCGCCCACAAGTTCATCGGCCTGCAGAACTTCACGCGGGCGTTCACCAGCCCCGAGTTCCACGCCGCCGCGAAGTTCACGCTGCTCTACACCGTGATCATCACGCCGATCCTCTTCGTCGTCGGCCTGACCCTCGCGTTCCTGGTCCGGCGGGCACGGCCCGGCGTCGGGTTCTTCCGCACCGTCTACTTCCTGCCCGTGGTCACCGGCATGGCCGCCGCGAGCTACCTGTGGGTCTGGATGGTGCAGACGGGGCTCGGCCCGCTGGCGGACCTGGCCACGAGGCTCGGCCTCGCGGACCGCCAGACCAACTGGCTGGCGGCCCCCGGCTCCGCGCTGGCCGTGATCATCGTCATGATCCTGTGGAAGTCCGTCGGGATGCAGATGCTCCTGTTCATGGCCGGCCTCCAGGGCATCCCCGTGGAGGTCGAGGAGGCCGCGCGGGTCGACGGGGCCTCGCGGTGGCAGACGCTGCGCCTGATCTTCCTGCCCCTGCTGCGGCCGACGATCGTGCTCGTCCTCGTCTTCGGGGTGTCGCACTCGCTGCTCGCGTTCGACCAGTTCTACATCGTCACGGCCGGTGGCCCGTCGCAGTCGACGATCACCGTCGTCTTCCTGATCTTCCGATCGTCGTTCGTCCAGTTCAACCTCGGGTACGGCGCCGCACTGTCGCTCATCGCACTCGTCGCCCTGGCGATCGTCTCCGCAGCCCAGATGCGCCTGCTGCGCAGCTCGGACAACTAGAGGGGCGCCCCATGATCTCGGCCTATCGCACCTTCCGGCGGAGCGTGCCGAACGCCCTCTGGTACGCGTTCTGCTCCGCCGCGGCGGTGATGTTCCTCTTCCCGTTCGTCGCGACGACACTCCAGTCGCTCAAGTCGCCGAAGGAGGCGGCGGCGATCCCGCCGACGGCCTTCCCGCAGGAGTGGTCCCTCGCGAACTACGGGGAGCTCGCCTCGAACTCCACGTCCCTCAGCGTCGGCCGCAGCCTGCTGATCAGCCTGCTCATCGCCGGCGGGGTGATGGTGTTCACCGTGGTGCTGGCGCTGCTCGCGGGCTACGGCCTGTCGAGGCTCCAGTTCCCCGGCTCCAACATCGTGTTCTTCCTCATCCTCATCACGTTCATGATCCCGTTCCAGGCGGTCGTCACTCCGCTGTACCTGGTGCTGGCGCGGATCGGGCTCACCAACTCGTTGCTGGGCGTGATCCTCATCATCGGGACGTTCCAGCTGCCCTTCGGCGTGTTCATCATGCGCAACGGCTTCGCCCAGATCCCGCGCGAGCTGGAGGAGTCGGCGATGATCGACGGCTGCGGGATCGGCAGCACGCTGCGCCGGATCATGCTGCCGATGGCGGTGCCCGGGATCCTCACCACCGGTCTGGTCAGCTTCTTCGCCGGATGGAACGAGTTCTTCGCGCCCCTGATCCTGCTGACCAAGCAGAACCTGTACCCGCTGACGGTGACGCTGTCGATCCTCCAGACCGGCCAGCAGGGAACCATCAACTGGGGCGTGCTCCAGGCGGGCGTCGTGGTGACGATCCTCCCCTGCGTCGTGCTCTTCGTGCTGCTCCAGCGCTACTACGTGAGCGGCCTGGTCAGCGGCGCGCTCAAGTGACCCCCCACTCCCGGGCGCGCGGAACCGACCTCGCGCTCAGCAACGAAAGCGAGTCCCGCATGTCCACCCGTCCCGGCCACGCGCACATCACCCTCGCGGGAGGCCCGCGATGACCCCGCCCGTCTCCGTGCTCCAGCGCCCCGAGGGCGGGTTCGCGATGCTGGCCCTCGACCAGCGTGAGTCGATGCGCGACCTGTTGGCCCACGGCAACAGCGACGACGACATGCGCGCGTTCAAGGCGACCGCGGCGTCGGTCCTCGCGCCCGCCGCGAGCGCGATCCTCCTCGACCGCGTCTATGGGGTCGGGTCGACGCCCCCGCCGTGGACGGCGACCACGCCGCTGATCCTCGCGGCCGACCACTTCGTCCAGCCGGCCGACGGGCCCGTCGAGAGCTCGGTGCTCGACCCCCTGGTCACGCCCTACCTGGTGCACGCCGTCGGCGCGTCCGCCGTGAAGTTCCTGCTGCTGTGGCGGCGGGACGACGACCTGGCGGAGCGGACGGCGCTCGTCGAGTCCTTCGTCGGCCTCGCCCGGGACGCCGGCGTCCTCGCCGTCCTCGAGGCGATCGTGCGGCCCGACGAAGGAACGTGGCAGTCGGTCGCGCAGCGCGACGACGCGATCGTCGACGCCGCCGCGGAGCTGGCGGCGTCCGGACCCGACGTCTTCAAGGCGGAGGTGCCGGGCGACCCGACCGACCCCGAGACGATCGAGGCGGGCGCGAAGCGGATCTCGGCCGTCGTCGGCTGCCCCTGGGTGGTGCTGTCCAACGGCGTGCCGCCCGACGCCTTCCCCGCCGCGGTCGCCGCGGCCTGCCGCGGTGGCGCCTCCGGCTTCCTCGCCGGCCGCGCCGTGTGGACGCAGTCCGCGCGGGCCGACGACCCCGTCGCCAGCCTTGCGACCGACGCGGTGCGCCGCTTCGCCGCCATCACGGCAGCCGTGCCCGCCTGACGATCGGTCCGCCAGGTCGAGACGGCCCCGCCCGTAGGATTCGCCGGGCCCCGGGCGGGGCCGTGGACGGAGCGGTGATGGGCAAGCGGTCGGCGGACGCCGGGATCGGGCGCCCGCCCAGCGCTTGGCTCGTCTGGTCGGGTGCGCTCCTCGCGTACGTCGTCGCGGTGGTCCAGCGCTCGTCGTTCGGCGTCGCGGGGCTCGTCGGCGCGGAGCGGTTCGGGGTCGACGCGACCACGCTGTCGCTGTTCGCCGTCATCCAGATCACCATGTACGCGCTCATGCAGGTGCCGGCGGGCGTGGCGATGGACCGCTGGGGGCCGCGGCGGCTCCTGATGATCGGCTCCGTCACCATGGCGGTGGGTCAGCTGGCGATGGCGTTCGCGCCGTCGATCGGCGTCGCGCTCGCGGCCCGCGTGCTCATCGGCGCCGGCGACGCCGGCATCTTCGTCTCGGCGGTCCGGCTCGTCGCGGCGTGGTTCGACCGGCGGCGCGTGCCGCTGCTGACGCAGCTGACCGGCATCGTCGGCCAGATGGGGCAGATCGCCTCGGCGATCCCCTTCGCCTGGGCGCTGCACCGCTTCGGCTGGACGTCGGCGTTCGCCACCCTCGCCGCCGTGGGGGCGCTCGCGGCCGCGGGCGCGTGGCTCGCGGTGCGCGACACGCCCCCGAGCACCGTGACCGACGCGCCCCGCGGGCTGACCGGCCTGGGCGACACGCTGCGCCACCCCGGCACGTGGCTCGGCTACTGGTCACACATGCTCGGCGGCACGTCCGGCACGGTGATCGTGCTGATGTGGGGCGTGCCGTTCCTCGTCGAGGGCCAGGGCGTCACGCCGGGGCAGGCGTCCGCGCTGCTGACGCTCAACGTCGTCGTCGGGGTGCTCGCCGGGCCGCTCGTCGGCGAGTTCACGGCGCGGCACCCGCTGCGGCGGTCGTGGGCGGTGCTCGCGGTCGCGGCCGGCACGGCCGTCGGCTGGGCGATCGTGCTGCTGCCGTCGACGCCGCGGCCGATGTGGCAGCTCGTCGCCTTCGTCGGGCTGGTGTCGATCGGCGGGCCCACCTCGCTCATCGGGCTCGACTTCGCGCGCACGTCCAACCCGCCGCAACGGCTCGGTGCGGCGCAGGCGGTCACCAACATGGGCGGCTTCACCCTGGCGGTGCCGGTGATGTTGATCGTCGGCATGGTGCTGGACCACCGCGCGCCGAGCGGCAGCCCGTCCCTCACGGACTACCGCGCGGCCCTGTCCGTCATCGTCGTGCCGCTCGTCGTCTCGGTCGTCGGGGTGCTCGTCACGCGGCCGCGGACGCGGGTCGCCACCGGAGTCGTCGTGCCGCCGGTCGCCGAGGCGTGGGCGCGATACCGCCAGGAGCGCCTGGAGTCCCGCGCCGCCCGGCGCGGCTGAGCGCTCGTCGGGCCCCCGCCCAACCGTCGTCCGGCGCCCCGCCCAACCGTCGTCAGGCCGCGGCCCGGCGCACCCAGCCGTGCGCGCGCCGCCGCCCGCCGACGATGCGGCACACCACCCAGATGAGGAACGAGATGGTGGTGACGTACGGGCTGATCGGCACACTCGCGCCGAGCGCGAGGAGGATCCCGCCGAGCGCGGCCGTCTCCGCGAACAGCACCGAGAGCACCGGGACCCATACCGGTGACGCGCTCACCCGGGTCGCCGCGGCGGCGGGCGTGATGAGCAGCGACAGGACCAGGAGCGCCCCGACCACCTGCACCGCCATTGCGACGGCCAGCCCCAGCAGCGCCATGAAGACGAGCGACAGCGCGCGGGTCGGCACGCCGCGGGCGGCCGCCACGTCGGGGTCCACGCTCGCGAACGTCAGGGGGCGCCAGACGAACAGCAGGCCGCCGACCACCACGGCCGTGATCGCCGCCATCACCGTGACCCGGGCGTCGTCCACCGCGACGATCTGCCCGGTGAGCAGCCCGAACTTGTTCGCCGCCCGGCCCGGGTAGAGCGCGAGGGCCAGCACGCCGAGCCCCAGCCCGAAGGGCATGAGGACGCCGATGATCGAGTTGCGGTCGCGGGCGCGCGAGCCCAGCAGGCCGATGAGCAGCGCGGCGACGAGCGAGCCCACCACGGCGCCGGCGACCACGTCGAGCGAGAACAGCAGCGCCGCACTCGCGCCGGCGAAGGACAGCTCGCTCACGCCATGCACCGCGAACGCCAGGTCCCGCTGCATGACGAAGACGCCGACCAGCCCGCCGACG
>CAZBIO010000190.1:0-3337 GCA_964491965.1 uncultured Cellulomonas sp.
TGACCGGCCTCGTCGCTCGTCGGACGCCGGTGCAGGACGGCCACGGCGGTGGGCGGACGACTCCGGGCGGCCCCGCCGATCGTTCGACGCGGGCACAGGCGAGGGCGCGCGCCGGCCGTACGGCGACGCGACTGAGTCCCGTCGACCGTACGGCGACTCGGCACAGGCGCGGCCGCGCCGCGATGACGACGCCCGCGGGGGACGCGCCGCGGGGCCTCGGCGCGCGTTCGACGAGGGCGCGCCCGGCCGTCAAGGTCGCCCCTATGGCGCCCGCGGCCAAGGCAGGCCCACGAGCTCGGGCGCTGGTCCTAGCGGCAGGCGTCCGCGCGGTGCGGGCTGGTCCGGGGCCGTCGAGGCCGGCACCGCGTCGGGGACGCGGCGAGGGGCGTGGCGTGCCGACGAGACGCGAGACGTCCGGCGGCCGCGCAACGGCGAGCAGCCCGAAGATCGTCGTCGCTGGGGTCGCGGGGAGGACACCGGGGCCGCCGGCCGAGGTGGCGCAGGTCGCGCGGGCGCGTATCGACCGCGCTCGGAAGGGGCGCCCGGTGCGGCGTGGTCGCCACGCGCGGACCGCCCGCCTCGACCGGACCGCCCGCCTCGCGCGGACCGCCCCGCGGAGCCGCCGATCGCCCCGGACGTGGAGTTCCGCCAGCTCGACCGCGAGGTCCGCGGCCGCCTGCGGACGTTGAGCAAGGAGAGCGCCGAGAAAGTGGGCGCGCACCTGGTCATGGTCGCGCGGCTGATCGACGACGACCCCGAGCAGGCCTACCTGCACGCGCAGGCGGCGGTTCGCCGCGCCGGACGGGTCGACGTGACCCACGAGGCCCTCGGCCTCACCGCCTACCGGTCCGGCCGGTACGCGGAGGCGCTGCGCGAGCTGCGGACGGTCCGGCGCATCAACGGGTCGCCGGAGCACCTCCCGGTGCTGGCGGACGCGGAGCGCGGGCTCGGGCGCCCGGAGCGGGCGCTCGTGCTGGCCAACGATCCGGACGTCGCCGCGCTCTCCGCCGAGGGTCAGGTTGAGCTGGCGATGGTGATCAGCGGCGCCCGCCTCGACCTGGGCCAGGCCGAGGCGGCCGTCGCGGTGCTCGACACGCCGGTGGTCCGCGCGGCGAAGGGCCTGCTCGCCGCCCGCGTCGCCCAGGCGCGGTCGACCGCGCTGGCCGCCGTCGGCCGGGCGCAGGACGCGGAGCGCGAGCTCGCCCGCTTCACGCAGGCGGAGCTCGACGCGGCCGCCGGCGACGTCGGCGACGACGAGGACGTCCCGGTCTACGACCTCCTCGACGAGTTCGACGACGAAGAGCTCGACCGCGAGGCGGGCGAGGCGCTGGACGACCCGTCCGACGAAGGCGAGGAGTCCGACGAAGGCGCGGAGCCCGACGAAGGCGCGGAGTCCGACGAGGACGACGAGCTGGACGAGGACGACGACGACGTTCTCGACGCCTCGGACCTGCTCGACGAGTCCGAGGCGGACCCCACCGCATGACCGCCGGCCTGCTCGGCAGCGACCGCCCGCTCGCCGAGGCCTACGACGTCGCACTCGTCGACCTCGACGGGGTCACGTACATGGGGCACAAGCCGATCCCGCACGCCTCGGAGAGCCTGACCGCCGCGCACCAGGGCGGCCTGCGGATCGTCTTCGTCACCAACAACGCCTCGCGCTCCCCGGCGGTGGTGGCCGAGCAGCTGGTGGGCCTGGGCATCCCGGCGGCGCCCGACGACGTCATGACCGCCTCCCAGGCGGCCGCCGCCCTGCTGCGCACACGGCTCGCGCCGGGCGCGAAGGTGCTCGTCGTCGGCACGGACGCACTGCGTGAGGCGGTGACGGCGGAGGGTTTCGTCGTCGTCGGATCGGCGGACGACCACCCGGACGCGGTGGCGCAGGGCTACGGCCCCGAGGTTGGCTGGCCCCAGCTCGCGGAGGCCGCCTACGCCGTCGCGCGGGGCGCGTGGCACGTCGCCTCGAACCTCGACAAGTCGCTGCCGACGGCGCGCGGGTTCGCGCCCGGGAACGGCGCGCTCGTCGGCGCGGTGCAGGCCGCGACGGGTGTCGCCCCGGACAGCGCGGGCAAGCCGGAGCCGACGATGTACCGGCTGGCCGTCGAACGCGCCGGGGGCCACCGCGCGCTCGTCGTCGGCGACCGGCTGGACACCGACCTCGCCGGGGCCCGGGCGGGCGGCTACGCGGGCCTGCACGTCCTCACCGGCGTCAGCACGCCCCGCGACGACGTGCTGGCGGACCCGCGGTTCCGCCCGACGTTCATCGGCGCGGACCTGCGGGCGCTGCTCGAGCCGCATCCGCTGCCGCGGGAGGCGGAGGGCTGGTGGACGTGCGGCGGCGCGGCGGCCCGGGTGGCCGACGGCGAGCTGGACCTCGACGGACGTACGGGCACGCCGATCGACCTGATCCGCGCCGCGTGCGCGGCCGCGTGGGCCGCGGCCGACGACGGTCACCCGGTGGACCCGTCGCGCGTCCCGGAGCTGCACGTGGCCTGAGTCCGGCGCGGCTCGTGGGCGGCTCGCGGATCGCTCGGGTCGCACCCGGTAACGTGAGCGTGGCCGCCGTCGCGGCCGCAGTCTCGAGGAGGTCGCACGTGACCCTGGACGTGCCCGAGGGCACCGGCGACGCCGCGGTGGACGAGGCGCTGTCACGCCTGTCCGACCTCGCGTCGCTCCCGGTCCGGGAGCACCTGACGGTGCTCGAGTCCGTCCACACCGCCCTCCAGGACCGTCTGGCCGACGCCGAGGGATGACGGTGAGACTGGACGCCGAGCTGGTCCGTCGTGGCCTGGCGCGCTCGCGCCGACATGCGACCGAGCTCATCGAGTCGGGCCGGGTCAGCGTGGACGGCGCCCGCGCGCTGCGGCCAGCCCTGCCCGTGGAGCCGGGGCGCACGCTGGACGTCGGAACGGACCCCGACGACCCCGGCTACGCCTCCCGGGCGGGCCACAAGCTCGCGGCGGCGCTCGACGCCTGGGAGCCGGCTGGGCTGGCGGTCGCCGGCCGTGACTGCCTCGACGCAGGCGCCAGCACGGGCGGGTTCACCGACGTCCTGGTGCGACGGGGTGCGCGCCGCGTGGTCGCGGTGGACGTGGGACACGGCCAGCTGCGGCCCGAGCTCGCGGCCGACCCTCGGGTGGACTCGCGCGAGGGCGTCAACGTCCGCGACCTCGTGGCGGGCGACGTCGACCCCGCGCCCGGCCTGGTCGTCGCCGACCTGTCGTTCAGCTCGCTGCGCCTGGTGCTCGCGCCGCTCGCCGCGGTGGCGCGGGACGACGCGGACCTCGTCGGGCTGGTCAAGCCGCAGTTCGAGGTGGGCCGGGCGCGGCTCGGCTCG
>CAZBIO010000191.1:0-17322 GCA_964491965.1 uncultured Cellulomonas sp.
CGCGTAGCCGTGCTGGGGCGTGTACAGGAGTCCCATGTCGATCAACTCCGCCCGGGTCGGGCCGAGTTGGGTGGACTCACGATCGAGCAGGGCCGCCACGTCGGCTGCCTTCTGGGGCTCGGGTCCGAGTTCGGCCATCGCCCGCAGGTACGCCCGCTGAAGCTCGGAAGCCCGGTCGAGGCGAACCCGGAAGAACGACGAGTCCAGCTTGGCCTCGTAGAGGTCGACGGCATCCTCGACGTCGTCCGTCGTGATCGGGCTCGCGGCCGCCACGGTCCACGCGGCGTATCCGAGTTCTTGGATGAAGTACGGGTAGCCGCCGGTCACCTGGACGGCCCGCTCGAGCGCCTCGTCGTCGTAGTCGACGTCTTCGGCACGGGCGGGTTCGGCCAGGGCCCGTCGGGCATCGTGGGGCGAGAGGTTGCCGATGCTCGGGAACGTGAAGAGCCGCTCGGCGTACGACTTGGCATCCCCGGCGAGCTCGGCGATCTGGGGCAGCCCGGCTCCGACCATCGTCACCGGAAGTGCGCGTTGCACCGTCCGGTGCAAGGCCATGATGAGCGCCTCGAGCTGGTTGCGTGAGAGGAACTGCACCTCGTCGAGCAGGACGACGACTCCGCGCCCATGATCGTGCGCGGCCTCGCCGATCGTCACGAAGACGTCGGCGAGGTCCAGTGCGAGGTCGCCGTGGTCGGCGAGTCCATCGACGATGTCGACGTCGAGCCCAGCGCGCACCTCGCCGGCCGGATCGACCGTCACTGTGAACGCCCGGAGAGCCGCAGCGGCCCGTCGCAGGCGGTCGGTCCATCGTGAGCGAGGTGCGAGCTCGAAGAGCGCGGTGCGTAGCTTGGCGGCGACCGCGCTGCGGAACGAGGTGTCGTCGTGCTTGGTCACCTCATGCTCGACGACGGCCCAGTTCTCGGCCAGCGCCTTCTCCCTGAACTGCCCGAGCAGCACGGTCTTCCCCACCCCACGCAGGCCGGTGATGATCATCGACTGCTCAGCGCGCCCGCGGGCGAGTCGCTTGAGGTGGACGTCGAACGAGGCGAGTTGGTCATCGCGCCCGACAAGCGCGTCCGGGCGCGCGCCCGCGTTCGGGGTATAGGGGTTGGTCACCGGGTCCACTGGATGACCTTTCGAGGTTTAGCTCTCTTTACAGGCATCTTGAAAAGTCTAGTAAAGACTAGAAACCCTAGCGATCCCCCTCCGCGACCGTCGCCAGCACCCCCGCGCCATACCGCTCCAGCTTCGCCGCCCCGACCCCCGACACCCCGGCCAGCTCGTCGAGCGACCCCGGTCGTCGCACCGCGATTTCCCGCAGCGTCGCGTCGTGGAACACGACGTAGGCCGGCAGCCCGGCCTCCTTCGCGACACCGGCCCGCCAGGCGCGCAGCCGCTCGAACAGCTCGGCGTCCTCGCCGGACAGGTCCGCCGCGGCGGCCGCCGGCCGAGACCCGGCCGCTCGTCGCGAGCCCCGCCGGGCGGCCGCCGGATCGTGCCGCAGCAGCACCTCGCGTTCGCCGCGCAGCACCGCGGCCGAGCCCGCGGTCAGCCGCAGCGTCGAGTGCTCCGGCTCCACGCCGAGCAACTGCGCGGCGACCAGCTGGCGCACCACCGCGCGCCACTCGCCGTCCGACAGGTCCGCGCCGATGCCGTAGGTGGTCAGCCCGTCGTGCCCCAGCTGCTGCACCCGCGGCGTCGCGCGCCCGCGCAGGATGTCCACCACGTGCCCGACGCCGTACCGCTGCCCGCGCTGGTCCAGCCGCACCACCGTCGACAGCAGCTTCTGCGCCGGCACCGTCCCGTCGAACGACGACGGCGGCGCGAGGCACGTGTCGCAGTTGCCGCACGGCCCGGACTCCTCGCCGAAGTACGACAGCAGCCGCTGCCGCCGGCATCCGACCGTCTCGCACAGCGCGAGCATCGCGTCGAGGTGCTGCGCCAGGCGACGCTTGTGCTGCCCGTCGCCCTCGGACATCTCGATGAGCCGCCGCTGCTGCACCACGTCCGCCAGCCCGTAGGCGAGCCACGCGGTGGCCGGCAACCCGTCGCGGCCCGCCCGGCCGGTCTCCTGGTAGTAGCCCTCGATCGACTTGGGCAGGTCGAGGTGTGCGACGAACCGCACGTCCGGCTTGTCGATCCCCATGCCGAACGCGATGGTCGCCACCATCACCCGGTCCTCGCGCGCGAAGAGCGCCTGGTTGCGGGTCCGCGTCGCACGGTCCAGCCCGGCGTGGTACGGGAGCGCGTCGATGCCCTGCCCGACGAGCCATTCCGCCGTCTCGTCCACCGAGGCGCGCGTCAGGCAGTAGACGATCCCCGCGTCGCCGGGGTGCTCGTCGCGCAGCAGCGCCAGCAGCTGGGCGCGCGGGTTGTCCTTGGGGACGATCCGGTACTGGATGTTGGGCCGGTCGAAGCTCGCGACGAAGGACCGCGCGCCGTCCAGCGCCAGCCGCGACAGGATCTCCCCGTGCGTCGCCCGCGTCGCCGTCGCGGTCAGGGCGACCCGCGGCACGCCCGGCCACCGCTCGCCGAGGACCGCCAGCCGCAGGTACTCCGGCCGGAAGTCGTGCCCCCACTGCGACACGCAGTGCGCCTCGTCGATCGCGAACAGCGCCACCCGCCCACGCGACAGCAGCTCGAGCGTCTCGCCCGAGAGCAGCCGCTCCGGCGCGAGGTACAGCAGGTCGAGTTCGCCGGCGAGGTAGGCGCGCTCGGTCGCCGCCCGCTCGTCGTACCCCTGCGTGGAGTTGAGGTAGCCGGCGCGCACCCCGGCCGCCTGCAGCGCGTCCACCTGGTCGTGCATCAGGGCGATCAGCGGGGAGACGACGATGCCGGTGCCGTCCCGCACCAGCGACGGGATCTGGTAGCAGAGCGACTTGCCGCCGCCGGTCGGCATCAGCACCACCGCGTCGCCGCCCGCGACCACGTGCTCGATCACCGCCGCCTGGTCGCCCCGGAACTCGTCGTACCCGAAGACGTCACGCAGCACGCCAGCGGGCGTCAGGGTCACGGGCACGGCGCCAGCGTACGGGCGGCCACCGACGCGGCTTCGAGCCGCGTGCCCGGCGGGGCGCCCGGGTCCGTAGGGTGAGCCCATGGGAACCGCACTGATCACCGGTGCGAGCGCCGGTCTCGGTCTCGAGTTCGCCTGGCAGCTCGCGACGGCCCGGCACGACGTGGTGCTCGTCGCCCGCGACGGCGACCGGCTGCACCGCCTCGCCGGCCAGCTCGAAGCCGCCGCGGGCGTGCGCGCCGAGGTGCTCGTCGCCGACCTGTCGCAGCGCGACCAGCTGGACAAGGTCGCCGCGCGCCTGACGCAGACCCACCACCCCGTGGGACTACTCGTCAACAACGCCGGGTTCGGCATCGCCCAGCGGTTCATCGGCGGCGACCTGGCGCGCGAGGAGCTCGGGCTCGACGTCATGGTCCGCGCGGTGCTCGTCCTGTCGCACGCGGCCGCCGGGGCGATGACCGCCCGCGGCCGCGGTGCCATCCTCAACGTCGCATCGGTCGCCGCGCTCACCGCGGGCGGTACCTATGCGGCGCACAAGGCGTGGGTGCGCACCTTCACCGAGGGCCTGGCGGTGGAGCTCAAGGGCACCGGCGTCACCGCGACGGCGCTGTGCCCGGGATACGTCCACACCGAGTTCCACCAGCGCGGCGCCATCGACACGCGGGTGCTGCCGGAGGTGGCGTGGCTCAACGCGGAGGACGTCGTCGCGCAGGCGCTCGCGGACGTGCGCCACGGCGTGGTGATCTCCACGCCGAGCCTGCGCTACAAGGTGGCCTCCGGCGCCGCGCGGCTGGCGCCCCGTTGGGCGATCCGCGCCGTCGGGCGGTACCGGCGCGAGCTACCCTCCGAGCCGTGACCGACACCCGCACCCAGCTGCGCGACCTCATCACCGAGCTGGCGGTGGTGCACGGCCGCGTCACCCTGGCCTCCGGCCGGGAGGCCGACTACTACGTGGACCTGCGCCGCGTCACGCTGCACCACGCGGCGGCGCCGCTCGTCGGGCACGTGCTCCTCGACCGGCTCGAGGAGGTGGGGCTGGGCCCCGGCGAGATCGACGCCGTCGGCGGGCTCACCCTCGGCGCCGACCCGGTCGCCACCGCCCTGATGCACGCTGCGGCGTCCCGCGGCCTCGCGCTCGACTCCTTCGTCGTGCGCAAGGAGGCCAAGGCGCACGGCATGCAGCGACGGATCGAGGGCCCCGACGTCGCCGGACGACGAGTCGTGGTGGTCGAGGACACGTCCACCACGGGCGGCTCCGCGCTCACCGCGGTCGAGGCGGTGCGGGAGGCCGGCGGCCAGGTGCTCGGCGTCGCCGTGCTCGTCGACCGCGACACCGGCGCCCGCGAGAAGGTCGAGTCGCTCGGCCTGCCGTATCACTACCTGTACGGGCTCGCCGACCTCGGCCTGGCCTGAGCGGCGGTCGGGGTGAGCCCGGACGGCGTGACGACGAGCCCCGGTGCCGTCTTCGGCATCGGCGTGGTGCTGGTCCTGCTCGTCGGCGCCGTCGGGTTCTGGGTGCAGCGCAAGCGCCGCGAGCGCCTGGTCGAGTGGGCGCGCGTCAACGGCTGGACGTACGTCTCGTCGGACCCCTCGCTCGTCGACCTGTCGACGCGGTACCCGTTCGGCCAGGGCCGCTCGCGCCGGACGAGCGAGGTGCTGCGCGGCCGGTTCCAGGGCGGCGAGGCGCTCTCGTTCGTCTACTCGTGGAAGACCGGCAGCGGCAAGAGCGAGACCACCCACACCGTCCACGTCGCCGCGCTCGCGCTGCCCGCCTACCTGCCGATCGTCGAGGTGACGCCGGAGGGGATCTTCGACCGGGTCGTCACGGCGATGGGCATGCAGGACCTCCGCTTCGAGTCCGAGGCCTTCAACCGCGCGTTCCGCGTGCAGGCGCACGACGAGCGAACGGCGTACGCCGTGATCCATCCGCGGCTGATGGAGCGCCTGCTCCAGCCCGACGCGCGGGGCGAGGCCTGGCGCACCGACGGCGTCTGGATCCTGTCGTGGCGGAACGGCGCCACGGACCTGGACTCGCTCGGCACGCGGTTCGCCCTGCTCTCCGCGATCGTCGCGTCGGTGCCGCGCCACGTGTGGCAGGACCACGGCTACGACCCGCTGGCACCGCCCGCCCGCTGAGCACCGCGTCGCTACGATGCGCGTGACCGCCCCGCCCCGAGGAAGGCCAGACCCGTGACCGGTGGCACCATCGCGTTGATCGTCGTCGTCGCGCTCGTCGTCGTCCTGCTGCTCTGGGCGGTGGGCCAGTACAACGCCCTGGTCCGGCTGCGGAACCTGGTGCAGGAGGCCTGGCGCCAGATCGACACCGAGCTCCAGCGCCGCCACGACCTGATCCCCAACCTCGTCGAGACGGTCAAGGGCTACGCCGCCCATGAGCGTGCCGTGTTCGACGAGGTCACGACGGCCCGTGCCGCGGCCGCGGCCCCGGGCGCGGGCCCGGCCACGCAGGCCCAGCAGGAGAACGCGCTGACCCAGGCGCTCGGCCGGCTGTTCGCGGTCGCCGAGAACTACCCGGTGCTGCGCGCGTCCGAGAACTTCCAGCAGCTGCAGGCCGAACTGTCCAACACCGAGGACCGCATCGCGGCGGGCCGGCGGTTCTACAACGCGAACGTCCGCGAGCTCAACACCAAGGGGGAGACGTTCCCGACGAACGTCATCGCCGGCATGTTCGGGTTCGCCCGCGCGGAGTACTTCGAGGTCGAGGACCCGCAGGTGCGGCAGGCGCCGCAGGTCAGCTTCTGACGATCAGAGGCTGAACGACGCCACGTGCTGCGCGGTCGGCGCCTGCCGGCTCGGGTCGCGCAGCGCCGGGAGCAGGTGCAGCAGGGGGTCGACGAGCCCGCGCCGGGGGTCGATGACGCCGGCGTCGGCCATCCGGTCGAGCAGCGGCGCGGCGTGCGCCAGCGGGATGCCCAGCGCCTCCGCGAACGGCACCGGCTCGATGAACCGGCCGGCCGTCTCGCACAGCGACGCCAGCACGTCGTCCATGCGGCAGTGGTCGCCGGCGCCGGGGCACAGGTCGCGCCGCATGCCGTCGGCCAGGAGGTCGACGAACTCGCGGCTGACGTGACCGAGGTCCCGGTACTCCGCGAGGGCCCGCGGGAACCCGCCGTGCTCCATGAACCGCGCCCGCGCCGCCTCGGTGTCGACGCCGGGCAGGGCGGTCAGCAGCTCCACGAGGGTAGACGGGCGCAGGTGCCGCACCGTGATCCGGCCCGGGTAGCGCTCCGGGAGCATCGCCGCGTCCTGCCCGAACACCGACGCGGTGACGAGCAACTGCGCGTTGGGGGCACCGTCCGCGACGACGTCCTCCCAGCCCGGGCACGCCGAGGCCTCGTCGACCACGACGAGCCGCGGGCCGTCGCAGGCGGGGGCGCCGACACGCGTCGGCCGATGCAGCGCGTTCTCGAGGTCCTCGGGCGTCAGCGGAGCGCGGAGCGGCTCGGGCTCGTCGGGCACCGGCTCGACGGGGACCCACAGGACGGCCCGGGCGTCGACGGACAGGGTGGACAGCACGCGCAGGACGGCGTCCTTGGCGGCGGTGGTCTTCCCGGCCCCGCGTGGCCCGACGAGCAGCGTGGCGACCCGGGCCTCCGGCGCGCCGCCGACCTCGGCGACCGCGACGCGCGCCGCGCGGGTCGCCGGGACCCACTCGTGCCGCTCGCGCTGGGCGAGCTGGGGGTCGTCGGCGACCCAGGTCACCCGCTGGCGGCGTGACCACCAGGGGTTCGCGGCCCGCAGCACATGGGCCAACTCGCTCGGGCGCATGCCTCAGCATGGCTCGTGAAACTTCTCACGAGCAGGGACGAAGGACCCCTGTCCGGGTCCGTGACCAGCGGGTTCAGGCGTCGAGTGCGGCGGCGGGCTCGTCGTCCACCGGCGACTTCCGGGCCTTCAGGCGGTGGCGGATCACCTCGACGATGATCGGCGACACCGAGAACAGGACCACGAGGACGAGCATCGCCTCGATGTTGTTCTTGACGAACGGGACGTTGCCCAGTGCGTAGCCGAGCCAGGTGACGCCGCTGGCCCACAGCACCACGCCGATCGCGTTGAAGGCGACGAAGTGGCGGTAGGGCATCCGGCCGACGCCCGCGGCGGCCGAGGCGTAGGTGCGCACGAACGGCATGAACTGGGCGACGATCAGCGTGCGGCCGCCGTACTTCTCGAAGTACGCGTTGGTCAGCTCGATGTGCTTGCGCTTGAAGATCCGCCCGTCGGGCCGGTCGAAGAGGCGGTTGCCGATGAGGCGGCCCAGCCAGTAGCCGGTCTGGGTCCCGGCGAAGGCGGTCAGCGTCAGGATCACCGAGAGCCACCCGATGGGCGGCAGGTGCGAGGCCGGCTGCGCGGCGATGGCGCCGGCGGTGAAGAGCAGCGAGTCCCCCGGGAGGATGGGGAACAGCAGCCCTACCTCGACGAACACGATGACCATCACGCCGAGCAGTGCCCACGTCCCCAGGGACGCGATGATGTGGTCGGGGTCGAGCCAGTCGGGGCCGAGCGCCGGGACGGAGCCCGCGATGGTCGCCAGGGACATGGCGACCAGGGTACGTGACCACCCCGTGCCCCCGCCCGGGTGCTGGCCACCCGACGTCCCGGGTGCCAGCCCCCTGAAGCGTGGAAGGATCGGGGGCAAGCATCCCCACACAAGCAGGAGTAGCTGCGATGCCCATCGCAACCCCCGAGGTGTACGCCGCCCTCATCGACCGCGCCAAGGCCGGCCGCTTCGCGTACCCCGCTGTCAACGTCACGTCCTCCCAGACGATCACCGCCGCGCTCCAGGGTTTCGCCGAGGCGGAGAGCGACGGCATCATCCAGGTCTCGGTCGGCGGCGCGGAGTACGCGTCGGGCTCGACCGTCAAGGACCGGGTCGCCGGTTCGCTCGCGCTGGCCGCCTACGCGCGCGAGGTCGCCAAGCACTACCCGGTGACCGTCGCGCTGCACACCGACCACTGCACCAAGGCCAACCTCGACACCTGGGTGCGCCCGTTGCTGGCCATCGAGGCCGACCAGGTGAAGCGCGGCGAGGACCCGCTGTTCGGCTCGCACATGTTCGACGGCTCCACGGTGCCGATCGACGAGAACCTGGTCATCGCCACCGAGCTGCTCGAGCTGTCGCAGAAGGCGCGCACCATCCTCGAGATCGAGATCGGCGTCGTCGGCGGCGAGGAGGACGGCCACGCCGCGGAGATCAACGAGAAGCTCTACACCACCCCCGAGGACGGCCTGAAGACGGTCGCGGCGCTCGGCTCCGGTGAGAAGGGCCGCTACCTGACCGCCCTGACGTTCGGCAACGTGCACGGCGTGTACAAGCCGGGCGCGGTCAAGCTGCGCCCGTCGATCCTCCTCGACATCCAGAAGGCCGTCGGGGCGGAGCTGGGTATCCAGATGCCGTTCGACCTCGTCTTCCACGGTGGCTCCGGCTCGACCGCCGAGGAGATCGCCGAGGCCGTGGCCAACGGCGTCATCAAGATGAACATCGACACGGACACGCAGTACGCGTTCAGCCGGCCGGTGGCGGACCACTTCTTCAAGAACTACGACGGCGTGCTCAAGGTGGACGGCGAGGTGGGCAACAAGAAGGCCTACGACCCGCGCGCCTGGGGCAAGCTCGCCGAGGGTGGCATGGCCAAGCGCATCGTCGAGGCGGCGCAGGAGCTCGGCTCGGCCGGCAAGAAGCTCGCCTGACCTGACATCGACGGGGCCACCCCCACGGGCCCTACTGCTGCGGTTCGGGCAGTGGGCGGAAGGGGGTGGCCTCGTCGTCGTCCGCGAGGTCGACGAGCTCGCCGGTCCGGGTGACCTCGAGCAGGAACCGCACCGTCGGCGGGACGCGCAGCAGCCGCACGCGGTGCGTGCTGCCGGTGGACAGCCGGGCCAGGAAGGCGACCCCGGTGGAGTCCATGAACGTCACGTGGTGGGCGTCGACCTCGATCGGCAGCTTGTGGCTCTCGACCTCCGCCGTCGCCTCGGCGAGCTCGTGCCGCAGGCCCGAGTCGACGTCTCCCGACAGCACGATCCGCACGTGATCCGCCCCGACGAGGACCTGGACCTCGCCCGGCTCCCCGGACGCGTCGTTCGTCGCGTCGGGAGGAACGCCGTCGTCGAGCATGTGCCCCCCTCCGCGGTGCTGCCGGACGGGGTGAACGCTAAGTAGGCGCGACGGCGCTGGTCAACAGTGAGGGACTAGCCTCGTGCGCGGCGCCGGCTCGCTGCCGCCGGTGCCGACCGATGGCCGGCAGCGGGGAAACGGGGACGATCATGCCCGCCGTCGTGGTGCTCGGCGCCCAGTGGGGCGACGAAGGAAAGGGCAAGGCGACCGACCAGCTCGGCGACCGCACCGACTACGTCGTGAAGTTCAACGGTGGCAACAACGCGGGTCACACGGTGGTCGTCGGCGGCGAGAAGTACGCCCTGCACCTCATCCCGTCCGGGATCCTCACGCCGGGCGTGGTCCCCGTGATCGGCAACGGCGTGGTGGTGGACCTCGAGGTGCTGTTCGAGGAGATCGACGCGCTCGAGGCGCGCGGGGTGGACACCGCTGGGCTGCTGGTCTCGACGGCCGCCCACGTCATCGCGCCGTACAACCGCACCATCGACAAGGTGACGGAGCGGTTCCTCGGCAGTCGGCGGATCGGCACCACCGGCCGCGGCATCGGCCCGACGTACGCCGACAAGATCAACCGGATCGGCATCCGGGTCCAGGACCTGTTCGACTCCTCGATCCTGCGCCAGAAGGTGGAGGGCGCCCTGACCGGCAAGAACCAGATGCTGGTCAAGGTCTACAACCGCCGCGCGGTGACGGTCGACGAGACGGTCGACGAGCTGCTGCGGTACGCCGAGCGCCTGCGGCCCCACGTCGCCGACACCCCCCTGGTTCTCAACCGGGCGCTCGACGAGGGCCGGACCGTGGTGTTCGAGGGCGGGCAGGCGACGATGCTCGACGTCGACCACGGCACGTACCCCTTCGTCACCTCGTCGAACGCCACGGCGGGCGGCGCCTGCACCGGCTCGGGCATCGGGCCCACGCGGATCGACCGCGTGGTCGGCGTCGCCAAGGCGTATACGACGCGTGTGGGCGAGGGGCCCTTCCCCACGGAGCTGTTCGACGTCGACGGCGACTGGCTGCGGGAGACCGGCGGCGAGTACGGCACGACGACCGGACGGCCGCGGCGCACCGGGTGGTACGACGCGGTGGTGGTCCGCTATGCCGCGCGGATCAACGGGCTGACCGACCTGGTGCTCACCAAGCTCGACGTGCTGACCGGCCGCGACACGATCCCGGTGTGCGTCGGGTACGACGTCGACGGCCGGCGCGTGGACGAGATGCCGGCCGACCAGTCGGACTTCCACCACGCGAAGCCGATCTACGAGCACGTCGACGGCTGGACCGAGGACATCACCACGGCCCGCGAGTTCGACGACCTGCCGAAGGCGGCGCAGCGCTACGTGCTGCACCTCGAGGAGGTCTCGGGCGTACGGGTGTCGTCGATCGGCGTCGGGCCGGGCCGCGAGGCCACGGTGGTCCGCCACCGGCTGCTGGACTGACGGCCGTGGAGATCCTCGTCGTCGGGGGCGGCGCCCGCGAGCACGCGTTGGTGCGCGCCCTGTCGCTCGACCCGTCCGTCACCGGCGTGCACGCCGCGCCGGGCAACCCCGGGATCGGCGAGCTGGCCACGCTGCACGCCGTGGACCCGCTCGACGGGCCGGCGGTCGCGGCGCTCGCCGCGTCGCTGGGGGTGGGGCTCGTCGTCGTCGGGCCCGAGGCGCCCCTGGTCGCCGGGGTCGCGGACGCGGTGCGGGCCGCGGGGATTCCGGCGTTCGGGCCGAGCGCCGCGGCGGCGCAGCTCGAGGGGTCCAAGGCGTTCGCCAAGGACGTGATGGCCGCGGCCGGGGTTCCGACCGCCGCGGCGCGGGTGGCGACGAGGCTCGACGAGGTCGCGGCCGCGCTCGACGAGTTCGGGGCGCCGCACGTCGTCAAGGAGGACGGCCTGGCGGCGGGCAAGGGCGTGGTGGTGACCGACGACCGCGCGGCGGCGCTGTCCCACGCGCAGGCGTGCCTGGCCAAGCCGGGTGGGCGGGTGGTGGTCGAGGAGTTCCACGACGGGCCCGAGGAGTCGCTCTTCGTGCTCTGCGACGGCGCGGCGGTGGTGCCGCTCCAGCCGGCGCAGGACTTCAAGCGGGTGGGCGACGACGACGGGGGGCCCAACACGGGAGGCATGGGCGCCTACTCGCCGCTGCCGTGGGCGCCGGCGGGGCTGGTCGACGAGGTGGTGGCGACCGTCGCGAAGCCGACCGTCGCCGAGATGGCGCGGCGCGGCACCCCGTTCTCGGGCGTCCTGTACTGCGGGCTGGCGCTGACGTCGCGCGGCGTGCGGGTGGTCGAGTTCAACGCGCGCTTCGGGGACCCCGAGACGCAGGTGGTGCTCGCGCGGCTGGCGACGCCGCTGGCCGGGGTGCTCCTCGCGGCGGCGTCCGGCGAGCTGGCGTCGCTGCCGCCGCTGGAGTGGCACGACGAGGCCGCGGTCACGGTGGTGGTCGCGTCCCACGGGTATCCGGAGACCGTCCGCTCGGGCGACCCGATCACGGGGATTCCCGACGCCGACGCGCTGCCGGGCGTCCACGTGCTGCACGCGGGGACGGCGCTGCGCGACGGTGCGCTGGTCTCGGCGGGCGGGCGGGTGCTGTCGGTCGTCGGCACGGGCGCCGACCTGACGGCGGCGCGCGCGGCGGCCTATGCGGGGGTCGGGGCGATCCGCCTCGACGGGTCGCACCATCGGTCGGACATCGCCCGGCGGGCGGCGGCGGGGTCCCGGGCCTGACGGCCGTCTTCCGGTGTTCGTGGACGCGCATCGTTCACATGGTGGACACTTGGCTAGGACCTTCGTGGCGGACTGAGGGATTCCCGACTGGTTACCCTCTGGCTGGAGCCGCAGAGGGCGAACACGCCCCGGTTGTCGCAGGCCTCGCCGGAGAGGTCGGAATGGAGTGCAGTGACCAACCTCGTCGACCCCGTGCTCGCCACGGACGCCGCACTGTCCGCCCGTGCCCGCGTTGCCGCGTGGGTGGACCGGGTCGCCGCCCTGACGCAGCCCGACGCCATCGAATGGGTCGACGGCTCGGCGCAGACCAAGCAGCGACTGCTCGACCGGCTGGTCGCGGCGGGGACGCTGATCCGGCTCAACCCGGACATCCGGCCGGACAGCTACCTGGCGCGCTCGGACCCGAGTGACGTCGCGCGGGTCGAGGACAGGACGTTCATCTGCTCGTCGGACCCCGACGACGCGGGGCCGACCAACAACTGGCGGGACCCCGACGAGATGCGCGCCGAGCTCGACGGCGTGTTCGCCGGCTCGATGCGCGGCCGCACCATGTACGTCATCCCGTTCTCGATGGGCCCGGTCGGCGGGCCGATCTCGCAGATCGGCATCGAGCTGACCGACTCGCCGTACGTCGTGGTCTCGATGATGGTGATGACGCGCGTCGGCGACGCCGTGCTCGACGAGCTGGAGCGGTCGGACGGGTTCTTCGTTCCGGCGGTGCACTCGGTCGGGGCACCGCTCGTCGGGCCGGACGGGGTGCGCCACGAGGACGTGCTCTGGCCGTGCAACTCGACGAAGTACATCGCCCAGTTCCCCGAGACGCGCGAGATCTGGTCCTTCGGGTCCGGCTACGGCGGCAACGCGCTGCTTGGCAAGAAGTGCTTCGCGCTGCGGATCGCGTCCGTCATGGGCCGCGACGAGGGGTGGCTGGCGGAGCACATGCTGGTGCTGCGCCTGACCAACCCCGCCGGGCGCGTGTTCCACGTGACGGCAGCGTTCCCGTCGGCCTGCGGCAAGACGAACCTCGCGATGCTGCAGCCGACGCTCCCCGGCTGGACGGTGGAGACGATCGGCGACGACATCGCCTGGCTGCGGCCCGGCGGTCCCGGCACGGACGGGCGGCTGCGCGCCATCAACCCCGAGGCGGGCTTCTTCGGGGTGGCGCCGGGGACCGGGATGACGACGAACCCCACGGCTGTCGCCACCCTGACGCACGGCGTGATCTTCACCAACGTTGCGCTGACCGACGACGGCGACGTCTGGTGGGAGGGCCTCACGGCGACCCCGCCCGAGCATCTGATCGACTGGCGCGGCGAGGACTGGACGCCCGGCTGCGGGCGGGTTGCCGCGCACCCGAACTCGCGGTTCACGGTGCCGGCGGCGCAGTGCCCGTCGATCTGCGACGACTGGGAGGCGCCCGAGGGTGTCGCGATCGACGCGATCCTCTTCGGTGGCCGTCGCGCGAGCAACGTGCCGCTGGTGCTGCAGGCGCGCGACTGGGCGCACGGGGTGTTCCTCGGGGCGACCGTGGCGTCCGAGCAGACCGCCGCGGCCGAGGGGCCGGTCGGCGTGCTGCGGCGCGACCCGTTCGCGATGCTCCCGTTCTGCGGCTACAACATGGCCGACTACTGGGGCCACTGGCTGCGCCTGGGTGCACAGCTCGCGGCGCGCGGCGTGACGCTGCCGGCCGTGTTCGGCGTCAACTGGTTCCGCAGGGGTGCCGACGGTTCCTTCCTCTGGCCGGGGTACGGCGAGAACTCGCGCGTGCTGGCGTGGGCGCTCGACCGGATCGCCGGGGATGCGACCGGCGTCGACTCTTCTGTCGGGATCCTCCCCGCGGAGGGTGAGCTCGACGTCACCGGTCTGGACCTGGGCGACGGCGTGCTCGACCAGCTCTTCGCGATCGACCCCGACGCCTGGCTCGCCGAGTGCGACCTCACCGAGGAGTACTTCGACAAGTTCGGCGACAAGGTGCCGGTCGAGTTGCGCGAGCACCTCGCCACGCTTCGGGCGCGACTCGCCAAGGCCTGACTGGTTCGTCACGCGGCCGCTGCCCCCGGCGCTCTCGACGCGTCCGTCGGTCTCGCCGCGTCCGGAAGCATCGCTGCGCCCGGCAGCGCCGGCGCGCGCGAGACGTAGACGTGACCGGTGGGTGTTGTCGTGAGGACGTCGGGTGGGCTGCCATCCGGTGGACTGGCCTGCGGCGCAGCCGTCGGCACCTCGTGCCATCCCGGTGCCTGCTTCGCGTAGTTGCATGCCTCGCACAACCCCTGGAGGTTCGCGGCGTCGGTAGGACCGCCATCAGCGCGTGGCACCACGTGGTCGATGTGCCGCACCGGCGCGTCGCACCAGGGTGTGCGGCAGGTGCCGTCGCGGGAGCGGATCAGGTCCGCGAGGCCGTCGGGCGCGAGCCGCGCCCGCGAGTCCATCGCGACCAGCTGGCCGGACGACGGCGCGGTGAACAGGCGCCGCACCCACACCTGGGCACGACCGGAGTCCAGCGTCGTCAGCACCAGTTCGCGCGCCCACGGGCCCGGCACCGTGCCGTAGCCCGGGAGGTGTGCGGGCTCGTCGTCCCCGGAAAGGAGCGTGCGGTCGGTCATCACCAGCTGGACCTCGAGCCGCGCGGGCGGCCGGTTGGCGACGGCGCCGCCGCTCGCGCCGGTCGCGACCCGCGCGACGAGCTCGTCGGCCATCACCTGGCCGCGGCCGCGCGGGTCACCGGCGGCGCGCGCCTGGTCGGCCGCGCGGACTAGCGCGCCGTACACCGCGACGCCCTGCGCGACCGGCAGGAGGGCGGTGAGGTAGGTCATGGTGTCCGGCGCGGGGCGCAGTGTGACGCATCGCTCGTTCTCGGCCCGACGCGCCCGAGCGACGACCGCCGCGACGTCGAGGCGCTGCGCCACCGCGCGCGCCCGCGCGACCAGCGCCCGGTCGCCCAGCGCGACGAGGGTCGCGGCGTCGCCGGCAACCTCGCGGTCGAGCGTCGCGCGGTCCTCTCGCGACAGGCACGCCGACTCCCGTGCGAGGAGAATCGCGCGCCACTCGGAGAGCACGCCGCCGGAGAGCGCCGCGAGCGTGCGCGGCATCTCGTCGACCAGGGCGCGGGCGAGGCCGAGGAACCGCCCGCCCCGCGACGGCGACTCCCGCCGCGCCAGCGCGATCTGTGCGCCGACGCCCAGGCCGCGCCGCTCGGGCGGGACCCCGGCTTCCCGCTGCGCCTCGCGCTGCGAGACCTCGAAGTCGACGCTCTCCCGCGCCTGGCGCGCGGACGCCGCCGACTTCAGGTCCTCGAGCGCGCGGATCAGGTCGATCCGCTCGGCGTCGTCGAGCGCAGGTGAGGGAGAGGCGAGCGCGGCGATCCAGCCGCGAACGTCCCTCACCGACATCGCACTATCGAACACGCGTACGACTCTAGTCCAACCCGCTGACATCGACGCACGTAGTGGCTGGTCAGCGCCCCGATTCACCTCACGGCGGAATCTGGGCCATTATGGCGGGTCCACCAGAAGAACCCCGCGAACCGTCAACTCCACATTGACATCTCCCCGGATGTCAATCCAAGATTGACGCGTGTCCGACCCGACCCTCCGCGACCTCCTCGCCTCCGCGCTCGACCAGGCGCGCCCCGACCTCGCCTCCCGCCTCCAGGACGATTCCGCCGCCTACCTCGAACTCGTCGCGCTGACCCGCGACGCCCGATCCGAGACCGACGAGCTCCTCCGGGCCGCCGTGGTGTCCGCTCGTCGGGCCGGGTGCACCTGGGAGCAGCTCGGCGGCGTACTCGGCCTGACGCGCCAGGCGGTCCAGCAGCGGTTCGGCGAACGCGGCGAGCGCGGCGAACCGGAGGAACGGCCCGGTCCCGCCCGCCAGGCCACGCTGACGCCGCTGACCGCGTTCAACGAGATGCGCGTGCTCGCCCGGGCAGGACGCTATGGGTGGCATGCGATCGCCTTCGGCCCGCTGTACTTCGTGGTCGAGGAGTCCGACCAGCAATGGGAGCACCACCGTGCCTACGTCGGCACCGGTCCGCTGCTCCCGGGTGGTGGGTGGCAGCGCGTGGGCACCGCGTGGTTCCCGTGGGTCTACTACAAGAGGCCGCTCGGCGTCCCTCCGCTGCCCGGGCTCGACGACGTCCGCAGCCTCGTGCTGGGCTGATCAACCGAGCGCCGGACGTGCACCCCGCCGCGCGGGCTCGTCGTCCACACTGTCTCCGTGACCGACACGATGCCCGGTTGGGCCCACTCGTACTCCGGCAAGGTCCGCGACCTCTACGTGCCCGACGAGTCCGCGGAGGGCCGCGCGATCGTCGCGCGCCATGGCGACGTGGTGCTCGTCGTGGCTACCGACCGCATCTCCGCCTACGACTTCGTGCTGTCGCCGGGCATCCCCGGCAAGGGCGTGGTGCTCACCGCGCTGACGCTGTGGTGGTTCGACCAGCTCAGCGACATCGTCCCGACGCACCTGGTCGCCACCGACGTGCCCGACACCGTCGCGGGCCGCGCGATGATCTGCCGCCGCCTGGACATGTACCCGGTCGAGTGCATCGCGCGCGGCTACCTCACCGGCTCCGGCCTGGCCGAGTACACGAAGACCGGCGAGGTGACCGGCATCCCGCTGCCCGCCGGCCTGGTCGACGGCTCCCGCCTCCCCGAGCCGATCTTCACGCCGTCCACCAAGGCGGAGCTGGGCGAGCACGACGAGAACGTGCCGTTCACGGCCGTCGAGACGCTCGTCGGGCCGGAGGCTGCCGCGGGGCTGCGCGACCTGACGCTCGCGGCGTACTCGCGCGCCGAGGGGATCGCCCGCGAGCGTGGCGTCATCCTCGCCGACACCAAGTTCGAGTTCGGCGCCGACGCCGACGGCGTGATGACGCTCGGCGACGAGGTGCTCACGCCGGACTCGTCGCGGTTCTGGCCGGCCGACGTGTGGGAGCCCGGGCACGCGCAGCCGAGCTTCGACAAGCAGTACGTGCGCGACTGGCTGACGTCCCCGGCATCCGGATGGGACCGCTCGTCGGACACGCCGCCGCCGGCGCTGCCCGACGAGGTCGTCGAACGGACCCAGGCGCGCTACCTCGAGGCCTACCGGCGGATCACGGGCCTGGACCTGACGCTGTAGCCCCTCTGACCGGGTTGCGCCAGGCGGTCGCCAGCCCTTGCGGCATGCATCGTCGCGCGATATATATCGACCGTGGCGTTCCGCATGACCGAGCAGGCCTACCTGGTGCTGTTGGCGCTGGCCGACGGGCCGAGGCACGGCTACGCGATCGTGCAGCAGGTCACGGACCTGTCGGACGGGCGGGTGAAGCTCGGCGCCGGCACCCTGTACGGCGTGCTCGACCGGCTCGTCGAGGCGCGCTACGCCCGCGTCAGCGGCGAGGAGGTCGTCGACGGCCGGCTGCGGCGCTACTACGAGCTGACGGACGCCGGGGGGAGCGCCGCGGCGGCGCACACCCGCGAGCTG
>CAZBIO010000192.1:0-18980 GCA_964491965.1 uncultured Cellulomonas sp.
GCGACGGCGCGCGCTGGTCGCTGGCGGGAGGCGCGTGATGGCGGGCAACTCCCAGCGCCGCGGGGCGGTGCGCAAGGGGCAGAAGCGCACCGCGGGCAGCGGCGGCCGCGGCCGCCAGGCGCTCGAGGGCCGGGGACCGACGCCGAAGGCCGAGGACCGCGAGTACCACGCGGCCCACAAGCGGAAGGTCGCCGCGGAGGCGCGTGCCGCGAGTGGGCGCGGCGGCTCGTCGCGCCCGGCCGGGGCCGCGCGGCCCGCCCGTCGCTCGTCGACCCACGAGATCGTCTCCGGCCGCAACTCGGTGCTCGAGGCGCTGCGCGCCGGCGTGCCCGTCACCACGGTCTACATCGCGGCGCGGATCGAGCAGGACGACCGCACGCGGGAGATCCTCACACTGGCCGCGGACGCCCACCGCCCGCTGCTGGAGGTGGGCCGCGCCGAGCTGGACCGGCTGACCGACGGCGCCGTGCACCAGGGCGTGGCGATCCAGGTGCCGCCGTACCAGTACGCCGACCCCGAGGACCTGCTCGATGTCGCGGCCGACGCGGGAGCGCCCGCACTCGTCGTCGCCCTCGACGGCGTCACCGACCCGCGCAACCTCGGCGCGGTGCTGCGCTCGGCGGGCGCCTTCGGCGCGCACGGCGTGCTGGTCCCCGAGCGGCGCGCCGCCGGGGTGACGGCCGCGGCGTGGAAGGTGTCGGCGGGTGCCGCCGCGCGCGTGCCCGTGGCTCGGGCGACCAACCTCGCGCGCACGCTGGCCGAGTACCGGAAGGCCGGTGTGTTCGTCGTCGGCCTCGACGGGCACGCGGACACCACGGTCGGGGACCTCGCCTTCGCGCTGGACCCGCTGGTGCTCGTCGTCGGCTCCGAGGGCAAGGGGCTGTCGCGGCTGGTGCGGGAACAGTGCGACGCGATTGCGGCGATCCCAATCGCATCCGCCGTGGAGTCCCTCAACGCCGGTGTCGCCGCGGGGATCGCGCTCTACGAGGTGGCTCGGCGGCGCACGGCCTGACGCCGGGCGTGGGGTCGGGGCGCGACCGCAGCCGCGTCCGGGGCGTCCGGTCGTAGTGTCGTAGCTGCCCGGTCGGGGCGTCGGGGTCGCCCGGTCGCGGGCCCCCGGGACGCGGCGTAGCGTCGAAGCCCCTTTCGTCGGGCAAGGAGGTTCGACCATGGCCGCTCTCACGCGCGCCCGTCGCGGCGCCGCCGTCGCAGCCGTTGCGCTCGCACTCGCCGTCCCGGCGCTGCCAGCGATGGCGGCACCGAACTCGATCCCGCTCAACGTCGGCCAGGAGACCACCGGGTCGCACACCGGCGCGAGCGGCTCGTTCACGTACACCATCGATGACGACCAGCTCTGCTACACGCTGTCCGCGCGGAACCTGTCCGCGCCGGCGGTCGCCGCGCACATCCACCAGGGGCCGCGCAAGGTCGCCGCGCCGATCGTCGTGCCGCTGACGGTCGGCGAGGGCACCACGTTCGAGGTCAGCGCCTGCACCACGGCCGACCCGGCGCTGCTCGCGCTGATCGACACCAGCCCGCGCGACTTCTACGTCAACGTCCACACCCCGACGTTCCCCGGCGGGGAGATCCGCGGGCAGCTGACGCACTGACCGGTCAGCTGGCGTCGCCGCGCCGGCGGTCGGTCAGCCGGCGTCCTCCCCGGTGACCGCGGGCAGCACCCCGGTGTCGTCCCGCACGTCGCCGGGGACCCCGCCGAGCACGGCCTCCTCGTCGGGCCGCAGCGGAAGGATGTACCGGACGTAGGAGGCGACCACCTCGGCCATCGGCACGTCGCGGCGCTGCTGCTGCGACATGAACCAACGGTGGTCGAGCAGCTCGTGGTACACCTGCGCCGGCTCAAGCTTGCCGCGCAGCTCGCGCGGCACGGCGCGCACCGCCGGCTCGAAGATCTCCGTCAGCCAGTCGTGCGCGACGAAGGCCTCGTCCTCCCGCTGCCGGTCCGTGGCCGCGCGGTACTCGTCGAGGTCGTTGAGGAGCCGGCGCGCCTGGTTCTCGCCGACGTCCAGCCCGGTGAGCCGCATCAGCCGGCGGCTGTGGTGGCCCGCGTCGACCACCTTCGGCTGGATGCGGACGGTGGTGCCGTCGACGTCCGTGGTGATGTCCAGCTCGTCGACGTCGAAGCCGAGGTCGTTGAGGCGGTCGATGCGCGCCTGGACGCGCCACCGCTCGCCGAACCCGAACGACTCCACCTCGGTCAGCGCGCGCCACAGCTCGGTGTACCGCTCCGCGAGCGCGTCGCCGATCGCCACCGCGTCGGTCTCGTCCTCGAGGTAGTCGCCCGCCTGGAGGTCCATCAGCTCGCCGATGATGTTGACGCGGGCGACCTCCAGGTCGTACCCGCGCTGCCCGTCGGTCAGCTGCTGGTGCAGCTCGCCGGTCTCGGCGTCGACGAGGTAGGCGGCGAACGTCTCGGCGTCGCGGCGGAACAGCGTGTTGGACAGCGACACGTCGCCCCAGTAGAAGCCGACGAGGTGCAGCCGGACGAGCAGCACGGCGAGGGCGTCGATCAGCCGCGTCGCGGTGTCGGGACGCAGGGACTGGCTGAACAGCACGCGGTACGGCAGCGCGAACTGCAGGTGCTCGGTGACGAGCGCGGCCTCGAGCGCCTCGCCGTCCGGGGAGTGCCGCCCCGAGACCACCCCGACCGGCACCACGCTCGGCACGTCGAGCCGGCGCAGCTGCCGCAGCAGCTCGTACTCGCGGAATGCGACGTACTCGCCGATCTCCTTGACCGCGACCACCCGCCCGGACAGGCGCGCGAACCGCACGGTGTGCCGCGAGATGCCGCGCGGCAGGGCGGCGATCGTCTTCGTCGGCCAGTCCACGAGCGGGGTGTCCCACGGCAGGTCGAGGAGCGCGGGGTCGGGCGAGGCCGCGGTGATCTGGAGGCTGGGCGCGGAGGCCGGGACGGTCACGCCGTCATTGTCCCGGACCGGGCGTGCCGCGACGCCGGGTGTGCCGCGAACACGCAGAAACGCCGAGGGGCGGGAACCGTGACCGGCCCCGCCCCTCGGCGTCTGGTGCGATGCGTCAGATCCGCTCGCCGCTGCTCGCGTGGAACAGGTGCAGCACGTGCGGGCGGACGCGGACGTTGATGATCTCGCCCTTGCCCGGCACGTCGCGCGGGTCGATGCGGACGATGACCTGCGAGTCGGCCGCGGTGGAGGAGACGATCGAGGCGCTGCCCGACTCGTCGTGCAGCGAGCCGTAGACGAAGGCGTCCGAGCCGAGCTCCTCGACGATGTTGACGTACACCGGGATCGCGTCCGGCGTGCCGGTGGGCACGACGTCCAGGTCCTCGGGGCGGAACCCGACGGTGATGCTGCCCTTGTCGTCGTCCGTCAGGGCGGAGATCGCCTCGCGGGGGAGGCTGACCTTGGCGTTGCCGACCGAGGCGGCGCCGTCGAGCACCGGGAACGTGCCGATGTTCATGGCGGGGGAGCCGATGAAGCCGGCGACGAAGACGTTGGCCGGCCGGTCGTACAGCTCGCGCGGGGTGTCGACCTGCTGGAGCAGGCCGTCCTTGAGGACCGCGATCCGGTCGCCCATCGTCAGGGCCTCGGTCTGGTCGTGCGTGACGTAGACCGTGGTGACGCCGAGGCGCCGGGTCAGCGAGGCGATCTGCGTACGGGTCTGCACACGCAGCTTCGCGTCGAGGTTGGACAGCGGCTCGTCCATGAGGAACACCTGCGGGTTCCGGACGATGGCGCGGCCCATGGCGACGCGCTGACGCTGGCCGCCGGAGAGGGCCTTCGGCTTGCGGTCGAGGTACTGGGTGAGGTCGAGGATCTTGGCGGCCTCCTCGACACGCTGGCGGATCTCGGCCTTTGGGGTGCCGGCGATCTTCAGCGCGAAGCCCATGTTGTCCGCCACGGTCATGTGCGGGTACAGGGCGTAGTTCTGGAACACCATCGCGATGTCGCGGTCCTTCGGCTGGACGTCCGTGACGTCGCGCTCGCCGATGAGGACACGGCCGGAGTTGACGTCCTCCAGGCCGGCCAGCATGCGCAGCGAGGTGGACTTGCCGCAGCCGGACGGGCCGACGAGGACGAGGAACTCGCCGTCCTCGATGTGGAGGTTGAGCGCGTCGACCGCGGGGCGCTCGGTGCCCGGGTAGATCCGGGTCGCGTGGTCGAAAGTGACCGTGGCCATGGCCTTCGTTCCCTTCACCGGCAGGTACGTGCCGGACGATCCGTAGTGAAGAGCTCTCTCGCACCCGGCCGGGTACGAGGGTGTCGGCGCCGACACCGTCGACGACGACGCACCGGGACCCGAAGGCCCCGGCGCCAGTCATCATGCCACAGACGGGTCCCGGGTTTGACCCCCCGGATTCGGCCCGATCCGCGGCGCGATCAGGGCGGGACGGGCGCCCGGCCGGCGCCGGGCCGGCGCCCGGTCGCCCCCCGATCAGCTCCCCGAGGCGGCGGCAGCCGCCGCCTCGATGTCGCCGGAGACCTTGGTGAGGAAGGCGTCGAACGCGGCCGCGGCGTCGCCCCCGCCGGGGGACTGCTGCGTGCCGACGACGACGAGCGGCGTGGCGGTCAGCGCGGTGGGCTCGTCGAACGGCAACGCCGCCTGGGCCCGCGACGTCGCCTGCGCCACCCAGCGGTCGTAGCGCCCGCCGGTGATGCAGCCGGGCACGCCCGTGGCCGTCACGCCCGCGTCGGACACGAGGGTGACGAGGTCGTCGTCCGTGAAGCCCTTCCACGCGGAGTCCTGGCGCACGGCCAGCAGCGCGTCGTTGACGGCGAGCGCCGAGTCGGGCGCCTGCGCGGCCACACAGGCGAGCGCGTTGGCGGCGCGCGTCGCGTCACCCGGGGTGGCGGGGTCGTCGCCGGGTGCCACGGGGTGGATCTCGATGCTCAGCTGGCCCTGGGCCGCGGTGACCTTCTGGGTGATCGCGGCGCCGTTCGCCGCCCAGAAGGCCGCGGACTGCGGGTCGGAGTAGTCGAGGTAGGCGACCACCTGCGTGACGCCCGCGTCGGAGAGGTCGACGCTCGGCGTCGGGGTGCCGTTGTCGGGCAGCGGCGCCGAGGTCTGCGCGTGCGTGGTCGAGCCGTCGCCGACGACGAGCAGGCCGTCACTGGCCATGTTCGCGGGTCCTCTCCTGCCGACCTCGATCCAGGCCCGGACGCCCAGCCCGGCCCCGGCGAGCACCGCGAGGACGCCGACGACGGCCGCGGCGCGCACGCCGATCCTGCGGCGTTGCGCCCGCTTGGCGCGTCGCTCCCGCTCGATCCGGGCGAGCTCGCGGTCCTGGAGCCGCCGCTCCTTCAGCGCGACCTTCTGCTTGGCGGACCGCTGGTAGCTCACTTCAGGAGTCCTCGTCTCGTCGTCGGGGCGTGCCGCCGGCCGATCCGGCGCGCGGGACGAGCACACGATGCCAGTGATCGCTGGTGCCGTGGTGACGGTTCGCTGGGGAATTCCTGGGCGAGAGTGTGCCCGACGAAGGAGGCACGGCCGCCAGCGCGCGCGGACGGGTCAGCGTGGATCAGCGCGGCGGGTCCATCGACAGCGCGGTGGCGGTGGACAGCGCCGTGGGGACGGCGTCGAAGTGGGCGCGCGCGACGTCCGCCGGGTCGAGGCCCGTCGCGCGGACCTGCTCGAAGTCGCCCTCCTCGTGCGCGACCACCGCGGCGAGGGCGGCGCCGAGCGGTCCGGCGTGCTCCTCGATCGCGCGGGCGACCGAGGGCGAGACGCCCGCCTTGGACAGCAGGGATCGGATGTCGATCCGCTTCTGGCTGGCGACGGCCGACAGCAGCCCCACGGTGTACCCGGCGTCCTCGCCGGTCAGTTCGCGGCAGGCCAGCGCGCGGGTCAGCACGGCCCACAGCGGGCCGATGGCGGTGGGGCGGGCGTCGATGAGCGAGGCCATCGCGAGGGCGGCGAGTCGGTGCGGCCCGAGCAGGATCACCGCGTGCCGCAGCGAGTCGACGACGTGGTGGAGGGCGTAGGCCGACGAGTTCACCACGTGCAGCACGCGGATCGAGAGCTCCGGGTCGGCGGCCACCATCTTCTGGATCGCCTCGAGGTCCACCTCGGGCGCCGACAGGAGGCTGATCACCTCGAGGCACTGGAGCTCGCCGGCCCGCGCCTTGCGCAGGGGGCCGTCCGGGTCGCGGTTGAGCATCGGGCCCTGGATCATGTCCGCGCCGGCCGCCAGCGCCGCGCGCTGCGCGGCCAGCCGGGTGACGTGCTCGACGATGACCCGGCGATGCTCGCCGTGCGCGCGTGCCGCCAGCTCGCGGATCCGCTTCGGCTCGGTGGCGCCGTCGATCTTGACGGCCCACGCCATGTGCAGGAACGCGTCCTGCTCGGGGGTGCCGGAGTAGTCCCCGACGACGATCTCGACGCCGCGCGTGCGCAGCGTGGCGGCCTGCCGGCGCGCGTCGCCGTCCGCCAGGGCCGGGCCGATCTCGAGCATCAGCCCGTGCGGGCTGAGCGGGAGCATCGCGCCGGGCTGAAGCATGCGCCGCGTGGCGCGAAGGATCACCGGGCGGTCGCCGCCGATGTCGCCGAGGTCGAGCTTCGCGTACTCGGCGTCGACGACCTCGCCCACCTGGTCCTCGGGGAGCCACTCGCCGTCCGCCGACGCGACCGCGGCCCGCAGCGCGTAGGCCCGCACCGTGCGGCCCTTCTCGACCACCGGCTGGCGGGAGAGCGCGACACGCTGGTTGGGGGTACGGCCCGGCTCGGCGGACATCACGAACGCCTCCAGACAAAGACTCCGATGCCAGCCCATCGGCAGCGACACGCCAGGTCTGAGGGGTTATCACCTACCGCCGGTCGGCGCCGCGTCGATGGGTGCCCGCCGGGTCGATGGGTGCTTCCATCGACGCGGCGCGGAACTATCGACGCGGGAGCGGGGTCAGGGCGGGGTCAGGGGGCGGCGGGGCGGCGGGCTGGCGGGGCGCCGGGAGCGCAGTCAGGCGAGCGGCGCCCGCAGCGGGAGGTCGTCGTCGAGGACCACCTGCAGCGCGCGGCCGGTCGCACAGTCGACGACGAGCGGCGCCAGCAGGTCGGCGGTCGGCGCGAGCTGCTCGCCCGGGCCGGGGTGGACCACCGCGAGGAGGACGAACGCCGGCTCGGCCTCCGGCCCGCACACGGCGTCGAGGGCCGTGCGCGGGATCGTCGGCGCGTAGTCGGGGAAGACGAGCCCCGGGCTGATCGCGAACAGCCGGGTGCCGCCGGCGCCGCGCAGCGCGAAGAGGAAGCCGATCTCGTCGAGCGCCTCGAGCGCGTACTCCGTCCCGGCCAGGCCGGGCAGCGGCTCGACGAGGCGCAGGCCGGCGGGGACCTCGTGGTGGCCGGCGGGCGTGCGCACCTGTGCAGTCATCGCCGTCCGTGTCGTCATCGCAGGAAGCGTCGTCATCGCAGGAAGTCCAGCAGGCTCGGCTGGAGCACACGCGCCCCGGCGTTGAGGGCGCCCTGGTAGGCGACCTCCTGCATCTGGATGTTCATGATCACCTCGGCGAGGTCGATGTCCTCGACGCCCTTGAGCTGGGACTTCGCCGTGAGCGCCTGGCTCGACAGGTCGGTGATCGTGGCCTCGAGCGTGCGTTGCCGGCTGCCGTTCGAGGCGGCGACGGTGAGCATCGACTGCATCCTCTGGTCGATCGCGTCCAGGAAGCCGGAGGCGTCCTGGTTGGCGTGCAGCGCGGTGGCGATGTCGTCCACCAGCGCGAAGACCGAGTCGGTTCCCTCGCCGAAGGCGGCGACCCCGTCGGCGTCGACGCGAACGGACGACGACGCCCCGATGCGCCGCTCGACGGTCGCGCCCGGGACGCCGGTCCAGGCATAGGTGGTGGCGTCGAAGGCGACACCGGCGTCCGACGTGCCGGCGAACACCGTGCGGCCCTGGAACTGGGTGTTGGCGCGCACCATCAGGTCGCCGTGCAGCTCCTCCACCTCGACGGCCAGCGCCTCGCGCGACGCCGCGCCGAGGCCGCCGTCGCCGCTGGTGACCACGAGGTCGCGGATGCGGCGCAGCGTGGTGATCGACGCGGTCAGGGCGGTGTCGACGGTGGACAGCCAGGAGTCGCCGTCGCCGGCGTTCCGCGTGTACTGGGCGATCTGCCGCGACTCCGCGCGCAGGTGCATCGCCTGGCCGGCCAGCGCGGGGTCGTCGGACGGCCGCTGGATCTTCTTGCCGCTGGACATCTGCGACTGGAGAGTCGCCATCAGTCCCAGGTTGCTCTGCAGGTTGCGCAGCGTGGAGCGCTGGATCGTCTGGTGGGTCACGCGGTCGAGCATTGAGGTCACCTGCCCACTACGCCGGTTCGGTTGATCAGGGTGTCGAGCATCTCGTCGATCGCCGTCAGCACGCGGGCGGCGGCCTCGTAGGCGCGCTGCGACGCCAGCATCGAGATCGTCTCCTCGTCGCTGTCGACGCTGGCGTTGGACAGCTGTTGCTGCTCGGCCGACGCGCGGGCGGACTCGGCGACCTTGCCGCGCGAGATCGCGGCGGCGGAGCGGTTGCCGATCTCGACGACCGCCTGGCTCCACGCGTCGTCGGGGCCGTTGTTGCTCGTGCCGATCGCGGCAATCAGCTCGCCGATCGAGGCGTCGTTGGCGCCCAGGTTCTCGCCCGCGACAGCGACGTCGTCGGTGGACGTGATGGCGACGGAGATCCCCGCGGCGGCGGAGCCGGTGACGGGCAGCGCGAAGAAGTCCGTGCCCTGGGCCCCGCCGGTGGTGTAGGCGGTGGTGTGGAGCGCGTTGACGCTGGTGGCCAGCGACGTCGCGACGGCGTCCAGCTGGGCGGCGGCCTCGGTGAGGATGCCGCCGGTGCCCTGCCCGTCCGGCGCCGCCAGGACCGTCAGCAGGCCCGCGACCCGGCCGCCGTCGAGGGCGATCGCCCGGCCGGGGCGGTCCGCCCACTCGATCGTCACGCCGACGCCGCCGGTCGCCTGCTCGAAGTCGGCCGCGCCGGTGACCTTCAGCTCGCGGGACGTCGAGCCGAAGACGAGCGCGTTGCCGCCGACGAACACGTCCACCTGGCCGTTCTCCCGGTACTGGACGGAGGCGCCGACCAGGCCGGACAGCTGGGTGATCGCCAGGTCTCGCTCGTCGGCGAGCTCGTTGGCCGACCCGCCGGACAGCGTGACGGACAGGATCCGCTGGTTGAGGTCGGCGACGTTGGCGGCGATGGCGTTGACCTGCCCGACGAGGCTCGTCGTCGTCTCGCGCGCCTGGCCCCACTGCTTGGCGATGTCGCCGTACGACGCGTGCAGCGTGTCGGCCAGCTGGCGCGCGTCGTCGAGCAGCACCGCCCGCGTCGAGCCGACGTCCGGGTTGTTCGAGACGTCGTGCCAGTCCGCCCAGAAGGTCGACAGCTGGCCGGCCAGCGCGGTCTCGGACGGCTCGCCGAGGCCGGTCTCCAGGTCCCCGTACGCCTCGGCGCGCGCCGCGAGGTAGGCGGCGCCCGCGGTCTGGGACCGCAGCTTCGCGTCGAGGAACATGTCGTTCGCGCGCCCGATCCCGGTCACGGTGACGCCGGCGCCGACGCCCAGCGTCGTGGAGAACATCGACGACGTCTGCGCGGTCCCGACGGCGCCGAGCTGGACGCGCTGGCGCGTGTACCCGTCGGTGTTGACGTTGGCGATGTTGTGCCCGGCGATGTTGAGCGCGGTGCGCTGGGCGATCAGGGCCGACAGGGCGGTGCTGATGCCGGAGAAGGTGCTCACGGAGGGACTCCTTACAGCGCCCGGTCGACGAGCCGCGCGCCAGCGGCCTCGGTGAGGGTCTGCCCGGTGACGTCGTAGGTGCCCGGGCCGTTGTCGACCGCGTGCTGGAGCGTGGCCAGCGTCTCCTGCGCGGCGCGGTGCGACATCGCCAGCAGCTCGCGGTTGTCGTCCGCGAGGCGCGCGATCTCGGCGGTCAGCGAGGCGAACGCGTCGCGGTGGCCCCGCAGCAGGTCGTCCCACGGGGCGGGCGCGGCCTCGGCCAGCGCGGTCAGCCCCGCCGACGGCGAGACGCCGAGCGCGGCCGCGGCGGCGTCGGCCTCCACCGCTCGCGCCAGCTCGGCAGAGCGGATCTCGTCGAGCACGGACTCCACCTCGCGGGTCGCGTGCGACAGCCAGCGGGTGCGCCCGGCCGACAGCATCAGCTGCTCCTCCTCCAGCTTGAACAGGAGCAGCTCCAGAAGGCGCCGTTCCTGCCAGAGCGCCTCGGAGAGGCGGTTGAACGTCATCGGTGGGTAGTCCTCTCGAGGGTCGGGGGGCTGCCAGGGTCGCTCACTCCTATCGGTCGGGAGGTGGGTGACTTGACCCGGCCGGGGCGTCGATTTGGACCGAGTCACTCTCCCGGGTGTCTGGGCGTGACGTGGGGCTCTCGCGCGAGTGAACGCTCACACGGGTACGTCGAAGGGGTGTGATCTTGCTCACAGGGGCTCCGGGAGGATGTCCGGCGTCCTCCCGGAGCGGGCGATTTGCCCTGCACGGAACCGACCGGCTCGCCGCATTCGGGGCATCGGTCCGAAATCCTTCACCGAAACCTTTCACCCTTAAGTCGACAGGGGTCACGGGACGACGCTCGCGGCATGACCGCTGCTCAGACGCTCGTCGACGGCCTCGTCGTCGAGCACCTCGCCCTGGTGGGGTACCACGTCAACGAGGTGCTCCACCGGGTGCCGCCCACCGTCTCCCGCGACGACCTCGCGTCCGCCGGCAGCCTCGCCCTGGTTCTCGCCGCGCGCTCCTTCGAGCCGGCGTCGGGCGTGCCGTTCCCGCGGTACGCGTCGCTGCGCATCCGCGGCGCGATCCTCGACGAGCTGCGCGCGATGGACTGGGCGTCCCGCGGGGCGCGGCGCCGGGCGCGTGAGTACCAGTCGGCGGCGGAGCGGCTGCGCACCGCGCTGGGCCGCGAGCCGAACCGCGAGGAGCTCGCCGAGGCGCTGGGCACCGACGTCACCGGGGTGGAGGAGGCGCGCCTCGACGCCGAGCGGCGCGTGCTGCGGCTCGACGCGCCCGGGTCGGCGCTCGCGGACGTCGTGCCGGACCCGGCGGCGACGCCCGAGGAGGAGGTGCTCTCCTCCGAGCGGCTCCACTGGCTGCGCGCCGCCGTCCACACGCTGCCCGAGCGGCTGCGCATGGTCGTCGCCGGCCTGTACCTGGAGGACCGGTCGATCGCCGACCTCGCCGCGGAGCTGTCCGTCACCGAGTCGCGGATCAGCCAGCTGCGCACCGAGGCCCTCGGCCTGCTGCGCGACGGCATGAACGCGTCGCTCGACCCCGACCTGGTCCGCCCGGCCGAGCGCCCGGGCGGCGACGCCGAGCGCCGCCGGCAGGCGTACTTCGCGGCCGTCGCGGCGCGGGCCGCGATGCCTGCCGCGAGCCACGTCCCCGGGATGCCGCAGCAGCGGCAGGCGGGCGCGTACGACGAGGCCGCGCCGCGGCGGATGGCCAGCGCCTGACGCCGTCGCAGGCCGCCGCGCAAAAGGACGAGCGGAACTCCTCAGGAGCGGTGCGAAGCGGGCGATCAGCACGACGTGCCCACGGAAGGGCCACCCGACCCGTCAAGGAGGAGAGTTCGTCATGGGTCTCTCGATCAACCAGAACATCGCGGCACTCAACGCGTACCGCAACCTGTCCAACACTCAGAACGACCTGTCCAAGTCGCTGGAGAAGCTGTCCAGCGGCTTCCGGATCAACCGGGCGGCGGACGACGCCGCGGGCCTGGCCATCTCCGAGGGCCTGCGTTCGCAGATCGGTGGCCTCAAGGTCGCCGTCCGCAACGCGCAGGACGGCATCAGCGTCGTGCAGACCGCTGAAGGTGCTCTCACCGAGACGCACGCGATCCTCCAGCGCATGCGCGACCTGGCGGTTCAGGCGTCGAACGACGGCGGCCTGTCCGACGACGCCAAGGGCAACATCCAGTCCGAGATGGGCCAGCTGAAGGACGAGCTGACCCGCATCGCCGACACCACCACGTTCAACGGCACCAAGCTGCTGGACGGCAGCTACACCGGCAAGTTCCAGGTCGGTGCCAACGTCGGCGAGTCGATCACGGTCAACGTCGGCACGGCGATGAGCGCGGCAGGCCTCGGCGTCACCGGCGTCGACGTGACGAGCGCGACCGCCGGCCTGGCCGTGGCGCAGACCACGACGACCGCCGCCGGCACCGCCGGTGTCGTCACCGTCGGCACCGGGGACTTCACGCTCTCGGAGTCGTTCGACAACCTCAACGGCACCATCACGCTGGGCCAGGGCGTCGGCAAGTCGGCGGTCAGCCTCGACCTGTCGACGGTGAAGTTCGAGGCCGGTTCGGACGCCAACGACCGGCTGGCGGCCGTCCAGGCGGCTGTCGACTCGAAGTTCGGCTCCGGCAAGATCACGGTCGGCGCGACGGACACCGGCCTGACGTTCACCCAGGCCGCCCCGCCGGCCGGCGGTTCGACGGCCGCCGTGGTCGCGGCGACGTCCCTCACCGGCTCGCAGACCACGGGCGCCGAGGCGGCGATCACCGTGATCGACAACGCGATCAAGTCGGTCTCCACCACGCGTGCCGACCTCGGTGCCGTGCAGAACCGCTTCGACCACACGGTGAAGAACCTGAACGTCGCGGTGGAGAACCTGTCGGCCTCCGAGTCCCGCATCCGTGACACCGACATGGCGTCGGAGATGGTCCAGTTCACCCGGGCCCAGATCCTCAACCAGGCCGGCACCGCGATGCTCGCGCAGGCCAACCAGGTGCCCCAGAGCGTTCTCCAGCTGCTCCAGGGCTGAGCCAGTCCCGGCCGGTGAGCACCGGCCGAACCCCCGCAGGGCCGGGCCCGTCCCGGCCCTGCGGGGCGGGTACCGGCGGCACGTCGTCCCCACGGGCCGCCGGTACCCAGAACCGCGTTACCGAGAAGAAGGGCGGACCAGATGGCCGGCGGAGTGCTCGGCATCGACGGCCTGATCTCTGGGCTGGACACGACGAACCTCATCAACCAGCTCATGCAGATCGAGGCGGCGCCACAGACGCTGCTCAAGAACAAGCAGTCGGACGCCTCCGCGGTGGTCTCGGCCCTTCAGTCGTTGAACACCAAGTTCGCCTCGCTCGCCGATGCCGCGACCAAGGCGACGAAGCCCGAGTCGTGGCAGTCGCTGGTGGCCTCGTCGTCCTCGCCGTCCGTCCAGGCGACGACCACGTCGGGCGGGATGCCCACCCAGATCGTCTTCACCGTCGACCAGCTCGCCGGCGTCCAGGTCTCCGTGACGCCCGCGCCGGTGACCGTCGCCCAGCTCACGGGCGACTCCATCCCGCCGAAGGTCGTCTTCGAGCACCCCGACGGCTCCACGACCGAGGTGTCGCTGGACGGCGTCACCGACGTGCGGGCCGCCGCCCAGATGATCACGGCGTCCGACGCCGGCGTCTCCGCCACCGCGGTGCAGGTGGCCCCCGGCGAGTACCGGCTCCAGCTGTCCGCCACCGAGTCCGGGGCGGCGGGTGCCTTCACCATGAAGAACGGCGACGGGGTCGCCATGGCGCTGGCCACCGTCTCGACGGCCCAGGACGCGAAGATCACGCTCTGGCCGTTCGCGGGCGCGTCGCAGGAGATCACCTCGTCGTCGAACACCTTCGCCGACGCCCTGCCCGGGCTGTCCCTGACGGTGAGCGCCGTCTCGAGCGCGCCCGTCACGGTCACGACGTCTCCCGACGCCTCGGCGACCCGCTCGCTCGCGTCCGACCTGGTCGACCAGGTCAACCTGGTGCTGTCCGAGATCACGTCGCGCACCACGTCGACGACGTCGACCGACAGCGACGGTCGCACGGTGGTCTCGCCGGGCATGCTGTCCGGCCAGTCGCTGGTGCGGAACCTGTCCTCGCAGGTGTCCGACGCCGCGTCCTTCCCCGTCACCTACGACGGGAAGCTCGTCTCGCCGTCGACCGTCGGCATCGAGATCGACAAGTACGGCGCCTTCAGCTTCGACGCCGCGACGTTCGACGCCGCCTACGCCGCCGACCCGGAGAAGGTGCAGGCGATCGTCTCGACGATCGCCTCCCGCGTCGCCGACGTCGCCACCAGCGCGTCGGACCAGCACGAGGGCACCCTGACCCTGACGATCACGTCGCAGCAGGACCAGGTGAAGGACCTCGGCGAGCAGATCTCCGACTGGGACCTGCGGCTCGAGATGCGCCGCGAGGCGCTCCAGCAGACCTACACGACGCTCGAGACCTCGCTGGCGACGCTCCAGTCGCAGTCGTCGTGGCTCAGCTCGCAGGTCGCGTCGCTCCCGAACTACTCCCAGTACGTGAACAAGTGACGCGATGAACGACGCCCGTGCGCGCTACGTGGCCGACGCCGTCGCGACGGCGAGCCCCGCGCGGCTGCTGACGATGCTGTACGACCGGCTGCTGCTCGACCTGGCCCGCGCGTCGGACGCGTTGGCCGCGGGCGACCGCGCGGCCGCGACCCCCTTCGTCGACCACGCCGTCGACGTGGTGTCCGAGCTGATGTCCACGCTGGACACCGGCGCGTGGGACGGTGCCGCGCGCCTGATGTCGATCTACGAGTACGTGCTCTCGGAGCTGCTCCGCGCCGGCGTCGCCGGTGACGCCGAGGTCGTCGCCGAGTGCCGGCGCGTCCTTGAGCCGCTCGCGTCGGCGTGGCACCAGGCGGCCGACGAGGCCGGCCGGGTTCCGGCGCCGCACACCGAGCCGGTCCCCCTCGGCGTCCTCGGCGTGGGCTGAGCCGTGACCACGTGGGAAGCCGCGTGGGTCGCGGCGCTCGACGAGCTGGAGCTCGCCGTCGCGGACGCCGAGGAGATGCTCGCGGCCGCGCACCCAAAGACCCCGCTCGTGCCCTGGGCGCCACCGGTCGGGCTGGGCCCGCTGCCCGCCCCGCTCGAGGAGCGCGCCCGCACGCTGCTCGCCCGCCAGCTCGCCGCCGCCCAGGAGCTCGCCGCAGCGGTGGTGCGCAGCCGGCGCCAGCTGCGCCTGGCGCAGGCCGTCGAGGCGATGACGCCGACCGCGCCGCACCGGCCCGTCTACGTGGACGTGGACGGCTGAAGTCCTCAGGTCCCCACCGGCCCGGCCGATGGGGCGGACGAGCACGGATCGCTCGCTGATCAAGGCCACGGATGGGCCGTTGTCTCCCATACGGGGCTAGGGGTGTGACCGGTGTTCGAGTCCGTGACCATGTCTGCGCTCTCCAGCGCCCTGGACGGTCTGGCGGCGCGCCAGCGCGCCATCGCCGACAACGTCGCCAACCTCCAGACGCCCGGCTACCACGCGAAGCGCGTCGCCTTCGAGGCCGAGCTCGCCCGGGCCGTGCAGGACGGCAGCGGCTCCGTCACCCCCACCGTCGAGCGGTCGCTCGAGCCGACGCGCGAGGACGGCAACAACGTCAACCTCGACACCGAGACCCTGCTCAACGTCGACACCAACCTGCGCTACCAGCTGGCGACACAGGCGGTCACGGGCGCCTTCGCCTCGATCCGCGCGGCGATGAGGACGGCCTGATGACCACCTTCGGAGCGATCGGCATCGCGGCGTCCGGCCTGACGGTGCACCGCAAGTGGCTCGACGCGATCAGCGACAACGTGTCGAACGCCTACACCGCGCGCACCACGGCGGAGGCGGCCTTCCAGGCCCGGTACGTCGTCGCGCGCGAGATGGAGGGCGGCGGCGTCCAGGTGGCCGGCGCGGTGCTCTCCGGCGACGCCCAGGGCCGCGTGGTCTACGAGCCCGACAACCCCCTGGCGGATCAGGACGGCAACGTCCGCTACCCGGAGATCGACATGGCGAGCCAGCTGACGCAGCTGATCATGGCCCAGCGCGGCTACCAGGCGAACGCCGCCGTGGTCGACCGCGCCAAGGAGGCCTACCAGGCCGCCCTCACGATCGGGCAGAAGTGATGGCCGTCCCCCCGATCGCCGGCATCTCCGGCACCGTCCCGATCGTCCCGCCGACGGCTCCGACCGCCCCGGCCAAGCCCGGCTCCGGCACGGCGTTCGCCGACGTGCTCGGCGGCATCGACCAGCTCCAGGCGCTCCAGTCCACCGCGAACGGCCTCGCCGTCCAGGCGGTCACCGGGCAGCTCGACGATGTCCACGACTACACCATCGCCGCCACGCAGGCGTCGCTGGCGATCGAGCTGACGGCGGCGATCCGCAACAAGGCGGTCGACGCGTTCAACGAGATCATGCGGATGCCGGCCTGATGCCCGCCCAGGTCCGCTCCGTCGTCGACCGCCTCTCGGCGGCCGTGCGCCAGTTCTCGCTCGCCCAGCGCGCGTTCCTCGTGCTCGCGGTGGCGGCGCTCGTCGTCGCGGCGGTCGCGGTGGCCGGCTGGCTCTCCAAGCCGACGATGAGCCCGCTGTTCTCCGGCCTGTCCGGCACCGACGCCTCGGCGATCGTCGACAAGCTCGGCGCCGACGGCATCCGCTACGAGCTCGCCGACGGCGGCTCCACCGTGCTGGTGCCGCAGGGCGACCTGTACACCACCCGCATCTCGATGGCGGCCGCCGGTCTGCCCGCGAACACCGACGGCAGCGGCTACTCGCTGCTCGACGACCTGCCGGTCACCGCGTCGGACTTCCAGCAGCAGACGGCGTACCGCCGCGCCACCGAGGGCGAGCTCGCCCGGACGGTCTCCGCGATGGACGGCATCGAGACGGCGAGCGTGCGCCTGGCGCTGCCCTCGGAGTCGGTGTTCGTCGACGAGAAGGCCGACCCGACGGCGTCCGTGTTCGTCCGCACCCGGGCCGGGGTCACGCTGTCCACCGACCAGGTGCAGGCGATCGTCCACCTCGTCTCCGCGGGGATCGAGGACATGAAGCCCACCGACGTCGCCGTGATCGACGCGACGGGCGAGGTGCTGTCCGCGGTCGGCACCGGCACGGCCGGCGGCGCGCTGGCCGGCGCCCAGGCGTCCGACTACGAGGCGCGCGTGCAGTCCGCGGTCGAGAAGCTGCTCGATCCACTCGTCGGGCCCGGGAAGTCCGCGGTGACGGTGACCGCGCAGCTGGACCTGGACTCCAGCCAGCGGACCACCGAGGAGTACTCGTCGACGCCCAACACGCCGCCGCTGACCTCGTCGACGACGACCGAGGACTACACCGGCACGGGCTCGGGGGCCACGGGCGTGCTGGGGCCGGACAACATCGCCGTGCCGGGCGGCACGGGGAACGGCGGCACCTACAACTCGACGACGACGGACGTCACCAACCCGATCAACAAGGCCACCGAGGTGACGACGACCGGCCCCGGCGGCGTCCAGCGGCAGTCGGTGTCCGTCGCGGTCGACGAGGCCGCCGCGCAGAACCTCGACATGGCCGCGCTGACGCAGGCGATCTCGGCCGCCGCCGGCATCGACACCACGCGCGGCGACACGCTCTCGGTGCAGAAGATGGCGTTCGACACCACGCGGCAGGACGCCGCCGAGCAGGCCCTGTCCGAGGCGGACGCGGCCACGGCCGCCCAGGACCGCCAGTCGCTGATCGTCAAGGCGGGGATCGCCGGAGTCGTCCTCCTGCTGGTCGTCGTGCTCCTCGTCCTCGCCGGGCGCCGGTCCCGCCGGCTGCGCCGCGAGGCGCTCGACCTGGGGGCGCTCGACGCCGCGCGCGTCGCGGACGACACCGCGCTCCTCGACGGGCCGGCCAACCTCGAGATGTTCGAGCTGCCGCCCGCGCCCGAGCCCGGCCCGGAGGAGAGCGCCCTGCTCGGGCGCCGCCGCGAGATCGAGACGATGGCCGACGAGCAGCCGACCGAGGTCGCCGAGCTGATCCGGATGTGGCTCGCGGCGCCCACCGGAGGCAACCGGCGATGACCGCGACGCTGTCCGGCTCCCAGAAGGCTGCCCTGCTGCTGCTGCAGCTGGGGCGGGACCGCGCCGCCCGTGTGCTCCAGCAGCTCGACGAGTACGAGATCGAGGAGCTGACCGCCGAGATCGTGCGCCTGGAGCACGTCGACCAGTCGCTGGCGGACGAGGTGCTCGACGAGTTCTGGTCCGCGGCGACGCTCGGCGTCGGTGTGGGCGGCGGCTCGGTGCTCGCGGAGAAGCTGCTCGAGGCCTCCCTCGGGCCGGAGCGCGCGGCGGAGATGATGAGCCGCCTCCAGCAGACCCTCGCCGGCCAGCCGTTCGACTTCCTCCAGCAGGTGGACGCCCGCCAGATCGTCTCGCTCCTGTCCGGCGAGCACCCGCAGACCGTCGCGCTGGTCCTGGCGTACCTGCGCCCGGAGCATGCGTCGATGGTGCTCGCGGGCCTGGAGCCGGAGGACCAGGCCGACGTCGCGCACCGCATCGCGCTGATGGAGCGCGCCTCGCCGGACCTCGTCGGCGTCGTGGCCGAGACGCTGCAGCGCAAGGCCTCCGCCGTGCTCGCGCCGCGGGAGCTCGCGGCGGTCGGCGGCGTGCAGCCGCTGGTCGAGATCATCCACCGCGCCGACCCCGCCACCGAGAAGTCGATCCTCGAGGGCCTCGCCGACCGCGACGAGCAGCTCGCCGAGGAGGTCCGCAGCCGCATGTTCGTGTTCGCGGACATCGTGCTGCTCGAGGACCGCGCGATGCAGCTGGTGCTGCGCCAGGTGGACACCTCGACGCTGGCGCTCGCGCTCAAGGGGTCCGCCGACGCAGTGCGCGACGTGGTGATGCGCAACGTCTCCGAGCGCGCGCGGGAGAACCTGCTCGAGGAGATCGAGCTGCTGGGCCCGGTGCGGCTGTCGCAGGTCGAGGACGCCCGCGCCGCGATCGTCCAGGTGATCCGCCGGCTCGAGGAGAGCGGGCAGATCACCATCCGGCGCGACGGGGAGGACGAGTACGTTGCCTGAGGCGACGGTGGCCCCGGCGGTCTTCCCGGCGCTGTCCACGGCGCCCGGGGAGCGCCGCATGGACGTGCTCCCGGTGGGCGGCGACCGCGAGTCGTCGCGCGCCGCGGGGTTCGCCGAGGGGTTCGCCGCCGGCGCCCGGGCGGCGGCCCGGGTCGCGGAGACGGCACGGCGCCGCGCCGCGCTCGAGCGTGAGGCGGCAGCCCG
>CAZBIO010000193.1:0-6067 GCA_964491965.1 uncultured Cellulomonas sp.
GCCACGCCGCGGCCCGGCCGACCCCGGTGCCCCCTGGACCGGCCCCCGCGGCGAGCGCGCCGCTGCGCGTGCCCTCGCGCGAAACCCCGCCGGCTCCCGCCTCGGCACGGGGAGCTGCTCCGACCGCGCCGATGCCGCCGGCCTCGAGCGGCACCGCGACCATGCCCGCTGCCGCAGCGGCGGCGGGGACGGCCTCGTCGGCCCCACCCGCCTCGACGATGGGCGCCGGACCCGGCCTCGGCACGGCGGCGCCGAGCCACGCACCGCTCGCCGAGGAGTCCCTGTTCCCCGACCCCAACGCGCCGCGCACCATCACCGTGGGGACCCACGTGGCCGGTGTGATCGTCGGGATCGTCCTGCCCCTGGTCGCGGCGGCGGTGACGCTGCTCGGCAACTCGCGGATCCTCGCGGTCGAGGTCGACGGCTGGATCGCCCAGGTGGAGAGCCTCGGCATCGCCCTGGTGACGCTCGGGGTGCTGCTCCTCGTCGCGTGCGCGCTGCTGTCCCTGTGGACCCCGTCCGTGGGGCTCGTCGGCGGCACGATCCTCACGCTGGCCGGAGGCTTCGCGGTCTTCGCGCCCGGCCTGGCACGCACCGCGGTGCTCGACGTGCTGTCGAGCGACGAGTGGGAGCTGACGGTGATCCAGACCGTGGTCTCCATGACGTCGGGCATGCTGCTCGCGATCGGCGGCCTCCTGCTGGCCAGCGGGATCGTTTCGGCGGTGGCACGCCGCCACGGCATCCGCCTCGGCGCGTTCCGGGAGCGCCACCGCGCGGCCTGACCCCGCACGCGGCGGCGCAGCGTCTGGGTCTAAAGTCCCTCCGAGGACGTCACCCGCACCGCCGTCGTTGCTGGAGGAACCGTGACCGAGCCGCAGTCCGAGGCGACCCCCGAGAACACGCTCGAGAACCTGCTGGTCGAAGAGCGCCGGTTCCCGCCGAGTGCGCAGTTCGCGGCCCAGGCGAACGCCACGCGCGACCTGTACCCGTGGGCCGCCGCCGACCGCCCCGGCTTCTGGGGTGACCAGGCGCGCGAGCTGCTGACGTGGGCCACGCCCTTCACGCAGACGCTCGACTGGTCGGACGCGCCGTTCGCCCGGTGGTTCGCCGACGGGACCCTCAACGCCTGTGTCAACGCGGTGGACCGGCACGTCGCGCAGGGGCGCGGCGACCGCGTCGCGCTGTACTTCGAAGGCGAGCCGGGCGACTCCCGCGCGATCACCTACGCGGACCTCCAGCGCGAGGTGTCGCGCGCCGCGAACGTGTTCGAGTCCCTGGGGATCCGCACGGGCGACCGCGTGGCGATGTACATGCCGCTCATCCCGGAGGCGGTCGTCGCGATGCTGGCGTGCGCGCGGATCGGCGCGCCGCACTCCGTCGTCTTCGGCGGCTTCTCCGCCGAGGCGCTGCACTCGCGCATCCTCGACGCCGAGGCGAAGCTCGTCGTCACCGCCGACGGCGGGTTCCGGCGCGGCAACGTCTCCCCCCTCAAGCCGGCGGTCGACGAGGCGCTGGCCAAGGGTGCACCGAGCGTCGAGCACGTGCTCGTCGTGCGCCGCACGGGACAACAGGTCGACTGGACGGACGGCCGGGACCTGTGGTGGCACGAGGCCGTCGAGTCCGCGTCCGACGAGCACACGCCGGTGGACCTGCCCGCGGAGCACCCGCTGTTCATCCTCTACACGTCCGGGACCACCGGGAAGCCGAAGGGGATCTTCCACACCACCGGCGGCTACCTGACGCAGTCGGCGTACACCCACCTCAACGTGTTCGACCTCAAGCCGGAGACCGACGTCTACTGGTGCACCGCCGACATCGGCTGGGTCACTGGCCACTCGTACGTGGTCTACGGCCCGCTGGTCAACGGCGCGACGCAGGTGATCTACGAGGGCACGCCCGACACCCCGGACCGCGGCCGGTGGTGGGACATCGTCGCGAAGTACCGCGTCTCGATCCTCTACACGGCGCCGACGGCGATCCGCACGTGCATGAAATGGGGCGACGACATCCCGGCCGCGCGCGACCTGTCCTCGCTGCGGGTCCTCGGCTCGGTGGGCGAGCCGATCAACCCCGAGGCCTGGACCTGGTACCGCCGGGTGATCGGCGGCGACCGCACGCCCGTGGTCGACACGTGGTGGCAGACCGAGACCGGCGCGATCATGATCAGCCCGCTGCCGGGAGTCACCGTCGCCAAGCCGGGGTCGGCGCAGGTGCCGGTGCCCGGCATCGCCGCGGACGTCGTGGACGACGAGGGACACCCGGTCCCCAACGGCAGCGGCGGGTACCTGGTGCTCACCGAGCCGTGGCCGGCGATGCTGCGCGGCATCTGGGGCGACCCCGACCGCTACGTCGACACCTACTGGTCGCGGTTCCGCGGCATCTACTTCGCCGGAGACGGCGCCAAGAAGGACGAGGACGGCGACATCTGGCTGCTCGGCCGGGTGGACGACGTGATGAACGTGTCCGGGCACCGGCTGTCCACCACCGAGATCGAGTCCGCGCTCGTCGCGCACCCGTGGGTCGCGGAGGCGGCCGTGGTCGGGGCGTCCGACGAGACCACCGGGCAGGCCGTCGTCGCCTTCGTCATCCTGCGCGGCGACTCGCCGGGTCAGGCGGCGACGCCGGCCGAGGTCGAGGCGGAGCTGCGCGGGCACGTGGCGACGCAGATCGGGCCGATCGCCAAGCCGCGCCAGGTGCTCGTGGTGCCGGAGCTGCCCAAGACGCGAGCCGGCAAGATCATGCGGCGGCTGCTGCGCGACGTCGCCGAGCACCGGGTGGTCGGCGACGCGACCACGCTCGCGGACTCGTCGGTCATGGACCTCATCGCCGCCGGCCTGGCGACCCCCTCCGCCACCGACTGACCGCGCCCTCTCCACCCACTCACCCGTCCCCCGCAACGTCCGAGCAAACGTGGCCTCTAGGCCACAGATGCTCGGACGTTGCGCTTCCGGGGTGCGTTGCGTCCGAGCAATCCGGGCCTATAGCCCTGCTTTGCTCGGACGTTACTGCTGGTGAGGCGCTGTCGAAACGATTCGACGAATGTCGGGGGGCGGGGTTAGCCTCGTCGCGACATGACCAGGAACCTCACCGTCGGGCCGCCCACCCGGCTCATCGTGCTGTTCACGCTGCCGCTGCTGCTCGGCAACGCGTTCCAGCAGGTGTACTCGTTCACGGACGCGGCGGTCGTCGGGCGGCTGATCGGGCTCGACGCGCTCGCGGCGGTGGGCGCGACCGGCAGCCTGGTGTTCTTCCTCGTCGGGTTCACGTGGGGCGCCTGCAACGGCCTGGCGATCCCGACGGCGCGCGCCTTCGGCGCAGGGGACATGGCGGGCGTGCGGCGGTCGGTCGCCGCCGGCACGGTGATCTCGGTGGCGCTGGCCGTGGTGATCACGCTCGTCGGCGTCGGCAGCGCCCGGGCGCTTCTGCGGCTGCTCGACACCCCGTCGGAGCTGCTGCCCGACTCGACGACCTTCCTCGTCGTCACCTTCCTCGGCACCGGCGCCACCGTGGCGTTCAACTACCTGTCGGCGATCATCCGCGCGCTCGGCGACAGCCGGACGCCGCTGGTGTTCCTCGTGGTCTCGAGCGTGCTCAACGCGGGGCTCGTCGTGCTGTTCGTCGGGTCGGTCCACATGGGGGTCGGCGGCGCGGCGTTCGCCACGGTCGTCGCGCAGCTCGTCTCCGTCGGGCTGTGCCTGTGGCTCGTCGCCGCCCGGATGCCGGAGCTGCACGTGCGCCGCGAGGACTGGCGGCTGACGCGGCGCGACTTCGTCGAGCCGTCGCGCATGGGCCTGCCGATGGGCTTCCAGATGTCCGTGATCGCCCTCGGCACGCTGGTGCTCCAGTACTCGGTCAACCGCCTCGGGGCGGACGCGGTCGCCGCGTTCACCGCGGGGGTCCGCATCGACCAGCTGGCCGTCACGCCGCTGACGTCGTTCGGCGTGGCGATCGCAACGTTCTGCGCGCAGAACCGCGGCGCCCGGCAGTGGCGCCGCATCCGCGAGGGCGTGTTCCGCACCACGATGCTCTCGCTGGTCGCCGCGCTGGTCGTCGGCGCGGCGATCGTCGTCTTCGCCGTCCCGATGATCCGGCTGTTCGTCGGGCAGGGCCAGGACGAGGTGGTGGCGCTCGCCCACCGCTACCTGGTGTTCAACGGCTCGCTGTACATGCTGCTCGGCTCGATGTTCGTGCTGCGCAACACGCTCCAGGGCCTGGGCCAGGCGGCCGTCCCGACGCTCGGGGGCGTCGGCGAGCTCGTCTTCCGCGTCGTCGCCGGGCTGGTGCTGGTGCCGCACGTCGGGTTCTGGGGTGTGTGCCTCGCCGGGCCGCTCGCGTGGTTCGGCGCGTGGGCGCCGATGGCGGTCGCCTGGGTGCACCGGCGCCGGCGGCTCATCGAGGAGGAGCGGCTCGCCGCGGTCGACGCCGCGGCGCGCGGGGAGACCGGTGGGCTCGTCGGCGCGGACGGCGGCGCCGGGGTGCTCGCCGGGGCGGAGGCCGATGGGCTCGTCGGGCACGGCGCCGGCACGGACGCCGGTGACCTCGTCGGGCACGACGAACCCGCCACAGCCCGGCCGCTCGTCGGGCATCTCGCGGGAAGCTAGCCCCGCCCCCGCGCGACGAGGAACCGCCCGATGACAGGCAGCTCGCCGATCCCCTCGGCGCCCGCCATCACCAGGGCCTGCGTCGCGACGTACTCCGCCGCGTCGAGCACCACGTACCGCGGCACCCACTGCGGCGAGAACCTCTCGTTGAACGTCGCGACCGTGCTCATCTGCGTCTGCTCGGACAGCCGCTGCAGCAGCGGGCGCACCAGCGGCTCCCACGGCGAGCCGGCCTCGCCCGTCAGCACCTCGCGCATCACGGCGAAGTTGAGCCCGACGCGGCGCCCGCCCCGGCGGACCACCTCCTCGACCGTCCGCACCACGGTGGTCTCGGTGAGCCCGTTGGGCAGCCGGGCGTCGAGCCGCCGGCGCATGACGTCCAGCGACCAGCCGCCGTCGCACGGCGTCCACTGGCAGAAGGCGTCGACCCGGCCCGTCGGGTCGCGCGTCACCGACACCAGCAGGTCGTCGGCCGGGTCGAGCAGTCGCGACAGGGTCATCGAGAACCCGCGCTCGGCCTCGCCGCGCCGCGACTGGCCCGCCATCTCGGCGATCTGCCGGCGGGCCTCGTCGTCCAGCGCGGCGGCGGCGACCACCTGCGTGGTGTAACCGGCGCGCTCCACCCGGCTCGCGGCATTGCGCAGGCCCTTGTGCGCGTGGCCCGTCAGGTCGAGCGCGGTGGCGTCGACCACGGCCTCGCTGCCGAGGTACACCGACCGCAGGCCCGACGCCTCGTAGACCGGCAGCCAGTCGGCGGACGCGCCGAGCACCGCGAGCGACCACCCGTACGTCGCCGCGTAGTCGCAGAACTCCGCCCACACCTCGGCCCGCTCCTCGACGGGTCCGATCGGGTCGGGCGAGACCAGGCACACGCCGCCCCGCACCGCGTGCGCCACCACCGAGTGCCCGACGAAGAACCAGTCCTTGTCGTCGCGCAATGCGAAGTAGTCGAGCGTGCCGCCGCCGTGGGCCCGCACCACGGCGCGCGCACGCTCGCGCTCGGCGAGGTGTGCCACCGGTGGCAGCGGCGAGGGGCTCCGCGCCGACGTGAGGGACCACAGCAGCACGACGACGAAGACCGCGCCCACCGCCGCGGCGATCCCCGTCGAGACGCGGTGGAGCTCCACCCGGCGGACGGGGTCGCGGTCGGCCGCGAGCGCGAACGCGGCGACGACGCCGGCCAGCGCCGCCCCGCCCGACAGCGCCAGGACGGCGGCCCTCCGCACGTCGCGGCGGCTCGGGAGCACCGGGAATGCCCGGCGCTGCGTCGCCAGCCAGGCCGCCGCCGCCAGCACGACGACCGTCGCCGGGAAGTCGAGCCGCTGCCACAGGTGCAGCACCGCCGACAGGCCGAGGAGTCCCACGGTCGCGCCCCACGCGAGCCGGTGGCCGCGCCGCAGCCCGCGGGCACCGACGAGCAGACACGTCGCCGCGAGCACGATCGACGGGCGCGCCGCGTTGCGGCC
>CAZBIO010000194.1:0-2529 GCA_964491965.1 uncultured Cellulomonas sp.
CGCCCCCCTGTCGCTGTTCCCCGCCGCCGGGTTCGTGGTGGGCGCGCGGCCGCGGCCGGGCCGGGCGATCGGCCGCGTGGCGGTGTTGGGCCGCGCGGCGCCGCCACCTGCGCGCGCCGGCCGCGTCCGCGGGGTGGCGCCTCGGCGGGCACTCGACTCGTCGTGGGTGGGGTTCGGGCCGCGTGGCGGACCGAAGTCCACCCACAGGGCGCGCGACGCGGTGGAGTGGCAGCGCCACGCGGCCGTCGGGCGACGGGCGCGCCGCCCCTGCGGTGCCGCTTTCGCCGGTTACCTTCGACGCGGAGGTGGCGGATGGCAGACGGGCGGCCGGGCAGGCTTCCGGCGTCGGTGTACCGGCGGCGGAGGATCGTCGTGCTGGTCCTGGCGCTCGTCGTGGTCGTCGGCATCGTCCTGGGCGTCCGGGCCGTCCTGCGGTCGGTGTTCGACTCGACCGAGGGTGACCAGGAGCCACCCTCGACCGCGCCCTCGACCTCCGAGCCCGCGCAGGACGCGACCGGTGACGCCGAGGAAGCCGCAGCGGGCGAGGACACGACGACAGATGCGCCGGCGGACGCGAGCTACGCCGACTGCGCGGCACCCACCCTCACGGTGGCGATCGCGGCCGACGCCGCCGAGTTCCCGGCGAACACCGCCGCGACGTTCACCATCACCATCACCAACACGGGCACCACCGACTGCCTGATCGACGCCGGCGAGGCGAACCGCGAGGTCGTCGTCGTGTCCGGCTCCGACCGGGTGTGGTCGTCGAAGGATTGCCTCGCCGCGGACGCGCCGGCGCGCACCCTGCTCCTCGCTCCCGGCATGGCGGACACCACGCAGCTGGCGTGGAACCGGGAGCGCTCGGCCGAAGGGTGCCCGGCCGGGCAGTCGCCACCCCAGCCGGGCACGTACCAGGCGACGGTCAGCCTCGCGGGGACCAGCGGCGGTCCGACGGTGTTCGTCCTCCACTGACGGCCGGGCGGCACACCTGTCGGCGACCTACACGTACCGCTCGAGGATGCTCGACTCCGCGAGGCGCGACAGCCCCTCGCGCACCGTGCGGGCGCGCAGCTCGCCGACGCCGTCCACCGACATGAGGTCCTCGACCCCGGCGGCCAGCAGCTTCTGGAGCGCGCCGAAGTGCTGCACCAGCCGGTCCACCACGGGGGCGGGCAGCCGCGGGACGCGGGACAGCAGGCGGTAGCCGCGCGGCGCCACGGCGTTCTCCAGCGTGTCGCCACCGGGCAGGCCGAGCACGCGCGCGATGTGCGCGAGGTCCAGCAGCTCGGTGCTGGTCAGCTCGGCCAGCGCGCTCAGCACCAGGTCGGTGGCGCGGCGGGCGGTGTCGACGTAGTCGCGGATCACCAGCTCGCGGTCGGCGCCCGAGCCGGCGATGAGCTCGTCGAGCTGGAGGGCGAGGAGCCGCCCGTCGGCGCCGAGCTCGACGACGTACCCGTCGATCTCCTCGGAGATCCGGCGCACCATCTCCAGGCGCTGCACCACGGCCGAGACGTCGCGGACCGTCACCAGGTCCTCGATCTCCAGCGCGGACAGCGTGCCGGTCACCTCGTCGAGCCGGGCCTTGTACCGCTCGAGCGTCGCGAGTGCCTGGTTGGCGCGCGACAGGATGGTCGGGGAGTCGTCGAGCTGGTGGCGGGCGTCACCCACGTAGATGGCGATGATCCGCATCGACGCCGAGACCGAGATCACGGGGTGGCCGGTCTGCTTGGCGACGCGCTCCGCCGTGCGGTGCCGCGTGCCCGACTCGCTGGTGGCGATCGTCGGGTCCGGCAGCAGCTGGACCCCGGCCCGGACGATGCGGTTGGTCTCGGTGTCGATGACGACGGCGCCGTCCATCTTCGCCAGCTCGCGCAGCCGCGTCCCGGAGAAGTCGACGTCCAGCACGAACCCGCCCGAGCACAGCGCGTCGACCGCGTCGTCCATGCCCAGCACGATCAGCGCGCCGGTGCGCCCCCGCAGGATTCGCTCGAGGCCGTCGCGCAGCTCGCCGCCCGGCGCGACGGCGGCGAGGGTCGCGCGGAGCTGCTCGTCCTGCGACGGGTTGGCCACGGCGTCGATCGTACTGGCAGGGGGTTCCGCGGCCCGGCTCAGAACGGTGGCCGGGACGGCAGTCGGCTGACCCCCGCAGGCAGCTCCCCGGAGGACTCGCGCGCGGCCGGCCGGCCCCCGTGCGCGCGGTCCTCCGCCTCCGCGAGGCCGGCCGCGAGGACGGCGGACGGGACGACCGCGACGCGCGTGACGCGCATGCCCTCGGGCACGACGCCCTCGTCGGACGCGGCCGGGACCACGGCCCGCCGGAACCCGAGCCGCGCGGCCTCGGCGAGGCGGCGGCTGACCCCGGCGACCGGCCGGATCTCGCCCGCCAGCCCCACCTCGCCGCCGGCGACGAGCCCCCGCGCGGGCTCGCGGTCGAAGAACGACGACACCCCGGCGAGCGCGACCGCCAGGTCCGCGGCCGGCTCCACGACGCGCGCGCCGCCGACGGTCGACACGTAGACGTCCTGGTCC
>CAZBIO010000195.1:0-19917 GCA_964491965.1 uncultured Cellulomonas sp.
GGCCGACGAGACTGTGGTTCTGGCTCCGTCCGACGCGGCCCCGGTGGTTCCGGCCGACGAGACGGTGATGATGTCGCCGGTCCGCGACGACGAGCCGCAGCCCGATCCCGATCCCGAGTCCGACCCGGCTCCCGCGGCGGCACCCGCGCGCGTCAGGGCGTTCCCCGCGACCTCGTCGGCCCCGGCGGCGAGCCCGCGGGTCACGGCCGGCCCGGTGCCCACGTCCGCGCGGCCGCACGAGCCGAGCGTGCTCGACGAGTTCCCCGAGCAGCGCCACAAGAGCCACTGGCCGCGCAACCTCGCGATCGCCGCGGGAGTCGTCGTGCTCCTCGGCGGGGCGTACGTGGGCGCCTCCTACGCGATGGGCGACCGCGTGCCCCGCGGCGCGACCGTGGCCGGTGTGGACATCGGCGGGCTGACCTCGTCGGACGCGGTGGCCCGCCTCGACACCGAGCTGACCGCGGCGACGGACCGCCCGCTCGACGTCGTCGCCAACGACGTCAACGCGCAGATCGACCCGGCCGCCGCGGGCCTGGTCTTCGACCCGCAAGCGACCGTCGACGGCCTGACCGGCGTGCGGCTGGCCGACCCGGCCCGGCTCTGGACGCAGGTCGTGGGCCTCGGCGAGGTGGAGCCGGTGACCGCGGTGGACACCACCAAGCTCGCCGCCGCGCTCGCGGGCGTCGCCGGTTCGCTGCGCGCGGACCCGGTGGACGGCGCGATCGTCTTCGCCGACGGCACGGCGCACGCGACGCCGGCTGCGGACGGGTGGGAGCTGGACCAGGCGGCGGCGGTCGCCGAGATCGCCGACACGTGGCTGGTCGCGGCCCGCCCCATCGAGCTGCCGGTGACCCCGGTGACCCCGGCGATCACGCAGGAGGTCACCGACCAGACGCTGTCGCAGGTGGCGCAGAACGTGCCGGCCGGCCCGGTCTCCGTCAGCGTCAACGGGCGCAGCGCCACCCTCACCGGGGCACAGATCGCCTCCCACGCGTCGTTCGTGCCGCAGGACGGCGCGCTGGTGCTGACGCTGGACGGGCAGGCGGTCGCGGACGAGATCCTCGCCCAGCTGCCCGACCTGCTGACCCCGGCCGCGGACGCCCATTTCGAGTTCCAGGACGACCACCCGGTGGTCGTTCCCGGCGTTCCGGGGACCCGCCTCGACCCGGCCGCGGTGGCGCAGGCGGTCGCGACGGCCGCGTCCCAGCCGACGGGCCGGCAGGCGAGCGTCGAGCTGTCGTCCACCGACCCCGCGCAGTCGACGGAGGCGCTGACGGCGCTCGGCGTCAGTCAGGTGGTGGGCGAGTTCGCGGTCCCGCTGACCAGTGACCACATCCGCGACATCAACATCGCCCAGGGCCTGGCGAACATCACCGGTGTGCTGGTGCGCCCCGGCGAGGAGTTCAGCCTGACGGACGCGCTCGGCCCGATCGATGCCGACCACGGGTTCGTCAAGGCCGGGGCGATCGTCAGCGGCGAGCACACCGATGCCTGGGGCGGTGGCCTGTCGCAGGTGTCCACCACGACGTTCAACGCCGCGTACTTCGCCGGCATGGAGATCGTCGAGCATCACCCGCACTCGGAGTACTTCTCGCGCTACCCCGAGGGCCGCGAGGCGACGATCTTCACCGGCACGCTCGACATGCGGTGGAAGAACAACACGCCGTACGGGGTGTTGGTCCAGGGCTGGCTCGGCGACGGCAAATCGCACGTGCGGCTCTGGAGCACGCCGTACTGGACGGTCGAGTCGTCGACGAGCGGCCGTTCCAACGTCCGCGCGACGACGACGGTGTACTCGCAGTCGCCCACCTGCTCCGCGCAGAGCGCCGGCAACCCGGGCTTCACGGTGACGGTGACGCGCAAGACGTTCCTGGGCGCGGAGCTCAAGGACACCGAGTCGTGGACCACCAGCTACCGGCCGCAGAACAAGATCGTCTGCGGCCCGCCGCCCACGGCGCCGCCGCCGGCGGGTTAGCCCGGGTCAGCGCCCGGCGCGCCGCCGCAAACCCGGGCCGCCGGCCCCTCAGCGCCCCCGCCGGCTCCGCGGCTCGGGCGCCGGCGGCACCACCTTCGTCAGCCGGATCGCCGCCGCGGGAACGTGCACGTCCCCGCGCCGCGTGCGCACCAGCACGCCGTCGTCATCGACCGACAGCAGGTCGCCGAGCACGTCGGTGTAGTGCGGCGGGGGAGCGTCCGGCGGCACGTCGTCGAGCACGCGGCGCACCACCACGCGCACGCCCGGGGCCCACGTCCGCCAGGACGGCTGCTCGGCTGAGGTGTCGGACACGTGGGGGATACTAGGTCGACCGAGGACGGAGAGGACCAGCCGTGACGTACGTGATCGCCGAGCCCTGCGTGGACGTCAAGGACCGGGCGTGCATCGAGGAGTGCCCGGTCGACTGCATCTACGAAGGTCGGCGGTCGCTCTACATCCACCCGGACGAGTGCGTCGACTGCGGCGCCTGCGAGCCGGTGTGCCCCGTCGAGGCGATCTTCTACGAGGACGACCTGCCCCCGCAGTGGGCCAACTACTACCAGGCGAACGTCGAGTTCTTCGACGCGCTCGGCTCGCCCGGCGGCGCCGCCAAGCTCGGCCCGATCGACCACGACCACCCGATCGTCGACGCGCTGCCGCTGCGCCGCTCCGGCGAGTAGGCCCGCATGGGTCTGCTGACGGACCGGCTCCCCGAGTTTCCCTGGGACACGCTGGCCGAGGCCACCGCGCGCGCCCGCGCGCATCCCCGCGGGATCGTCGACCTGTCCGTCGGGACCCCCGTGGACCCGACGCCCGACGTCGTCCGCGAGGCACTGATCGCGGCCGCGGACGCGCCCGGGTACCCCGCCACCTACGGCACCCCCGAGCTGCGCGAGGCGGTCGCCCGCTGGTTCGCGCGCCGGCGCCGCGTCCCCGACCTCGACCCCGCGGCCGTGCTTCCGACCCTCGGGTCGAAGGAGATGGTGGCCCTGCTGCCCTCGCTCCTGGGCCTTCGCCCCGGGGACGTCGTCCTCCACCCCGCCGCCGCCTACCCGACCTACGACGTCGGCGCCCGCCTGGCCGGCGCGTCGCCCGAGCCGTCCGCGGACCCCGCCGCCAGGCTCGCGGCCGACGACGAGGGTGCGGTGCGACTCGTCTGGCTCAACTCGCCCGGCAACCCCGACGGCTCCGTGCTCGGCGTCGCGGCGTTGCGCGCGGTGGTCCAGGCGGCCCGGGCGGCGCAGGCCCGCCACGGCAGGCCGGTGGTGGTCGTGTCCGACGAGTGCTACGCGGAGCTGGCGTGGGACCAGCCGTGGGCGAGCGAGGGCGTGCCGAGCCTGCTCGACCCGCGGGTCACCGGCGGCAGCCACGCCGGCCTGCTCGTCGCCTACTCGCTGTCCAAGCAGTCGAACCTCGCCGGGTACCGCGCCGCGTTCCTGGCGGGAGACGGCGACCTCGTCGGGCGCCTGCTCGAGGTGCGCAAGCACGCGGGCTTGATGGTCCCCACGCCCGTGCAGGCCGCCATGGTCGCCGGGCTGACCGACGACGAGCACGTGGCCGCGCAGCGCGCGCGCTACGCCCGGCGGCACCGGCTGCTGCGCGCCGCGTTCGAGGAGGCCGGCTACGCCGTGGACGGCTCGGAGGCGGGCCTGTACCTGTGGCTGCGCCCGGCCGCCGGCGAGCAGGACGCGCGCGCCACGGTGGACGACCTGGCGGGCCTGGGCATCCTCGTGGCCCCGGGGACGTTCTACGGGGAAGCGGGCGCCCACCACGTCCGCGCGGCGCTCACGGCGTCCGACGAACGGATCGGCGAAGCATGCACCCGTCTCGCGGGTGCATGATGGGTGCCGGCGCAACTGCCTCGATATCAAGATAAATTCCCGGTAGGGGATTGGTGTCCCCGACCGCAAAAAGGTAAAGTCCCGCCAAAACCGCGGTCTTGCGCGGGCCAGCCGGGCGCAACGATGCGCAAGGGCCCAGGCTGGACGCCACAGGAAGGACACCCATGACGGACATCGACACGGTCACGGCGCAGGCGCCCGTCCAGCTCGTCGTCGGCGGCCAGAGCCGCGATCTGCCGATCGTGCGGGCGACCGAGGGCAACGACGGCATCGTCGTCTCGTCGCTGCTGCGTGACACGGGGATGGTCACCGTCGACCCGGGGTTCATGAACACCGCGTCCTGCGAGTCGAAGATCACGTACATCGACGGCGACGCCGGCATCCTGCGCTACCGCGGCTACCCGATCGACGAGCTCGCCGCGCACTCGACCTTCCTCGAGGTCGCCTACCTGCTGATCCACGGTGAGCTGCCGGACGCCAAGACGCTCGACGCGTTCACCGAGCGGGTCAACCGGCACACGCTGGTGCACGAGGACTTCCGCACGTTCATGGGGACGTTCCCGCGCGGCGCGCACCCGATGGCGGTCATGGCCTCGGCGATCAACGCCCTGTCGACGTTCTACCCGGAGTCGCTCGACCCCTTCGACCACGAGGCCGTCGAGCTGGCCACCGTGCTGATCCTCGCCAAGACGCGCACCATCACGTCGTATGTCATGCGGTCGAGCAAGGGGGAGCCGCTGCTCTACCCGGACTACTCGCGGGGCTACGTCGAGGACTTCCTGCGCATGGCGTTCGCCGTGCCGTACCAGGTGTGGGACCCGAACCCGGTGGCGGTCAGCGCGCTGGACAAGCTGCTGATCCTCCACGCCGACCACGAGCAGAACTGCTCCACGTCGACCGTCCGGATCGTCGGATCCAGCCACGCGAACATCTACGCGTCCGTCGCCGCCGGCATCAACGCGCTGTCCGGGCCGCTGCACGGCGGCGCCAACGAGGCCGTGCTCAAGATGCTCTCCGAGATCAAGGCCAACGGCGGTGACGCCTCCGACTTCATGCGCCGCGTGAAGGACAAGGAGGCCGGCGTCCGGCTCATGGGGTTCGGGCATCGCGTGTACAAGAACTACGACCCGCGCGCCGCCATCGTGAAGAAGTCGGCGTACGAGGTGCTCAACGCCCTCAACGTGCAGGACGAGCTGCTCGACATCGCGATGCGCCTCGAGGAGATCGCGCTGTCCGACGACTACTTCATCTCCCGCAAGCTCTACCCGAACGTCGACTTCTACACCGGCATCATCTACAAGGCGATGGGCTTCGACGAGGCGATGTTCACGCCGCTGTTCGCGCTGGGCCGGATGCCCGGCTGGATCGCGCAGTGGCGCGAGATGATGATCGACCCCCAGACCAAGATCGGCCGCCCGCGCCAGATCTACACCGGCGCCACCGAGCGCACGTACATCCCGGTCGCGGAGCGGTAACCGGTCACCCCGCGAGCGTGAGCACCACTGTTCCGGCGGGTTGGGCCGGGTCCGTGGTCGTCCACGCGTCGTGACCGCGCGTCCACACCTCGTCGGCCACCGCGACCTGCTCCAGGGCGAGCGGCTGGGCCAACGCGACGGCCCACTGCGCCATCGCCCAGCCGGCCCGGGCGGGGTCGTCGGGCGCCACTGCCGCCGCGTCGAGCGTCAGCGTCGCCCTCGTCGTGCCGCCGGGTGCCGCCGGCGCGCCCGACACCAGTTCGCCCCAGTCGCGCGCGACGCGTGCCAGCACGGCGTCCGACGAGCCCGCGCCGTCAGCCGGCTCGAGCGTGCAGGTCAGCGTGGCGGGCGACCAGCCGGTCAGCGCGGAGGCGAACGCCCGCGCCCGGCCCTCGTGCTGCGCGTAGGCGTCGGGGTACGCCGAACGCTGCACCGCCTGGGCCGCCTCCGTGACGGGCAGCTGCGTCCAGTCCGCCACCTGCACCAGGTGGTCCAGGAAGATGCCCGTCGCGTACACCGGGTCCATCACCTGCTCCGGCGTGCCCCAGCCCTGCGACGGGCGCTGCTGGAACAGCCCGAGCGAGTCCGAGTGCCCGTAGTCGAGGTTGATGAGCTTCGACTCCTGGAGCGCCGTGGCCAGGCCGATCGTCGCCGCGCGGGCCGGGAGGCCGCGCCGGACCGTCATTGCCGAGATCAGCGCCGCGTTGTCGGCCTGCTCGGTGGACAGGCGCCAGGCGGTGCCGTCGACATCGGCGTGGCAGGCGACGTCCACCGGACCGGACGCCCGGTTGAGGACCGCGACCACCGCCCAGACGGCCCCGACCGCGAGCACGACGAGCCCCGCCGCGAGCGCGAGGGCGGTCGCGCAGCCCCGGCGCGTCCGGCGCCGGTGCGGCAGCCTGCTGGCCATGGGTGCCCTCGCTAGTTGTCGTGGAGCATCGCGTTGAGGTGGACACCGGCCACTCCGGTGCGCGCCACCGCCTCGACCGCGCCCGTCACGGAGTTGCGGCGGAACAGCACGCCGTCGCAGCCGGCCAGCTCGCGCGCCTTGACGGTGCGTGGCTCGTCGTGCCCGGCGTCCGTGCCCCCCTTGCCCCCGAATCCGATCAGGGCAACCTTGGTGCCCGCTGTGAGGTAGAGCCCCGCCTCGACCACGCAGTCGTCGCCGAGGGGGATGCCGAGGCCGGAGTTGGCGCCGAGCAGCGTGCGCCGGCCGATGGACACGCGCTCGCGCCCGCCGCCGGACAGCGTCCCCATGGTCGAGGCCCCGCCGCCGACGTCCGAGCCGTCGCCGACGACGACCCCGGCGGAGATGCGGCCCTCGACCATCGCGGTGCCGAGGGTGCCGGCGTTGTAGTTGACGAACCCAGCGTGCATCACGGTGGTGCCCGCCGCGAGGTGCGCGCCCAGCCGCACGCGGTTGCCGTCGGCGATCCGCACCCCGGTGGGAACCACGTAGTCGACCATCCGCGGGAACCGGTCGACGCCGTGGACGGTGAACGGGCCGCGGGCGCGCAGCCGCACGCGCGTCTCCTCGAACCCCTCGGCGGCGCACGGACCGAGCGACGTCCACACCACCAGCGGCAGCACCGAGAAGACGCCGTCGAGGTTGATGGTGTTCGGCTCGACCAGGCGGTGCGACAGGAGGTGCAGCCGCAGGTAGGCGTCCGGTGCGGTCGCCGGCGGGACGTCGAGGTCGACCACCGTCGTCAGCGCCTCGGTGCGTACGCGGCGGGCCTCGTCGTGCCCGGTGGCGGCGGCCAGCGCGGCGGGGACCGTGGCGCCGGCGGGTGGGGCGCCGAGCGCGGGTCGCGGGTACCAGGTGTCGAGCACCAGCCCCTCGTCCGTCACCGTGGCCAGGCCATGCCCCCAGGCGGTCCGCTCGGTCATGGCCCACAGAGTACGGGGACCAGGACTTTGGCCATTCGGGCGCCCGGTGGCCGGCCCCTACTGTGACCCCGTGGCCGACCCCAAGGGATTCCTCCGGGTGCGGCAGCGCGCGCTGCCCGAGGACAGGGCCGTCGACGAGCGGCTGGGGGACTGGCGCGAGGTGCACTCGCCGCATCCCGGCGACCCCGAGTACCTGGCGCTGTTGCACGAGCAGTCGAGCAGGTGCATGAACTGCGGCGTCCCGTTCTGCCACTTCTCGTGCCCGCTGGGCAACCTGATCCCGGAGTGGAACGACCTGGTCTGGCGTGGCCAGTGGGGCGACGCGGCGGACCGGCTGTTCCAGACGAACAACTTCCCCGAGTTCACCGGGCGGCTGTGCCCGGCGCTGTGCGAGAGCGGCTGCGTGCTCGGCATCAACCAGCCGCCCACCACCATCAAGAACATCGAGGTGTCGATCGTCGAGGAGGCCTTCGCCCGCGGCCTCGTCACCCCGAAGGTGCCGCGCTGGTACACCGGCCACACGGTGGCGGTCGTCGGCTCGGGGCCGTCGGGGCTCGCGTGCGCGCAGCAACTGACGCAGGCCGGGCACACCGTCGCCGTCTACGAGCGGGCGGATGCTGCGGGCGGGCTGCTGCGCTACGGCATCCCCGAGTTCAAGATGGAGAAGTCCGTCCTCGACCGGCGCCTGGCGCTGATGAAGGAGGAGGGGACCCGCTTCCACCTCGGGGTCGAGATCGGCCGTGACGTCTCCGGGCGCGAGCTGGTGCGCCGCTACGACGCCGTGGTGCTGGCGATCGGCTCGACGACGCCGCGCGACCTGCGGGTGCCCGGCCGCGAGCTGGCCGGCGTGCTCCAGGCGATGGAGTACCTGCCGCCCGCCAACCGCGCGGCGCGCGGTGAGGAGGTCCCGGACCAGCCGGTGGCCACGGGCAAGGACGTGGTGGTGATCGGCGGCGGCGACACCGGCGCCGACTGTCTCGGCACCGCGCTGCGCCAGGGCGCGCGTTCCGTGACGCAGCTGGAGATCATGCCTCACCCGCCGGAGGACCGTCCCGCGGGCCAGCCGTGGCCCACGTACCCGGCGGTGTTCCGGGTGTCGTCGGCGCACGAGGAGGGCGGCGAGCGCGTCTACGGCGCCTCCACCCTGCGCTTCCTGCCCGACGAGCACGGCGCCGTCCGTGCTCTGGAGATCGTCGACGTGGGCCCGCCGAGCGGAGGCTTCCAGCCGGTCGCGGGCACCGAGCGGGAGATCCCCGCGCAGCTGGTGCTGCTCGCCATGGGCTTCACCGGTCCGGAGCGCCGGCTGCTCGACGAGCTCGGCGTGGGCGTCACCGAGCGCGGGGCCGCCGCGCGGAACGAGGGCTTCGCCACCGACGTCGAGGGCGTGTTCGTCGCCGGGGACGCCGGGCGGGGTCAGTCGCTCATCGTGTGGGCGATCGCCGAGGGCCGCGCCGCGGCGCGCGCCGTCGACGCCTACCTCTCCGGCACCGATACCAGTCAGCTGCCCGCGCCGATCACCGCCACGACGGCGAGCCTGCGGCTGTAGCCCGCGAGCCGCGTGGCTCCGCCCCGCCGCCCCGCCGCGTCGATAGTTCCGCGCCCCGTCCCCACCCCGCCGTGCCGCCCGGGTCGATAGTTCCGCGCCAGGTCGATAGGCAGAACCATCGCCACGGCGCGGAAGTATCGACCCGGCGGGTGCCGGGCGGCCTAGGGTCGGGGCCGTGGCTGCCCTCGATCCGTCTGGCGACCTGCTCACGCTGTTCCGCGCCCTGGTCGACGTGCCGTCGGTCAGCGGCGAGGAGGCGGAGCTGGCGAACCTCGTCGAACGGGCGCTGACCCCCCTGCCCCACCTCGAGGTGCTCCGGGACGGCGACACGCTCGTCGCGCGGACGCACGCCGGCCGCGCCCGCCGCGTGGTGATCACCGGCCACCTCGACACGGTGCCGATCGCCGCCAACCTGCCGAGCCGCGTCGATGCCGACGGCGTGGTGTGGGGCCGCGGCGCGGTGGACATGAAGGGCGGCGTCGCGGTAATCCTGTCGCTGGCCGCGACCCTGACCGAGCCGGCGCACGACGTCACCTGGGTGCTGTACGACCACGAGGAGGTCGCCGCCGAGCTCAACGGCCGCGGCCGGGTCGCGACCCGCCACCCCGACTGGCTGGCCGCCGACTTCGCCGTGCTCGGCGAGCCGACCGCCGCCGGCGTGGAGGGCGGCTGCAACGGCACCCTGCGGGCGCACGTGCATGTGCCGGGCGTCGCCGCCCACTCCGCGCGCGCGTGGACCGGCGTCAACGCGATCCACAAGGCGGGCGAGGTGCTGCGCCGCCTGGAGGCGTACCGGCCGAGGACCGTCCCGGTCGACGGCCTCGACTACCGCGAGGGCCTCAACGCCACGCTGATCACCGGGGGCACGGCGCCCAACGTCATCCCCGACTCCTGCACCGTCACGGTCAACTACCGGTTCGCGCCGTCGACGAGCGCCGGCGAGGCCGAGGCCCACGTGCGCGAGGTGCTCGACGGGTTCGACGTGGCGGTCGTCGACGTCGCCGCCGGCGCGCGCCCGGGCCTGGACCACCCGGCGGCGCGCGGCTTCGTCGACGCGGTGCTCGGCACCACCGGCCGCGTCCCCACCGCCAAGCTCGGCTGGACGGACGTCGCGCGCTTCGCCGAGCTGGGCATCCCCGCGGTCAACTTCGGCCCCGGCGACCCGCTGCTGGCCCACACGGCCGACGAGCGCTGCCCGATGGCCCAGGTCGAGGAGGTGCGCGCGGCCCTGGCCGCCTGGCTGACCGCGTGACGCCGGTGATGCACGTCGCCGCGAGTGATGCACCGCCGCGTGCATCCGCCGCGTGGATGCGCATCCCCGACACCGGCAGCCGCCACACCCCGCGGCCCTAGAGTCGACCCATGACGGAGGAGACCGCGGACGGCGACCGCCGCGCGAAGCGTCGCAAGTCCAACGGCTACCGCCGCGGCCCCGTGCTGCTGCGCGGCAACCTGATCCCGGAGACGACGAGCGACCAGCGCCTGCTGTCGCGCGGGGAGCGGACCAGCTGGCTGCACGACGACCCGTGGCGCGTGATGCGGATCCAGAGCGAGTTCGTCGAGGGCTTCGGCGCACTGGCGGAGGTCGGCCCTGCGGTCAGCGTGTTCGGCTCGGCGCGCGTCGCCAGGGGCGACCACGAGTACGTCCTGGCGCGCCGCATCGCGGCGGGCCTGGTGCGCGCCGGCTACGCGGTGGTGACCGGCGGCGGCCCGGGGATCATGGAGGCTGCCAACCGCGGAGCCGCCGAGGCGGGCGGCAAGTCGATCGGCCTCGGCATCGAGCTGCCCCACGAGCAGGGCCTCAACAAGTGGGTGGACCTCGGCATCAACTTCCGGTACTTCTTCGCCCGCAAGACGATGTTCGTCAAGTACTCCGAGGGCTTCGTCGTGATGCCCGGCGGGTTCGGCACGCTCGACGAGCTGTTCGAGGCGCTCACCCTGGTGCAGACGCGCAAGGTGGTCGGCTTCCCGATCGTCCTCGTCGGCACGGACTTCTGGTCCGGACTCGTCGACTGGATCCGCGGCACGCTCGCCGCGCGTGGGCTGATCTCGCCGGAGGACGTCGACCTGTTGACGGTGGTCGACGACGCGGACGACGCCGTCCGGGTGGTCGTCGACCGCTCCAACGAGATCCTGCGGGCCCAGGAGGAGGCCGCCGCCGCTGCCGATGAGGCCGCGGACGGCGAGACGTGGTGACGCTGCCGGGGGTGCCCGCCGGGGCGCCACCGCTGCGGCTGCGCGGCCGCGAGATCGCCGGCCCGGCCGTGATGGCCGTGGTCAACCGCACCCCGGACTCGTTCTTCGCCCCCGCGCGGCACGACGAGGGCGGGGCGCGCGACGCGGTCGCGCGGGCGGCCGGCGAGGGCGCGACGATCGTCGACCTCGGCGGCGTGCGGGCCGGGCGTGGCCCCGAGGTCAGCGCGGCCGACGAGATCGCGCGGATCGTGCCGCTCGTCGCGCACGTGCGGCGCACCCACCCCGACCTGCTCGTCTCCGTCGACACCTGGCGCGCGGAGGTGGCCCGGGCGGTGGCCGACGAGGGCGCGGACCTGCTCAACGACACGTGGGCGGGCCACGACCCCGGACTCATGGAGGTCGCCGCCGAGCGCGGGCTGGGCGTCGTCTGCTCCCACACGGGCGGGGCCGTGCCCCGCACCGACCCGTTCCGCGTCACCTACGGCGACGACGTGGACGGCGTGCTCGACGACGTCGTCGCCACCCTGACCGCCGCGGCCTCCCGTGCCGTCGCGCTCGGCATCGACCCGGCGAGCGTGCTGCTCGACCCCACCCACGACTTCGGCAAGAACACGTGGCACTCGCTCCACCTGCTGCGGTGCACGCCCGTCCTCGTCGCGCTGGGGCACCCCGTGCTCATGGCGCTGTCCCGCAAGGACTTCGTCGGCGAGACGCTGGGCCTGCCGGTCGACGAGCGCCTGGAGGGCACCCTCGCGGCCACGGCCGTCGCCGCGTGGCTGGGCGCGCGCGTGTTCCGGGCGCACGACGTCGCGGCGACACGCCGCGTGCTCGACCTCGTCGCGAGCGTGCGCGGCGAGCGTCCGCCGGCGGGGACGGTGCGGGGCCTGGCGTGACGTCGCCGTCACAGGCGGCGTCCGGGCCGGGGGCGAGCCGGGCTGACCCGCGCCGCTGGCCCTGGTGGGCCCAGGTGCTCGGCGTCTTCGCCGCGAGCCGTGTGTTCACGACGGTGGTCTTCGCCTGGGTGGCGCGCGTCCAGGGCCCGAACCCCTGGACGCCGGCTCGGCCGAGCTACTGGGAGTTCGTCGCGCTCCCGTTCGACGGGACGTGGTACCAGATGATCGCCGAGCACGGCTATTCGGCGACCCTCCCCGTGGGGCCGGGCGGGCTGGTGCAGCAGAACACGTGGGCCTTCTACCCGCTGTACCCGACGCTGGCGCGCGGCGTCATGGTGCTGACCCGCCTTCCGTGGGAGGTCGCCGCGCCGCTGCTGTCCACCGTGCTGGCCGGGGCGGCGATGCTCCTGGTGCACCGGTGCGTCGCCGAGGGCGCACCGCGGGCGGTCGCCGCCTGGCCGGGGCTGCCGCTGGCGACGGTCGCGCTCGTCTGCGTGTTCCCCGCCTCGCCGGTGCTCCAGACCGCGTACTCCGAGTCGCTCGGGCTGCTGCTCGTCGCGGGCGCGGTGCTCGGCCTGATCCGCCGGCGGTACGGCTGGGCCGCGCTCGCGGTCGTCTCCCTCGGGGTGGCGCGCCCCATCGCCCTGCCGATGGCCGTCGTGGTCGTCGTCCACGCCGTCGTCCGGTGGCGGGCGGCACGACGAGGCGAGGACGTGATGCGCGCGCGGGACCTGGTGGCCCTCGCCGGCCTCGCGGCGGCGACGGTCGCCTCGGCCTTCGTCTGGCCCCTGGTCTGCGGCTGGGTGACGGGCGTGCCGGACGCCTTCGTGCGGACGCAGGAGGCCTGGCGCGGGCTGCACTCGGTGGTGCCGTTCGTCGGGTGGACGTACGTGCCGCAGTACTGGTTCGGCCCGTGGTGGCTGGTGGTCGTCGCAGCCGGCTGGGCGTTCACGCTCGCCGTGCTGCTCGCGCCGTCGTCGTGGCGGCTGGGCCGCGAGCTGCACGCGTGGTCGATCGCGTACGTCGCCTACCTCGTGGCGGTGCCCGAGCCGGGCAGCAGCCTGGCACGCTTCCTCCTGCTGGCGTTCCCCGCCGGCGCCGCGACCGCGGGGGCGGTGGGCCGCACCCCGCGCGGGAGGCGCGCGTGGCTCGTGTTCGTCGTGCTGCTCATGGCCGGCCTGCAGGTGCTGTGGGTCCGCCAGGCGTGGGTCTCGTCGTTCGAAGGGAACTGGCCGCCGTGACGCAGACGACGATCGAGGCGCGGGCCCGGTTCGACCCGCGCACCTGGCCGTGGTGGGTCCAGGCGCTCGCCGTGTACGCGGCGGCGCGCCTGCTCTCGCTCGCCGGCCTCGCCGCCGTGCTGGCGCGGCAGGAGCCGGTGATCGGGATGCCCGAGCATTCGCTCCCGACGTTCCTGGCCTCCTGGTACGACGGCGTCTGGTACCGGGACGTCGCGGAGCACGGCTACCCCCGGGAGCTGCCCGTCGATGCGGCGGGGGCGGTGCAGGAGAACGGGTGGGCGTTCTACCCGCTCTACCCGTTCCTGGTGCGCTCGGCGATGACGGTGACGGGTGGCGACTGGAATCTCGTCGCGCCGCTGACGTCGGTGGTGCTGGGCGCGGCGGCCATGCTCGTCGTCCACCGGCTGCTGGTGGCGGGCGCTCCCGCCGCGGTCGCCGCGCGCCCCGGGCTCCCGCTCGCCACGGTGGCGGTGATGTCGCTCTACCCGGCGTCGCCCGTGCTGATGGCCGGGTACACCGAGTCGCTCGCGCTGCTGCTCGTCGCCGCGACGCTGCTGCTGCTCATCCGGCGCCGGTATGTGTGGACGCTGCCGGTGGTGCTCGCGCTCGGGTTCACGCGCCCGGTCGGGCTGCCGCTGGTCGTCGCCGTCGCCGCGCACGCCGGGCTGCGGTGGTGGCGGGCGCGGCACGGACGGGACCGCGTCGGGGCGCGGGAGTGGGCCGGGATAGCCGGCCTGGCGGTGGTCGCCGGTGCGTCGGCGTTCGCGTGGCCGGCGATCTGCGGCTGGGCGACCGGGGTGCCCGACGCCTACGTGCGCACCCAACAGGCGTGGCGCGCGGTGGAGCAGTTCGGCCCGTTCGGCGGCTGGCTGCCGGTGCTGCGCGACCGGCCCTTGCTCGCGGTGGCGTGGGCCGTCGCGGTGGCGGCGTTCGTCGCGCTGCTGGTGGCGCCGGCCGGCCGCCGGCTGGGGGTCGAGCCGCTCGCGTGGACCGCCGCCTACGCGGCGTACCTGGCGGCGGTGCTCGAGCCCAACACACCCAGCCTGGTCCGGTTCGGCCTGCTGGCGTTTCCCCTGGCCGCGGCCGTGCTGGGGCTGGTGCCACGGCCGCGCGTCCGCGCCCGCGCCTGGTTCGCGGTGGTCTGCGTCGCGTGCGTCGTGGGTCAGGCGGCCTGGCTGTGGTGGGTCTGGCGGGTCACCGTCGGGGACGCCTGGACGCCCGCGCCCTGATCGGAGCCCGGCTCGTGACGGTGCCGTGACCTAGAATGGGCGCCGGACATCCGGCCTCCCGACCAGGGGGACGGCGACCGATCGTGAAGGAGAGGCCCCGCATGGCCGCCATGAAGCCGAGGACCGGCGACGGACCGCTCGAGGTCACCAAGGAGGGTCGCGGCATCGTCATGCGGGTTCCTCTCGAGGGTGGCGGTCGTCTGGTCGTCGAGCTCTCCGCCACCGAGGCGACCGAGCTGGGTGAGGCCCTCACCTCCGCCGTCGGCTGACCACGCATGGCCGCACCACGATCGCGGCACCAGCCCAGCGTCACGCTCTCGGGCGCGCCGCTCGCCGGGACGCCGCTGCTGACAGACGGGTCCATCCAGGCCGTCGCCGTCCCCGTCGCTCCCGCGCACCCCGGTGACGACGGGCTGACGCCGGGCGTCGGCACCGCCCAGGTGGCGGCGCGCTACGGCATCGACCTCGCCGAGCTCGCCGAACGCGCCGGGCTGACCGGCGCCGCGGGCGAGGTCCACACCGTCCACCTGCCCCGCCCGGCGGGCTCGGGCATCTCGCTGCCGTGGGCCGGGCTGCCGCCGCGCGTGGTGCTCGTCGGCACCGGGGACGGCGGTGCGGAGGCACTGCGCCGGGCGGGTGCGGCGCTGGCCCGCGCGGTGCGCGGCGTGGCCGCCGTCGGCACAACCCTGGGTGACGACCCCTCCGCCGACGCCTCGACGGTGGCCGCGGCGACGCGCGCGTTCGTCGAGGGCTACCTGCTCGCCGCGTACCGCATCCCGTCCGCCGCCACGGGCGACGAGCCGAAGGCCACCGCCGACCTGGTGCTGCTCGGCCGCGACGGTCAGCGCATCGGCGCCGGAGTGGTCGCCGCGCGCACCGCCGCGGCCGCCACGTGGCTGGTCCGCGACCTGGCGAACACGCCGTCGAGCACCAAGAACCCCGAATGGCTCGCCGGCCAGGCCCGGCGGCTCGGCACCGCGGCCGGGCTCACCGTCGACGTGCTCGGGCCGCGCGAGCTGGCGCGCGAGGGCTTCGGGGCGATCCTCGCCGTCGGGGCGGGCTCGGCCTCGCCGCCGCGCCTCGTCGTCGCGCGGTACGAGCCCGCGGAGCCGGGCGGCAAGCACGTCGTCGTCGTCGGCAAGGGGATCACGTACGACACCGGCGGCCTGTCGATCAAGCCGCGCGAGTCGATGGTGACCATGAAGACGGACATGGCGGGCGCCGCAGTGGCGCTCGCCACGGTGATCGGCGCCGCGCAGTCGCGGTCCGTGCACCGCGTCACGGCCGTCCTGCCGATCGCGGAGAACCACTTCGGGGGCTCGTCGTACCGGCCGGGGGACGTGGTCACGGCGTACGGCGGCACGACGATCGAGGTGCAGAACACCGACGCCGAGGGGCGGATGGTGCTCGCCGACGGCCTGGCGTTCGCCGACGCGACCCTGGCCCCGGACGTGCTCGTCGACGTCGCGACGCTGACCGGCGCGGCGCGTATCGGCCTCGGCACGGGCATCGGCGCGCTCTACGGCACGGACGACGAGCTGGTGGCCGCGCTCGCGGCCGCCGGCGACGCGACGGGCGAGCGCGTGTGGCCCATGCCCATGCCCGACGAGTACGCGACCACGACGGACTCGTCGATCGCTGACGTGCGTCAGACGTCGAACGAGCCGAAGGTCGGCGCCGGATCGGTGTTCGGCGCGCTGTTCCTTCGTCACTTCGTCGGGCAGCGCGCCTGGGCCCACCTGGACATCGCCGGGCCCGCGCGGGCGACCGCCGACAAGCACGAGGTGACGGAGGGCGCCACCGGGTTCGGTGCGCGCCTGCTGCTCGCCTACCTCGCCGAGCTGCGCTGACTCGGGGCCGCGGACGAGCCGGGCGGCTGCCGATCCACGGCGGTCAACTGTGGGCGTCTGTCGTGGTCAAAGCCGTGCAGTGTGGGCCTGCGAGATCGCAGGTGCGGTTGCCGACAGGTTGACGCGGGCCACGGAGTCCGTGCCGTGTGCGTGCCACGAGTCCCAACGCGGAGGAATCCGTGCCAGCGCCGAGTCACCTCGTCGCCTGCGGTGGCCTTGCCTGTTGGCATGGAGCGCCGACCGTGAGAGATCGGTGATCTCGCCGAGGTCCGAGTACCGAACCCTTGGTCGAGCGCCAATCGGGATCAGCACGTCGCGACGCCCAAGCACCTGCTCTAGTTCCGACCGGGTGCTGGATCCCCGGTCCTCCCGATGCGGCCGTCTGCTTGGGCAACGCGGGCCAAGGCGCTCTCACACTGCGCAGGCAGCCGCACTATCTGCCTACCAACGCAGCGTCAAGCTCGCCGCACGAAAGACAAGCGCCCGGCTCTCGGCTGCGAGGGTCAGGAGCGGGGCGCTTGCCTAAGGATGCTCGACGAGCGCGAGTCACGCGTCGATGAGATCCGCGGAGAAGTAGCGCGAGTGCGTCTTGCGGACAGTCTCGAGCGAGTCACTGACGAGCGAGACGATCTCGACGTCATCGCTCTCACGCTCCGCCTCAAGCGCCAACCTCATTTTGAGAGCAGAACGGTGGCCGTCCGGCTCGCTGAACTCGGTGACTTTCGCCTCGCCGCTGATCCGGTTGTACACGATCACGTAGGCGGTCATGGCGGGAGCCTAACCTCTCTTCCTGAGCCTGCTGAGCTGATCGGCAAGGTTTCGGAGCATGTCCGTGTACTCCGTCTCGACGCGTCGCACCTCATCGCGCTGCTTGCGCAGCATCGACTCGAGCTCTCGCAGGAACCTGCGGGACGCATCTGGCGCCCGCCTAGAGTACTCAAGGGCGAGTTCGGAGTTCGCCGCCAACTGACGATCGCGTTCCAGGTGAACGCCGGTGGTCAGCGACAGTTCCTGCAGGTTCATGACGAGCTTCTGGATCTCGGAATTCGGATGGGGCTCGGCGTAGCGGATCTGGCGGCCGACCACGTCGGCTAGTGCCTCGTAGGCGTTCGCCCAGGCGCCCTGCAGGTGTGTGCGCACCTGCACCTCGACCCGCCCCTGAGGCAGGCGCAGCCAGACGTGCACGGCCCGATAGCCACTGTGAGGTTCCTCGCGCAGATCGTGGATGCACGTGTCGCAATGGTCGAACGCTGCAGCGATCGCCTGTGCCACCACGTCCTGTTCTTCGAGCGTCATCTCGGCCTCAAACCGCACGCCGGCAATGTCCTGCACCCCATCTAGCGGCCGGTAACGGTCGCGTTGAAGCTTCTCGCGCAGCGTGTCGAGCGTCTTGACGCGCGATGTGATCTGGGGAGCGGCCCGGTCCCAGAGCAGACTCTGCCAGTCGAGCCCGCGGATGGCCTTCTGGACACAGACGGCCAACTCGTTGTGCCAGCCGATGAGATCTGCGTACGACGGGTCGCCTACGTTGAGCGGGGTACCGTCCCGAATGGAGTCTCCGAGACGCCGCATTTGTCGCGACCCCCACGGTATGGGGGCCAGCGAACCTACAGGCGGCTCATCCTGGAGGCCCATGGCGGCGAGGGTAGCGGGCTCCTGCCGGCCGTCGAGTCAGGATTTGCGCGTTGCCGTTCAGGACCAAGGTTGGATGCCCCGACGCCGACACAGCCGTGATGCTCGTCGCGTCGCTACCGCCCCACCCTCTTCGGTCCAGGCGATCGAGGCGCGGTCCGGCGGGACTTGCAGATGTACGTGCGGTCAGCGGCGCACCGCGACCAGCAGGCCGTCGCCCGTCGGCAGCAGCGCCGGGAGGAGGCGGGGGTCGTCGCGGACCGACCGGCCGACGTCCCGCACGATCGTCGTCACCGTGTCGCGCCGCGCCGGGTCCGCGACGCGGTCCTGCCACAGCGCGTCGTCGACGACGAGCACGCCGCCGGGCCGCAGCAGGCGGACGGCCTGCTCCACGTAGCCGGGGTAGCCGTCGGGGTCGGCGTCGACGAACACCAGGTCGTAGCCGCCGTCGGTGAGCCGCGGGAGCACGTCGGGCGCGCGGCCCGCGATCAGCCGGGTGCGGGTGGGCTTGACGCCCTCCTCGGCGAACGCGTCGCGCGCCGCGCGTTGGTGCTCCACCTCGACGTCGATGGTCGTCAGCACGGCCTCGGGCGGCATCCCGCGCAGCAGGTACAGGCCGCTGACGCCGGCGCCCGTGCCGATCTCGACGACGGCGTGGGCGTGCACGGCCGCGGCGAGCACGGACAGCGCGGCGCCGACGCCCGGTGTGACGGGGGTGCAGCCGAGCTGGGCGGCCCGCTCGCGAGCGGCGAGCAGCACGTCGTCCTCGGTGCGGAAGTCCTCGCTGTAGGCCCAGGACTGGGCCTTGTCGGTGCTGATGTCGGCCTCCTGGTGTCGGACGTGTTCCGACCGGTCCCGGGCCAAGGCTATCCGTGAGGCGCACGCGGCGGTGGGACGCGGAACTCGCCGGGCGCGAAAGCCGTTGAGGCACCTGGGACAATGGGACGCGTCGTCCCGAGTCCGTGAGGAGAGTCGATGACCGCGCCCGCCGAGTGGCAGGCCCCGACGTGGGAGGAGATCGTCCGCGAGCACTCAGCCCGCGTGTACCGACTCGCCTACCGGCTGACCGGCAACCCGCACGACGCCGAGGATCTGACACAGGAGACGTTCGTGCGGGTGTTCCGCTCGCTCGACTCCTACGTGCCCGGCACCTTCGAGGGCTGGCTGCACCGCATCACCACCAACCTGTTCCTCGACCAGGCCCGCCGCCGGCGCCGCATCCGCATGGAGGCCACCGGCGACGAGGCCGCGCAGTGGCCGTCGGGCGACCAGCTCGCCTCGCCGGAGCGCGCCTTCGAGCACGGCAACCTCGACTACGACGTCCAGCGCGCGCTCGACGAGCTGCCCCCGGAGTACCGCGCGGCCGTGGTGCTCTGCGACATCGAGGGCCTGTCCTACGAGGAGATCGCCGTCACGCTGGGCATCAAGCTCGGCACGGTGCGGTCGCGGATCCACCGGGCGCGGGCACGGCTGCGCGTCGCGCTCGAGCATCGCCGCCCCGAGGTGACCGCCGGCGAGGCGCACGACGAGGCCGCGGAGGTGCTGGGGTGACGCACCTCGGGTCGTGGCTCAGCGCGCTCGCCGACGGGCAGCTGCCCGCCGACATGACCGAGCGCGCGCTGGCCCACGTCGCGACGTGCCCGCGGTGTGCGGGGGAGCTGGCCGCGGCGCGAGCCGCCCATCGCGCCCTCGCCGCCGCCGCTGATCCGGCCGCGCCACCGCCCGAGCTCCACACCCGGCTGATGTCCATCGCGCCGGCCGGTGCCCCGGCGCCGACCACCCACACCGACCCGTTCGCGCCGACGACGCCCCTGCCCGGCCGCTCGTCGGGCGTGCTGCGCGGCGACGTCTCCGGTGGCCGCGGCGCCACCCGGTACGTCGTCGGGTCGATCGCGGGCGTGGGGCTCATGGCCGCCAGCCTGTTCGCGCTCGGTGCGCGGCCCGCCGTCGTGCCCTCGACGCACCCGGGCCTCGCCCTGGGCGCGCTGGGACAGGCCGCGAGCGTCGCCGGGTCGCAGGCGTACACCACGCGGCTCGCGGCCGACGGGTGGACGGTGCCCGAGCTGCCCGCCGGGTGGACCGTCACCGCGGTGCGCGGCGTCGACGACGGCGTCGAGGTGGACCTTTCCGGGCCGGCCGGGCCGGTGGT